>PFJA01000001.1 GCA_002782905.1 Lysobacterales bacterium CG_4_10_14_3_um_filter_64_11
ATCCATCGACACCCGCCCGATCAGCGGCACCCGCTGGTCATTGACCAGTACCGGCGTGCCCGAGGGCACGTGGCGCGGATAGCCATCGCCATAGCCGATGGCGGCCACGCCCACCAGCATGTCCTCGGGGCAGATAAAACCGGCACCGTAGCCGACCGGTTCACCACGCCGTACCCGGTTCACCGCAATCAAGCGGGTAGCCAAGCGCATCGCCGGGCGCAAGCCAAAATCTGCGCCGGTGCGCCCTTCGACCACGGAAATACCATACAGCGCGCCACCGGGCCGCACCCAGTCCGCATGCGCGCTGGGCCAGCCAAGCACCGCTGCGGAATTGGCCAGTGAACGCGCACCGGAAATACCCTGGCAGGCGGATTCAAAGGCGGCGATCTGCGCCGGTGTGGCTGCCGCGGTAAACTCGTCGGAGCGCGCAAAATGCGTCATCAGCAGCAACTCGGGATCGACCACGGTCAGCGCGCGCAGACGCGCTGCCACCTGTGCAGCGTCCGCCACCGGAATCCCGAGCCGGTGCATGCCGGTATCGAGCTTGAGCCAGCAGCGGATCGGCGTGCCGGCATCAAGGACAGCGAGCATGGCGAGCTGAGCCGGATGGTGAATCACGGTATCGACCGCCAACTGCCGCAGCAACGGCAGATCCGCCGGCTCGTCAAAACCGGAAAGCAATACGATGCGCTGATTCAGGCCCGCCGCACGCAAACGCTGGGCATCGCCCAATGCCGCCACACCAAAGGCGTCGGCGCTGGTCAATGCGCGGGCGACCCGCTCCAGACCGTGGCCGTAGCCATCGGCCTTGATCACGGCCATCACCCGCGAGGCCGGCGCGCGCAGACGGATTGCGGCCAGATTATGGCGCAGGGCATCCAGGTCGATGTGGGAACAAGTGGGGCGGCTCATGGGCAGATCGGGTTCGAGACAATCGGTTGCAGCATCGCCGTTGAAACGGGCTTGGTGCGGCCAAAACAGGGCAATTTGCGGGCACCTACTCCATCCGGCCAACGCTGTCGTGGGCGAGATTGTCGAAGCGCGTGTATTCGCCGAAGAAGCGCAGCTTGACCGTGCCGGTGGGGCCGTTGCGGTGCTTGCCGATGATGATCTCGGCCAAGCCCTTGTCCTGCGAATCCTGGTTGTAGTAATCGTCGCGATAAATGAACACGATCAGATCGGCATCCTGCTCGATCGCGCCCGACTCGCGCAGATCCGCCATCACCGGGCGCTTGTCGGTGCGCGTTTCCAGGCCGCGATTGAGCTGCGAGAGCGCAATCACCGGCACATTGAGTTCCTTGGCCAGTGCCTTGAGGCTGCGCGAAATCTCTGAAATCTCGGTGGCACGGTTTTCCTTGTTGCCCGGCACCTGCATCAATTGCAGGTAATCGATAACGATCAGACCCAGGTCATGCTCGCGCTTGAGCCGCCGCGCCTTGGAGCGCAGCACGTCGGGCGACAGCGCCGGGGTGTCGTCGATGAACATCTTGGCTTCCGAGAGCATCCGGATGGCGTGATTGACGCGGCTCCAATCCTCGTCCTCCAGTTGCCCGGTACGCAGCCGCTGCTGGTTGATCCGGCCGATCGATGAAATCAGGCGGAACGCCAACTGCGGCGCCGACATTTCCATTGAAAACACGACGCAGGCCTGGCGCGTTTTGAGGGTTGCGTATTCGGCGATATTCAGCGCCAGACTGGTCTTGCCCATCGCCGGGCGCGCCGCCAGAATCAACAGATCCGAGGGTTGCAAGCCAGCCGTGATCAGGTCGAACTCGGTATAACCGGTCGGCACACCGGTTACGTCGGACTGGTTTTCGTAGCGCGCTTGCAACACCGTGAACGCTTCGCGCATGGCATCGCGCAGCGCGACATAATCCTGGCGCCCGCGGCGGCCATGTTCGGCGATTCGGAACACCGCCTGCTCGGCCTGCGCCAGCACTTCCTGGCTATCACGGCCAGCCGGCTGAAACGCGCTGTCGACGATCTTCGAGCCGGCGTCGATGAGTTGCCGCATCACTGCCTTTTCGCGCACGATGGCGGCGTACGCCGCAATATTCGCCGCCGACGGCGTGGTGCTGGCCAGTTCGATCAAATAGGCGGTGCCGCCGGCCTGCTCGGTCAGTTGGTGCGCTTCCAGCCATTCACCCAGGGTGATGGCGTCGAACGGCATGTTCTTGCCGGCCAACTCGCGCACGGCGCGGAAAATCGCGCGATGGTCGCGGCGATAAAAATCTTCCTCCACCAGCACGTCAGCAACCCGATCCAGCGACTCCGGCGCCAGCATCAAACCACCGAGCACCGCCTGCTCCGCCTCCACCGCCTGCGGTGGCAATCGCAGGTCGTCCATGCGCGGTTGGTTACGTGGGTCGGGAAATGCGGACATGGGCTATCGATCGATCGGCAGACAGTGATGATACAGCCTCACGCACGCCGGCCGGCGCATCGCGTGCGCCGGTAGCGTATGCGATCAGCGCTAACGAAAACGGTCGGTGGCGCGCAGCAACGCGCTGGCGATTTCCGGCTCGAACGCCGAGTGCCCGGAATTGCCGCAAATCTCCAGATCGGCTTTCGGCCAGGCTTGATGCAGATCCCAGGCATTATTGACCGGGCACACCACGTCGTAGCGGCCATGCACGATCACGCCGGGGATATCGCGCAGGCGATCGGCATCGCGCAGCAACTGGTCATCAACCTCGAAGAAGCCGCCATTGACGAAGTAATGCGATTCGATGCGGGCAAACGCGAGCGCAAACGCCTCGTCTTCATGCGCGCCGATGAATGCAGCGTCCGGGTGCAACAAACTGGTCGATGCTTCCCACACCGACCAGGCGCGCGCCGCGGCGAGCCGGGTATCGGCATCGTCGCTGATCAAGCGGCGATGAAAGGCCGACATCAGGTCATGCCGCTCCACCAGCGGGATCGCGCTCAGATACTGTTGCCAGGCTTCCGGAAACACACGCGAAGCGCCGTCCTGATAGAACCACTCCAGTTCCCAGCGGCGCAACATGAATATGCCGCGCAGCACCAGCTCGCTCACCCGCTGCGGATGGGTTTGCGCATACGCCAGCGCCAGGGTGGAGCCCCAGGAGCCGCCAAACACCTGCCAACGCGCGATGCCAAGGTGCATGCGCAGTGCCTCGATATCGGCCACCAGATGCCAGGTCGTGTTGTCGGTCAGGTCCGCGTGCGGCGTAGATCGGCCGGCACCGCGCTGATCGAACAGGATGATGCGATACGCCTTGGGATCATGAAAGCGACGCATCTTGGCGTTGCAACCGCCACCCGGACCGCCGTGCAGGATCACCACCGGCTTGCCGTTGGGGTTGCCACATTGTTCGTAATACAGCGTATGGCGCGCGTCGACCGCAAGCATGCCGCTGTCAAAGGGCTCGATATCGGGATACAACATGAGGATGGGTCCACCGGCTGAGCAGCAGCGCACAGTGTATCAAGGCGGCGCCGATCACTTGCGTTGAGCGTGCTGGCGCAAATAGATGGCCGCGTGGCGCGGTACCGCGGTAAATGGTCGGGGCGGCGGGATTTGAACCCACGACCCTCTGCCCCCCAGGCAGATGCGCTACCAGGCTGCGCTACGCCCCGACATGTGTTGTGTGTGCGCCGGGCAAGCAGCCCGGTTCGCCATTATACCCGGATTGGTGCGCCTCGAAAGCGTGCATGGCGCGAATTGCGAAGCTCAGCGGCGCAACAACAGCAGCACTTCTTCCAGTTCGCGCCGCACCTCACGGATCACCTGCGCGCTCATGCTCGACGCGTTGCGCCCGACCTCGCCTTCCAGCCGCTGACGGGCGCCACCGATGGTGTACCCCTCTTCGTACAACAAGGCGCGGATCTGCCGAATCATCAGCACGTCGTGGCGCTGGTAATAGCGCCGATTACCGCGCCGCTTGACCGGATTCAGGTTGCCGAACTCGGTCTCCCAATAGCGCAGCACGTGCGGTTTGACATCGCACAACTCGCTCACTTCACCAATGGTGAAATAGCGCTTGGCCGGAATCGGCGGCAGCTCGCGATTGCTGCCCGGATCAAGCACGTGGTGTCGTCTCGGAATAGGCTTCCACGCGCTCCTTCAGCTTCTGCCCGGGGCGAAAGGTGACCACCGTGCGCGCTGAAATAGGAATCTCCTCGCCGGTTTTCGGGTTGCGCCCGGGGCGTTGATTCTTGCTGCGCAGGTCGAAGTTGCCGAAACCCGACAACTTGATCTGGTTGCCACGCTCCAGCGCGCCGCGCAACGCATCAAAAAATGCGTCCACGAACTCTTTGGCTTCACGCTTGTTCAGGCCAACCTGCTCAAACAACCGCTCTGCCATCTCTGCTTTGGTCAACGCCATGTCACCCCCTGATTCTTGCGCCGCAATCGCGGCCCAGGGCAGCAACCACGTCGGCCACGGCGCGGTCGGCGTCGTGATCTGTAAGAGTGCGCGATACGTCGTGCAAAATCAAGCCCATAGCGAGGCTCTTGGTGCCCGATTCCAGCCCTGGCCCCTGGTACTGGTCAAACAGCGACAGCGCGCCAAGCCGCTCGCCCAGGCAGCCCCGCACACTGGCCTGCACCGCCGCCCATGGCGTGGCCTCCGCCACCACCACCGCCAGATCACGCCGCACCGAAGGAAAACGCGACAGTGGCCGGGCGCAGGCCAACTCGCGCTGGGCGATCTGATCGAGGTTCATTTCAAACACCCAGACCTCGGTATCGAGATCCAGCACCCGCAACAACGCCGGGTGCAGGGCGCCAATCCAGCCCAGCACCTGCTCGCCGCGCCAGAGCGTTGCCGAGCGCCCCGGATGCAGCCACGGCTGATCGACGCCCGCCCAGCGCAGTTGCGCCGGCCCCGCCAACGCCAACAGACTTTCGAGATCGCCCTTGATGTCGTAGAACTCGAGCGCGCGCGCCGGCACGCACCATTGCTCGGCATGCGCAGAGCCGCAAGCCACCGCTGCGATACGGCGAGTTTCGCCGCTGCCTTCGGCGTGAAAAACGCGGCCCAGCTCGAACAGGCGAACCCGGCCCTGCTGGCGATCGCGATTGCGTGCCAGCGCCTGTACCAGGCCTGGCAGCAGCGCGGGGCGCATCACCGCCAACTCGTCGCTCAACGGGTTGGCCAATGCCACGGCGCCGTGATCGAGCTGCCAATGCGCCAGCGTTTGCGCGTCGAGGAATGAAAAACACACCGCCTCGGCATAATCGCGGGCCAGCAACTGGCGCCGCATATCCGCGTCGGCGAGGTGGGTTTCGCTCGGCGCGATCAGCGGAAAACTGCCGCTCGGCAACGTCGTGGGTACCGATTCATAACCGTGGATGCGCACGACTTCCTCAATCAGGTCTTCCTCGATGGCGATGTCGAAGCGGCGGCTCGGTGGCAGCACCGACCAGCCATCGGCAGCGGCATCGACCACCATGCCCAAGGCACGCAGGATGCGCTCGACCTCGGCATCGCTGACACGGATGCCCAGCACCCGCGCCAGACGTGCGCGCCGCAACAGCACCGGCCGCGCAACCGGCAACGCCGCGGGCAGGGTCGCTTCGGTCAGCGGGCCGGGCTGACCGCCGGCAACATCCACAATCAGCCGGGTGGCGTAGTCCAGCGCGGTGCGCGGCAACTCGGGATCAACGCCACGCTCGAAGCGGTGCGAGGCATCAGTATGCAGGCCAATGCGACGCGCGCGACCGATGATCGCATCCGGTGCAAAATGCGCACTTTCCAGAAACACACTGGTGGTGGCATCGCTGACGCGGGTGTCCCAGCCACCCATCACACCAGCCAGCGCGACCGGGCGATCGGCATCGGTAATCAGCAAAAACCCGTCATCGAGGGTGACCGTGCGTTCATCGAGCAGCTTCAATGATTCGCCCGACCGTGCCCGGCGCACGCCGATCGGGCCGTTCAGGCGATCATGATCGAAGGCATGCATCGGCTGGCCCAGTTCCAACATCACGTATTGGCTGACATCGACCAGAAAACTGATCGGGCGCACGCCACTGCGACGCAGCCGCTCACGCATCCACAGCGGTGTCGATACGCTGGCATCGATGCCCTGGATCACCCGACCGCAATAGCGCGCGCACGCTGCTCCAGCGTCCAGGTTTACCGTCAGTGCAGCGCTGCTCGTCGCCGGCAGCGGCTCAACCACGAATGGCAGCACCGCGGCATCCGTTGCTGCCGCCACGTCGTAGGCAATCCCGCGAATGCCGAAACAATCGGCGCGATTCGGCGTCAGCTTGATCTCGTAGCTGGTATCGGGCAGGCCGAGATAATCGAGCAGGGACTGACCGGCAGGGGCATCGGCGGGCAGCTCCATCAAGCCTGAAGCATCACTGTCGAGGGCCAACTCGCGCGCCGAGCACAGCATCCCTTGCGACTGAACACCGCGCAGCATGGCGGCCTTGATCACGATGCCACCGGGCAGGCTCGCGCCAACCACCGCCAACGGCGCCACCAGCCCGGCGCGCGCATTGGGCGCACCGCAAACGATCTGCACCGGCTCCGAGCCACCGGCATCCACCTCGCAAATCTGCAAGCGATCGGCTTGCGGATGCGGCGTGCAAGCGATGATGCGAGCCACCACCACCCCCTCCAGATCCTCGCCCAGCCGCTGCATCTGCTCCACCTCCAGACCGATCGCGGTCAGCCGTTCGGCCAGACCCTCGGCAGTGGCGTTGAATGCAACGTGTTGGCGCAGCCAGCTTGCTGGGAATTTCATGTGGTTACCCGTGACTATTCGATCAGGTGAGGTCTATCAAACCGCAGCGGTCCGCAAAGAACGCAAAATGCGCGAAGAACAACAAGGACACGCAGGAAAAATCATGGCCCTGCTTTGGCTGAGGACTTCGTGATTGATGGGTTTCGCTACGCTCTACCCATCCTACGAACTCGTTTTCCTAGGCTTTCCTTCGCTTTACCTTTGCATCACTTTGCGTAATTTGCGGACTGTTGTTGCTCGTTCGAAGACAGCGTTCACTTGCACACGCTCACGCAAACTGCCGCAGGAAGCGCAGGTCGTTTTCGAAGAACGCGCGCAGGTCGTTGACGCCATATCGCAACATCGCAAAGCGCTCGATGCCGATGCCAAACGCAAAACCGCTATACCGCTCCGGGTCAATGCCGCAGTTGCGCAATACGTTCGGATGCACCATGCCGCAGCCGAGCACTTCCAGCCAGCGCGCGCTGCCATCGGGCTGCCGCCAGCGGATATCCACTTCCGCCGATGGCTCGGTGAACGGAAAATAGCTGGGCCGAAAACGCATGCTGAAATCGCGCTCGAAGAAGGTATCGACGAACTGTTTCAAGGTGCCCTTGAGATCGGCAAAACTGGACGTTTCGTCGATCAACAGGCCTTCCATCTGGTGAAACATCGGCGAATGGGTTTGATCGGAATCGCTGCGATAGACCTTGCCGATGGCGATCATGCGAAACGGTGGCTTGCGCTCGCGCATGTAACGCACCTGCACCGGCGAGGTATGCGTGCGCAACAGGCGGCCGTCGGCGAAATAGAAGGTATCGTGCATCGCCCGCGCCGGGTGGTGCGGCGGAAAGTTCAGCGCTTCAAAATTGTGCCAGTCGTCCTCGATCTCCGGGCCATCGGCCAGCTCGTAGCCCATGCGCGCGAAAATGTCGGCGATGCGTTCGCTGGTGCGGGTGATCGGGTGCAGTGCCGCGCGATGTCCATCGCGCCCCGGCAGCGTGATGTCCAGTCGCTCGCTGGCCAGACGTGCGGCCAAGGCGGCCTGCTCCAGTTGTTCACGGCGGCTGGCAATACGCGCGCCGATCTCGTCCTTGGCACGATTGACCGCCTCGCCAGCCGCCTTGCGCTGATCGGCGGGCAAGGCACCGAGCTGCTTGAGCAGTGCGGTAATCTGGCCCTGTTTGCCCAACAGTTGCACCCGCAAGGCTTCCAATGCATCGATGCCGGTAGCAGCGTCGATCTGGCTTGCCGCAGATGCGACAAGAGCGGCAATGTCGCTCATGATTGACCTCTGGATGATCCGAGCCGAGCACGCCCGTCGGCGGCCCTGAAAACGCAAATGGGGAAGGACTTTCGCCCTTCCCCACGCCCCGGCGGCATGCCGCCGGTGAACCTGCGCATTGTCGCAAGCCGATCACCGAGGTGATGGCCGCGTGAGGTTTGGCATTACGCCGCGAGCGCACCCTTGGCTTTTTCGGCCAACTGGCCGAACGCCGCGATATCGTGCACGGCGATATCCGCCAGCACCTTGCGATCGAGGGTGATGCCGGCCTTCTTCAAGCCATTCATGAAGCGGC
This sequence comes from Lysobacterales bacterium CG_4_10_14_3_um_filter_64_11, assembly GCA_002782905.1. Lineage (GTDB taxonomy): Bacteria > Pseudomonadota > Gammaproteobacteria > Xanthomonadales > Xanthomonadaceae. The sequence goes on from PFJA01000001.1 coordinate 8,280, forward strand.
TGTAGCTCAGACCGTAGATGCGTGCACCGGCGTTGATACGCACGATCCACAGGCTGCGGAACTGACGCTTGCGCTGCTTGCGGCCGATATACGCGTACTGCTGGGCGCGGGTTACCGCCTGCTTGGCAACACGGAATACCTTGCGCCGGGCGTTGTAATAGCCTTTGGCCAGCTTGATGATTTTTTTGTGGCGCCGACGCGCCGTTACACCACGTTTGACTCGTGCCATGGTTCAGTCCTCCTCAGAGATAGGGCAGCATGCGATCAAGACGACCTGCGTCTTCGGCCCGAACATGGTTCGTCTGCCGCAGGTTGCGCTTGCGCTTGGTTGCCATCTTGGTGAGGATATGACTGCGGTTGGCGTGGCCACACTTGTACTTGCCGGAAGCGGTCTTCCGGAAGCGCTTGGCGGCGCCGCGATTGGTTTTGATCTTGGGCATTGCTAGTCCTTGTCGTACTGTTAGCTACTGACGTGGGCGGCGGGGTCACCGCGCTTTCCATCCTGCCCGTGCCGGTTTCAAGGCCGTGCTTGCGCACGGCTGGTCCAGATAAAAAACTCGCCCAAAGACACCGAGCAAGCCGCAAATTATGCCAGCTTGCACGCTGTGATGCAAAGCTTTTTGATGGCAGCCAGGGTCAACGCGAAGCGTTTCCGCGTCCCCTCTCCCTCCGGGAGACGGCAGTGGCAAGGGAAACGGCATGGCGTAAAAACGTTTCATGGTGTGGGGTGGCCAATCGCCATGCCCGTTGGCGCGAGGCGCGCAACCCTTGATCACCGCGACCATCCAGAGCATCGACGCAACCCGGGAGTGGGCAATGACGCACGGATGTTTCGCAGCCACGGGTTGCACCGCTGGCGCGGTGAACCCGGGCTACCCTACTTCTTCCTGGGCGCGATCATCATGATCATCTGCCGGCCCTCAAGGCGCGGCCGCTGCTCGATGGTCACTTCATCCGCGAGATCGGCCTCGATCTTTGCGGCCATGGCCAGTCCCAGTTCGGTATGCGCCATCTCGCGCCCCTTGAACCGGATATTGACCTTGACCCGATCGCCTTCTTCGATGAAGCGGCGCAAGTTGCGCATCTTGACCAGGTAATCGGCGGTGTCGGTGACCGGACGGAACTTGAGTTCCTTGATCTCGACGACCTTCTGCTTCTTCTTCGCAGCCTGCGTCTTTTTCTGCTGCTCGAAGCGATGTTTGCCGAAATCCATGATTCGGCACACCGGCGGATCGGCGTTGGGCTGAATCTCGACCAGGTCGAGACCGGAATCGCCAGCCATCTGCAGCGCATCGTCGCGGGTCATCACGCCGATCATTTCGCCATCGGCGCCAATTACGCGAAGCCGCGGCACGCGGATTTCGCCATTTTTGCGGTTCTGCTTTTCGGTACTGATTCGCCAATCCTCCAAACGTCCACTCATTCCGGCTACACGGTAGCCGGGCCAGAACGGCACGCCGCTGGCGTTGCCGTTCGATGCAATAGCTTGCGGTGTATTGGAGCGCGCCGCAAGCACCGCTAGTGTACTGCTACGCAGCCACTTGCGTGCGGGCCGACAGTAGCCGCACACAATCGGCGATGGCCATGCTGCCAAGATCCTCGCCGGAACGGCTGCGCACCGCCACCGTTTCGCTGTCCCGCTCACGATCACCCACCACCAGCAGATATGGCACCCGTTGCAGGGTATGCTCGCGGATCTTGTAGCCAATCTTCTCGTTGCGCAGGTCGGCGTGCACACGCAGGCCGTTTGCCAACAGCTCTTTGCACACCTTCTGCGCATACGGCGCATGGGCGTCGGTGATGTTCATCACCACCGCCTGCAGCGGCGCCAGCCACACCGGCATCTGCCCGGCATGGTGCTCGATCAGGATGCCGATGAAACGCTCCATCGAGCCGACGATCGCCCGATGCAGCATCACCGGATGCTGGCGCTGGCTGTGCTCGTCGATGTATTCGGCAGCGAGCCGCTCGGGCATCATGAAATCGACCTGCATGGTGCCCACCTGCCAGCCACGGCCGATCGAATCGCGCATGTGGTATTCGATCTTGGGGCCGTAAAAGGCGCCCTCGCCAGGCAATTCTTGCCAGCTCACGCCGGCCGCCGCGAGCGCCGCGCGCAGTGCATGCTCGGCCTTGTCCCAGGTGGCATCGTCGCCAAGGCGCTTGTCCGGGCGCAGCGCAATTTTCAGCGAAATGTCGGTGAAGCCGAAGTCGCCATAGACCGCCATCGCCTGACGATGAAACGCGGTGACTTCCGATTCGATCTGTTCCGGGGTGCAAAAGATATGGCCATCGTCCTGAGTAAAGGCGCGCACCCGCATGATGCCGTGCAAGGCACCGGACGGTTCGTTGCGATGGCAGGCACCAAACTCGCCATAGCGGATCGGCAAATCGCGGTAACTGTGCAGGCCATGGTTGAAAATCTGCACATGGCCCGGGCAGTTCATCGGCTTGACCGCGTAATCGCGTTTCTCCGAGTCGGTGAAAAACATGTTGTCCTTGTAGTTGTCCCAGTGCCCGGAGCGCTTCCACAGCGACACGTCCAGGATCTGCGGGCAGCGCACTTCCTGATAACCGCAATCGCGATACACCCGGCGCATGTATTGCTCCACCACCTGCCACAACGCCCAGCCACGCGGGTGCCAGAACACCATGCCCGGCGCCTCTTCCTGCTGGTGAAACAGGTCGAGCGCCTTGCCGATCTTGCGGTGATCGCGTTTCTCGGCCTCTTCGATCTGAAACAGGTACGCCTTCATATCCTTGTCGTTGAGCCAGGCGGTACCGTAGATCCGCGACAACATCGCGTTGTCGCTGTCGCCGCGCCAATAGGCGCCGGCCACCTTCATCAGCTTGAAAGCGCGCAACTTGTCGGTGTTGGGCACGTGCGGGCCACGGCACAGATCGGTGAACTCGCCCTGGCTGTAAAGCGACAGCTCTTCGCTGGCCGGGATCGATGCGATGATCTCGGCCTTGTAGTGCTCGCCGATGCCCTTGAAAAAGGCGACCGCCTCGTCACGCGATTTGACGCTGCGCTGGATCGGCGTTTTTTCCGCCACGATCTTGTGCATCTCGTCTTCGATCAGCGGCAAGTCTTCCGGGGTGAACGCGCGCTCGTAGGCAAAGTCGTAATAAAAGCCGTTTTCGATCACCGGGCCGATGCTGACCTGAGCCCCGGGAAACCGGCGCTGCACCGCTTGCGCCAACAGGTGCGCGGTGGAATGACGCAGAATTTCCAGCGCATCGACGTGCTTCTCGGTGACGATTTCCAGCCTGGCATCGTGGTCAATGGTGTGGCTGGCATCAACCAGACGACCATCGAGCTTGCCGGCCAGCGTGGCTTTCGCGAGGCCGGCGCCAATCGCTGCGGCGACTTCGGCAACCGTAAGCGGCGCGTCAAACGCACGCACGCTGCCATCGGGGAGAGTGATATTGACCATGGTGTGCAGCTCCACTATCCAGCGGCCGCTCGCTGCGGCCGACGGCCTGAAATGGGAAGGAAGGCTAGCCGCCGTGCTCTGCGCGCAGCGGCGCGGCAAGCGGATTGGCCGAGGCAATCAGGCAGACTGGGTAGTGCTCATGTCGCACACTGCTCCGGCGGTTATGCCGGGTTCCTGTGGTCTGGCGCAACCGCATCGGGTTGCAGTGAAACGGCGAAAACCTGTCGATACCGGCAGCATGGCCGCACCTTGCGTTGCCACGTTGCTGGTGGGCGGTACAGGGTTCGAACCTGTGACCCCTACCATGTCAAGGTAGTGCTCTACCGCTGAGCTAACCGCCCAATCCGTGCCGAGGTTGCGAAACGCCGCCACCTGCGGGCCGCGTACTATAGCATCGGCATGCGCTGCGATACAACGCTCGGCTGCGCGGCTACGAAGCAACAAATCGCGCCTTCAGCCGGTGCAGTTCATCGCGCAACTGCGCGGCTGCCTCGAACTCCAGATCGCGGGCATGCTGGTACATCTGCTGCTCCAGCTTCTTCATCCGGGCAGCAAGCTGATCGGGGCGCAAGCTGGCGTAATCGACCTCGGAGTCGGCCACCTTGCGCGCTGCCCGGCCTGCACGCGTGCTGCGAACGTTGCTGGCTTCGCCGCGTGCGCCTTCCATCACATCGGTCACCGGGCGCACGATGGTGGTCGGCACAATGCCGTGCTCGGTGTTGTACGCGACCTGCCGTTCGCGGCGACGCTGGGTTTCGCCGATCGCGATCTGCATCGCGTTGGTGATCCGGTCGGCATACAGAATCGCCTTGCCACGCACATTGCGGGCAGCGCGGCCGATGGTCTGGATCAGCGAGCCGGCCGAGCGCAGAAAGCCTTCCTTGTCGGCATCGAGGATCGCCACCAGCGATACTTCGGGCATGTCCAAGCCTTCGCGCAGCAGGTTGATGCCAATCAGCACGTCGAACACGCCACGGCGCAGGTCGCGGATGATCTCGACCCGCTCCACCGTTTCCACGTCCGAATGCAGGTAACGCACCCTGACCCCGTGCTCGCCCAGATACTCGGTGAGGTTCTCGGCCATGCGCTTGGTCAGGGTGGTGACCAACACCCGGTCACCGATCGCCACGCGCAGGGTGATTTCCGAGAGCAGGTCATCGACTTGCGTGGCGACCGGACGAATCTCCACCTCGGGGTCGATCAGGCCGGTCGGGCGTACCACCAGTTCCACCACCTGGTCTTCGCAATGCGCCAGCTCGTACTTGCCGGGCGTGGCCGAAACAAAAATGCTTCGCGGCGCACGGCGTTCCCATTCCTCGAACTTGAGCGGCCGGTTGTCGAGCGCCGACGGCATGCGAAACCCGAATGCCACCAAGGTTTCCTTGCGCGAGCGATCGCCTTTGTACATCGCGCCGAGCTGCGGGATGGTGACATGCGATTCGTCCACCACCAGCAACGCGTCGGCGGGCAGGTAGTCGTACAGACACGGCGGCGGCTCGCCCGGCATGCGCCCGGTCAGATGCCGCGAATAGTTTTCGATGCCTTGGCAATAACCCACTTCCGCCAGCATCTCCAGATCGTATTGGGTGCGCTGCTGCAAGCGCTGCGCCTCGACCAGCTTGTTGTCTCGGTAAAGCTCCTCCAGGCGTTCGCCCAATTCCTCCTTGATGGTGCCGATCGCTTCGAGCACGGTACGACGGGTGGTGACGTAATGCGATTTGGGATAAATCGTGTAGCGCGCGACGCGCTGCTGCGCGGCACCGGTGAGCGGATCGAACAGGCTCAGGTTCTCGATCTCGCCATCGAACAACTCGATCCGTAGTGCCTCGCTGTCGGACTCGGCCGGATGCACATCCACCACCTCGCCGCGCACCCGGTAGGTGCCGCGTTGCAACTCGACATCATTGCGGCTGTACTGCATCTCGGTCAGGCGGCGAATCAGTTCGCGCTGGTCGATGCGATCACCGCGCACCAGGTGCAACACCATCTGGAAATATTCGTTCGGATCGCCCAACCCGTAGATCGCCGAAACGGTAGCCACGATCAGCGCATCGCGGCGTTCGAGCAGGGCCTTGGTCGCCGACAGCCGCATCTGCTCGATGTGCTCGTTGACGTTGGAATCCTTCTCGATATAGGTGTCGGTGGACGGGATATACGCTTCGGGCTGGTAGTAGTCGTAGTAGCTGACGAAGTATTCCACTGCGTTGTGCGGGAAGAACTGCTTGAACTCGCCATACAACTGCGCCGCCAGCGTCTTGTTTGGCGCCATCACCAGGGTCGGTTTCTGCACCGCCTGCACCAGGTTGGCGATGGTATAAGTCTTGCCTGAACCGGTTACACCGAGCAGGGTTTGCTGCGCCACCCCAGCCTCGAAGGCGGCAATCAGGCGCGTGATCGCCGCCGGCTGATCGCCGGCCGGTTGGTAGGGGGCTACGAGCTGGAAACGTTGGGTCATTGGCTCAGTATCGCAGTGCAACGGCACTTCCTTGACCCTCCCCCCAATTCGTCATTCCCGCGAAAACGGGAATCCAGTGACTTCAGGAGATTGGGCAAAGCGAAAAGCGCTGGATGCCCGCGTCCGCGGGCATGACGACGCCACAAGTGCCGCTGGCATCTCAGAGGGTATTGTAGAGCCCACCACGATGACGCGGGTGCGCAAAACGTGAACTACCGGCAAGGATGACGAGGCGGTAAGTCGTTTTCCTACAGCAAAAGCCCGATTCCGCCGATTTCCGGCGCGCTCGCGATTGCCGAGTATGGCAACACTGCCATCCATGGGGCTGGGGCGACGCACACGCACAAGCACGGATTTACCCTGATCGAACTGATGACCACACTGGCCGTTGCCGCAATCCTGATTCCGCTTGGCATTCCCGGCTGGCAGCGCTTGCAGGAGAACTACCGCGCCAGCGCGCTGAGCAACCAGGTGTTAGCCAGCATCTTCAACGTTCGCAGCAACGCCATCATCAACGGCGGCAATGCGGTGCTGTGTCCATCGCCGGATGGCAAGCAATGCAGTCGCGATCTGGACTGGTCGGTCGGGCTGCTGAGCTTTCGCGATCGCAATCGCAACGGCCAGCGCGAACCCGATGAGACCATCATCGCCGTCATCCAAGCCAATGACATGCGCGGCATTCGTCTGCTGACATCCAAAGGCCGGCCACGCATCGCCTATCGTAACGATGGCCGCAGCACTGGCACCAACCTGTCGCTACGCCTGTGTAGCGATGACGACCGGCTGCTGCGCAAGATCATCGTGAGTGTCGGTGGCCGGCCACGTGTCGAGGCAGCGAAACCGGAGGCTCGTTGCAGCGATTAAAAACCAGACTCACCGCCGCGCGTGGATTTCCTGCAACAGCGCGCCCGTCACCGGGTCACTGGCGACACCGGCGGAATCAACGACCGCCGGCAACAACTGCTCGGCCAGGCGCTTGCCCAACTCCACACCCCATTGATCAAAGGCGTTGATGCCCCAGATCACCGCTTGCAGATAGGTGCTGTGCTCATACAAGGCCAGCAAGGCGCCGAGCGCTGCGGGGCTGAGTTCGTCGAGCAAAAACAGGGTGGAAGGACGGTCGCCGGGATAGCGGCGCTGCCCGTCGGCGTGGCCCTCACCCAGCGCCAACGCCTGCGCCTGTGCCAGCAGATTGGCCAGCAGCGCGTCGTGATGCGCGCTCAAGGTATGTGCCGGGCGCACCACGCCAATGAAATCCGCTGGCACGGTGTCGGTGCCCTGGTGCAACGACTGGAAAAAACTGTGCTGGCTGCTGCTGCCGACACCGCCCCAGATCACCGGCCCGGTGGCGTGCTCAACGGCGCCGCCGTCGTTGCGCACCGATTTGCCGAGGCTCTCCATCACCAGTTGTTGCAGGTAATCGGGCAACAAACCAAGGCGCTCGTCGTACGGCAGTATCGCCTGGCTGCCGTAACCCAGTGCGTTGCGGTTCCAGATCGCGGTCAGCGCGTGCCACACCGCCATGTTCTGGCGCAATGGCTGGTTCAGCACATGTGCGTCGATCAGCGCCGCACCGGCCAGCAATGCCCGAAACCCGTCCATCCCGATGGCAAGGGCAATCGCGAATCCGACCGTCGACCACAACGAATAGCGTCCGCCAACCGTCTCCGCCATCGCCAGCACCTGCCGTTCGGGCACGCCGAACGCGATCGCAGCCTGCGGCCGCGAACTGACGGCATACAAACGCGACCGCCCCGGCGCGCCGAGCCAATCACGCAACAGTGCGCCATTGAGCAAGGTTTCCTGGGTACGGAAGCTCTTGGAAACCAGCAGCACCGCAGTGTGCGCCGGGTCCAGCGTGCGCAGCAGGTGATCCAGCGCGTGGCCATCGACGTTGGCCAGAAAATGCACCCGGAAGCGACCGCTGCCGGCATCGCGCAGCGCATCCACAGCCAGCCGCGGACCCAGATCGGAGCCGCCGATGCCGACATTGATGACATCGGTGACCGCGCTCGCCTGCAACTCAGCTACCAGCGCCGCCATCTGCATCAATTGTGCGTGTGCGCTGCGCTGCGCCGCCTGCGCCGTTGCCGACTGACCGAGGTCGCAGCGCAATGCCGTGTGCAACGCCGGCCGCTGTTCCGACACGTTGACCAGTTCGCCATCAACCAGCCGTCGCAATGCCTGGCTCAGATCGATCTGTTCGGCCACCGCAAACAGCGCATTGAGTGCGGCGCGATCATACTTCTGGCGCGCGAAGGTGGCATAAAGTGGCCCCACGCGCAGCGCGAACGCGGTGCTGCGCTCGGGATCGGCGGCCTGCACCTGCGCAATGGGCGTATGGATCAGGCGCGCGGCGTGCGGGCCGAGGTGGTCAAGCAAGGGCTGTGATCGCATGGCTATCTCACGGTACGCGGCGCGTTATTGCAAATCCAGATTGTCGATCAAGCGGGTGCGCCCGATACGGGCCGCAATGAACCCGATCAGGCCCGGTTCGGAGCCTTCGCGCGGGCGCGACAAATCGGCGCGCAGCACTTCGACATAATCGACGATGAAGCCGGCAGCGAGCAGCATGCGCTCGCCGACACCCTCGATGCGACCGGGCGGATCGCCGTTCCGACGCGCATCACGCATCGCCAGCAGCGCCCGATAAATCGTGTCCGCAGTCTCGCGCTCGCTGGCATCGAGGTAGCGATTGCGCGAACTCATTGCCAAGCCGCTGGGCTCGCGCAGCGTTGGCGCCGGAATGATGGTGATCGGAAACGCCATCTCGCACGCCATGTAGCGCACCACCTGCAACTGCTGATAATCCTTGCGCCCGAACACCGCGACATCGGGCTGCACCATGTTGAACAACCGCGCCACCACGGTGGCAACGCCATTGAAGTGCCCGGGCCGATGGCGGCCACACAGGATGTCGGTGATACCCGGCACATGCATCTGCACGCAGCCAGCGGTGCCGAACGGGTACATTTCCTCGACGCTGGGCAGCAACAAGGCGTCACAGCCATGCCCGGCCAAGCCGCTGATGTCGCCATCGGGGGTGCGCGGATACAGCGCGTAATCCTCATTGGGGCCGAACTGGGTCGGGTTGACGAAGATACTGGCCACCACGCGATCACTGTGCTGGCGCGCCAGATCGACCAGCGCAAAATGGCCGGCATGCAGATTGCCCATGGTTGGCACGAAGCCGACCCGCAGGCCCCCGCTGCGCCATTGCCGCACCTGCGCCCGCAACGCGGCTACCGTGTCGAATGTTTTCATCCACCATACCCATGTTCGGGACCGGGAAAACGACCATCATGCACGGCGTCGGCATAGGCCCTTATCGCCGCCGCCACCGAGCCGCCGTCGGCAAGAAAATCCTTGACGAAACGCGGCCGTCGGTGACCACAGCCAACCCCGAGCAGATCATGCAGAACCAGTATCTGGCCATCGCAATCCGGGCCAGCACCGATGCCGATGGTGGCAATCGCGATGTCGGCACTGACTTGGGCCGCCAGCGTGCTCGGTACGCACTCCAGCACCAGCAGTTCGGCGCCGGCCTCCATCACCGCGCGCGCGTCGTCGCGCAGGCGCTGCGCCGCAGCGGCCTCGCGACCCTGCACCTTGTAGCCACCCAGACGCAGCACCGACTGCGGGGTGAGCCCAAGGTGGGCGCACACCGGAATTTCACGCTCGACCAGAAAACGGATGGTGTTGAGCTTGTGGCCCGCACCCT
>PFJA01000282.1:0-780 GCA_002782905.1 Lysobacterales bacterium CG_4_10_14_3_um_filter_64_11
CACAGGCGGATTCGATGTGCACCACCGGTAATTGGTTGCGTGGCTCATTGGCGGCTCGGGACCTTGATGTTGATGGACTCATCGGTCAGTCGTTGACCACGGATTACGCGCATGAGCTTGCGTTTCACTATCAAGGACTGGAGTGCGTTTGCATCTGGGCTGACGTCGCGCGATCACTGGCTGGCTTGGGCGCAAGCCCCACGTCTGCCGGTTGGCAACGACGCGTCGGCCATCACGCAGATGCCTGTGCTGTTGCGGCGCCGTCTGGAAAGGCTGGGACGCATCGCCTTGCAGCCAGTTTATGATTGCCAATCCCCGGCTGATCACGGTGTACCGCACGTGTTTGCGTCGCGGCATGGCGATTTATCGCGAAGTTACGGACTGTTGCAGGCGTTGGCGCGTCGCGAACCATTGTCGCCAACGGCATTTGCTCTTTCCACGCACAACGCAATCGCCGCCGTGTACGCGATTGCGCGCCAGTTGCCCGCCAATCATGTTGCGGTTTCGGCCGGCCCTGCCAGTGCTGAAGCGGCTGTGGTCGAAGCGTTGGGCTTGCTGTCGCAAGGTGCAAGCGAAGTGGTCGTGGCCATGTACGATGGTCCGTTGCCGGATGACTATCGCGTTTTCGCCGATGAGCCGCAGTGTCATTATTCCTGGGCTTGGCGGATCGCTCTGGCTGAGTCGGGCAGGGACGTTTTTTCGCTGATCGCGAGATCCGGTATCAGGCAATTGAACACGTCGCCAGGGTTGCCGCACGGCCTTGATGTGTTGCGCTTCGTG
>PFJA01000282.1:834-4366 GCA_002782905.1 Lysobacterales bacterium CG_4_10_14_3_um_filter_64_11
CAGCGTCATGGTTGATCGCCTGAATTACGTGTGGCGAGTGATCGCGACAGCGATAAGCTTCGCCAGCTTCGGTGTCGGTGGCGCGTTGATGTGGGTGCTGGTTTTTCCAGCACTTTCGCTATTGGTGCGCGATCAGGATCGCCGCGGAGTATACGCAAGGGCTATCGTACGCAGCAGCTTCGCGGTGTTTTTGCGCTGGATGCGATTGCTTGGCGTGTTGAGCTACGAGATCCGTGGTGCGGAACGATTGCAGCGGCGCGGCCTGTTGGTGCTGGCCAACCATCCGACCCTGCTCGACGTCGTATTTCTGGTGTCCTTGATCCCCGATGCGGACTGCGTCGTACGCTCAGGGTTGGCACGCAACTTGTTTACTCGCGGCGCCGTGCGAGCTGCCGGCTACATCAGCAACGATGGCGGTTCTCGCTTGGTTTACGCGTGCATTGCCTCGCTGCAATCAGGAAAAAATCTGGTGATTTTCCCGGAAGGTACGCGCACGCCGAAACGGGGAGTACAGCCGTTGCTGCGCGGCGCCGCGAATATAGCCATTCGCGGTGGTTTTGATGTCACTCCCGTTCTCATCCGTTGCCGTCCACCGACTCTGGCCAAGGGCGAAAAGTGGTACCATGTTCCGCCACGGCGTTTTCACGTCGTGATCGAGGTCCAGGCAGACCTTGCTACCGCACCGTTCATGCTTGGGACGACCGAGGCGATTGCTGCGCGTCGCCTTACTGAGCGCCTGAGCGCTAATTTTCGTGGAGAGTGACCAGCATGCAAACGCTGGAGCAGGAGATCAAAACGTTGATTATCACTACGGTATCACTTGAAGATATCAGTTGTGATGACATTGACTCGTCTGCGCCATTGTTCAATGAGGGACTCGGTCTGGATTCCATCGATGCATTGGAACTGGGTCTGGCCTTGCAGAAGCGTTACGGCGTCACACTGTCCAGTGACTCAGGCGAAAATCGACGCCATTTCGCCAGCGTCAATTCGCTTTGCGCGTTCGTGGCGTCGCGGCGCTCGCCTTGACCGGTGTTGGCCAGCACCTCTTTATCAGACCAAGAACCATGACCCAGGAACAGGTATACCGTCGTATCGTCGATATTCTGCAGGAAACGTTTGGCATCGATCCGGCCCGGATAACTCCGCAAGCCAGGCTCGGTGAAGACCTCGATATCGACAGCATCGATGCGATCGATCTCATCGTGCAGCTAAAACCATTGATGGCTAGCGGTCTTGATCCCGATGCGTTCAAGTCGGTACGTACGGTGGCCGATGTGGTGGATGCGATTTACAGCATGATGGGCGCCACCGCCGAAGTACGATCGGGCACCTGAGCGATGCTCGCGCGGCTGCGGATCGCGACCGTCTGCATGGTTACGGTACTTTACCCGTTCGCTATCTACTTTGGCCTCAGCCGTTTCGAACCACGTTCGCTGGCATGGTTGCTGCTGCTGCTCGCAATGCTGCGAATGTTGGGCGACAAGGGACTGCTTTGGCGTGCTGCGGCGGTTTGCGCCGGACTGCTCGTTGTTGTCGCCACGTTGACCAACGCCGCATTGCCACTAAAGCTGTATCCGGTACTGGTCAATGCACTGATGCTGATCCTGTTTGCCGGCAGTCTGTGGCATCCGCCGAGCATCATCGAACGCTGGCAGCGCATGAAAACGCCCGTTCTGTCGGACACGGGAGTGGCTTACACGCGCAAGGTGACGTGGGTATGGTGTGTTTTTTTTGTTGGCAACGGTGGTATTGCCCTGGCGACTGCGCTGTGGGGGTCGGATCGAGTATGGATGCTGTACAACGGTTCCATCGCCTATGTATTAATGGGGGCGCTGTATCTCGGTGAATGGTTGCTGCGCCGGCGGGTGCAGATGGCGCGTATGGCATGAGACAGCGATGCGCCCTTGGCGAGCTGTTGCTGGGCGAGCTTGATCCCGCCCGATCGATCGCGCTGACACCACAGGGCTTGCTGACATTGGCAGACTTTCGTCGCCGTGCATGGGCTTGGCGTTCGCAGTTTGGCGATCACCCGGGGCAACGATTCGCACTGTATCTCGAAGATTGCGTGGAGTTCGCAGCGGCACTGTTTGGTGCTTGGCATGCGGGCAAGGCGGTATGGCTGCCTGCTGACGTGCTGCCGGCAACGCTGGCGCAGTTGCAGCGGCAAGTGGACGGTTTCGTGGGCGAAATGCCTGGCGCGCTGGCAGCTCCGGGTGCGTACCTGCCGTTGCGCAAGATCGCGTTTGTCCCGCTGGATCTGAACGCGACGAGACTCCACGTTTTCACGTCCGGGTCGAGAGGAGAGCCGGTCGCAATCGAAAAATCACTGCATCAGTTGGTTAGCGAAGTTCTTGCGCTGGAGCAGTGTTTCGGAGCCGCCTTGAACACCGCCACCGTTTACGCCAGCGTGTCGCACCAGCATCTTTACGGTTTGTTGTTTCGTTTGTTATGGCCGCTGGCGGCGGGCCGATTGATAACAGCAGAACGTCTGGCGTATCCCGAGCAGATCGTTGCGGCACTGGGTGCGCAGCCATCGGTACTGATCAGCAGTCCGGCACAGCTTGCACGGATACCCGACGCGCTGGACTGGACGCAGGTGAGTACTGGGTTGCGGGGTGTGTTTTCTTCCGGTGGACCATTGCCTGGATCGGCTTCGGACAGCGTGTCCAGGTTGTGGGGGCACCTGCCGATCGAGGTATTCGGCAGTACCGAAACCGGCGGTATCGCCTATCGTCAGGGTGGCGAACAACCTTGGCGGCCATTGCCGGGCGTTGAATGGCGTTTGGATGGCGAACGGTTGGCAGTGCGTTCGCCATTTCTTGCCGATGACAACTGGTACCTTACGCAAGATCGTGCCGTTGCCAGTGCGCATGGTTTTGCCTTGCTGGGACGAGCGGATCAGATTGTCAAGCTGGAGGAACGACGGGTGTCGCTGACGGCGATTGAGCGGCATTTGCTGAAGTCGCCGGAATTGCGCGAGCTGCGGGTCATTGCCCTTCCCGGGCAAAGGAAACGATTGGCGGCAGTAGCAGTGTTGAGTTCGCATGGGCAGGCGCAATTGGCGATGCTCGGCAAGCGTGTGGTAGTCGACCGCCTGCGCAAGCTGCTTGCAGAGCACGTCGACTTGATCGCGATTCCCCGACACTGGCGCTTTGTCGAAACATTACCTGGCAACTCGCAAGGCAAAGTGACCGAGCGTGCACTGGTTGCGCTCTTTGCCCCATCGCGACCGCTGCCTCGTTGGCTTGAGCGCGATCAGGCGCAGGCATTGATCCGTCTGCAAATCACCCCGGATCTAAGTGCCTTCGCGGGGCATTTTCCTTCCCTGCCAGTATTGCCGGGTGTTGCCTTGCTCGATTGGGCGATTGGTTTCGGTCGTGAGGCGTTTGCATCGATGGGCACGTTTGCGCGGATGGAGAGTCTGAAGTTTCAGTCCATTGTCCGCCCCGGCGCTTTACTGGAATTGCGGATCACGTGGCATCCGGAAAAAGGCGCCATGGACTTTCGTTATTCGTCAGCCGCGACGACC
>PFJA01000167.1 GCA_002782905.1 Lysobacterales bacterium CG_4_10_14_3_um_filter_64_11
GCAGTGCGGTCATTGAATTGCATTGCGCCTTCGCCGATACGATCACTACGGTAACGCGTTCGCCTGCCGAGATATGGGGTCTGCGCAGCAAGGGCCAGTTGCGTGTCGGCGCGGATGCGGATGTGTTGTTGCTTGATCCGGCACAGATTGAGCCTGTGGCATTGATTGCGGGGGGGAGATTGCACCTGCTGCGACAGTGACGCCGTTACAGTGTTCTGCCACGGTGCGGTCAGCGCTTTGCCGGCCGCTGCCACCCCGGCAGGCTGGCCTGCCGCGCACGCGACACCGTGAGCTGCCCTGCGGGTGCGTCCTTGCTGATCACGGAGCCGGCACCGATGGTCGCGCCGGCGCCGACGGTGACCGGCGCCACCAGTGCGGTGTTGGAGCCGATGAAGGCATCATCACCGATCTCGGTGCGTGATTTGTTCACCCCGTCGTAATTGCAGGTGATGGTGCCGGCACCGATATTCACTCGCTCGCCAACCTGGGTGTCGCCGAGATAGCTCAGGTGATTCGCCTTGCTGCCCTTGCCGATCCGGGTTTTCTTGGTTTCCACGAAATTGCCGACGTGGACCCGATCGGCGAGATCGGTGCCTGGGCGCAACCGCGCAAACGGGCCAATCACGCAGTCGCTGCCGGTGATGACGCCATCGAGGTCGCAATGCGCGCGTACTACCGTGCCAGCGGCCAGCGACACATCGCGCAGGCGGCAGAACGGCCCGATGCTCACGCCCTCGCCGAGCACCACGTGGCCTTCCAAAATCACATCGACATCGATCTGAACATCGCGCGCTATCGATACCTCGCCGCGCACCTCCACGCGTGCCGGGTCGGCCAGGCGCGCCCCGGCCAGGCACAGCTCGCGTGCCATCCGCCGTTGATAACGGCGTTCAAGCTGCGCCAGCTCCCACAAGTCGTTGGCACCAGCGCAGTCGCCGGCATCGGCGAGCGGCACCAACAGTGCCGGTTCGCCCTCGGCGGTGGCCAGCGCAAAGATGTCAGTCAGGTAATACTCGGCTTGCGCATTGTCGTTGCGCACCATGGCCAGCCAGGCGCGCAGGCGCCGCGCATCCGCCGCGATCAGGCCGGTGTTGATCCGCCGCACGACGCGTTCTTCGGCGCTGGCATCACGCTGCTCGATGACTGCGCGCACACGGCCATTGCCATCGAGCAGTACGCGGCCATAACCGGTCGGGTCATCCAGTTCCGCCACCAGCACCGCCAGTGCGGCCGGCGCCTTCGCAAGTTCCTGCAACATCGGCACGGTAACCAGCGGCACATCGCCATACAGCACCAGTACCCGCGCATCATCGGGGATCGCCGGCAGCGCCTGCATCACGGCGTGGCCGGTACCAAGGCGCTGCGTCTGCTCCACCCAGTTGAACGAATCGGCGTCACTGAATCGCGCGCGCACCTGCTCGCCACCATGGCCGTACACGACATGGATCGCATCCGGCGACAGCGCCCCCGCCGCGTCGAGCACGTGCCGCAACATCGGTCGGCCGGCAATCGGTTGCAGTACCTTGGGCAGCGCCGAGCGCATTCGCTTGCCCTCGCCCGCAGCGAGAATCAGCACATGTAAACTGGCGTCCATGAGTGCTCCGGTTTTTCTGTTGGCTATTCTATGCCGCGCGTGTGCCCTCGGTACAACGTCGCTGACGTTGCCAAGCGGCCTCGCCGCGCGCATAAGGCGCAGTGCGTGAGTCCGCTGCTGCGCCAAGGCGCAAGTTACGTCGTTGTCGGGCTGGGGCAACTCGCGCTCGATGCGGCGTTGTTCGTACTGCTTACCGCCGCCGGGTTGACGCCGGTGATCGCCAATCCGCTGGCGCGTGCCAGTGCGGCGGGCGTGGGCTTCTGGCTCAATGGTCGCCATACCTTTGCCGATGCGACCGGGCCGCGGCTGGGTGCCAAGCGGTTCTGGCGGTTTGCCATCACCTGGCTCAGCCTCACCATCATCAGCACCGTCGCGGTTTCCGTCGCAACGCACCGTCTTGGCCTGCACGCGGCGTGGCTGGGCAAACCGATGATCGAAGCGGTATTGGCGGTCGTCAGCTTTATCGTGTTGCGGCAGTGGGTGTATCGCGCATGAGCTTGCGTCACGCTGCGCTGATTGGCGGTCGCGATATTCGCCGCGCCCGGCACGGGCGCGGGGGAAGGCAATGCGTGTATTGATCGGCCAGGCCGCCCGGTTCACGCTGGTCGGCGTGGTGCTGATGGGCATCGACACCGGCGTATTCAGTGCGCTGCACTGGCTGGGTCTGGCGTTGCTGCCGGCCAACGGCATCGCGCGCATCGTGGCAGCGTTGGCCAGCTTTTATCTCAATGGCCGCTACAGTTTTGCCGGCCATGGCGCGCCACGCCCGCACGCCATACGGCTGGGCCGCTACGCCGCTTGGTGGGTGCTGATGACCGCCATCAGCACCGGGGTGTTGTGGGCTTGCAACCAGTCATTCGGGGAGTCGTCGGTGTATGTTGCCAAACCGGTGGTCGAGTTCGTGCTGGCGGTGATCGCTTTCTTCGTGTCGCGGCACTGGATTTATGCGTGAGGCGCCGGTGCGGGAACGATGCGTTTGCCAGTCCTCGAGCCGGCGGCCCCGGGTTACGGCCTGTGGCGGCGCGGTGCGCCCCCGGGTTTCGGCCTGCGGCCTCAACCCGGGCTACAACAGCGCGTGCGGTCAGTGCTTGAGGTTTTTGCGCAGGCGTTCAAGTGCCTGCAATTGCGCCACGGCTTCGGCCAGACGCGCTTGCGCCTGCGCCACTTCGATGACGTCAGTGCGATTGGCGAGGGCGCGCTCGGCATCATCCTTGGCCGCCTTGGCAGCGGCTTCGTCGATATCCTTGGCGCGCACGGCAGTATCCGCCAGTACGGTGACCACCTGCGGCTGCACTTCGAGAATGCCGCCAGACACGTAGAAGGTCTGCTCTTCACCGTCTTCCAACAGCAACCGTATCTGGCCGGGCTTGAGGCGAGTGATCAGCGGCGCGTGGCGCGGGGCAATACCCAGCTCACCCATTTCGCCGGTGGCGACCACCATCGCCACCACGCCGTGGAAAATCTCTTCCTCGGCGCTGACGATATCGCAACGGATTGTGCTTGCCATGTGTGATTTCTCCGGTCGGTGGTACGTTGCTCGGGACCCGAAATAGCGTATCAAGGCCAGTTTGAAGGTGTACCGGTTTTCAGGATGGCAGTAGCAACGTGCTCATCGGGGCGCGCTTATTCGAACGAGCAAAAATCCCGGCGCTTGCACAACGCAGCAACGTGCCGGCCCCGTGGCCCCGTGGTCCCGGCTTCTCAGGCCGCCGCACTCATCTTCTTGGCCTTGTCGAAGGCTTCGTCGATGCCGCCCACCATGTAGAACGCCTGCTCGGGCAGGTGATCGCACTCGCCTTCGACGATCATCTTGAAGCCACGGATGGTTTCCTTGAGCGTCACGTACTTGCCCGGTGAGCCGGTAAACACTTCGGCGACGTGGAACGGCTGCGAGAAAAAGCGCTCGATTTTGCGCGCGCGCGACACCGCCTGCTTGTCTTCTTCGGACAGCTCATCCATGCCGAGAATGGCGATGATGTCCTTGAGCTCCTTGTATTTCTGCAAGGTGGATTGCACCTTGCGCGCGGTGTCGTAATGCTCGTTGCCGATCACGTTCGGGTCGAGCTGACGCGAGGTGGAATCGAGCGGATCGACCGCCGGATAGATGCCCAGCGAGGCAATGTTGCGGCTCAGCACCACGGTGGCATCCAGATGCGCGAAGGTGGTGGCGGGCGACGGGTCGGTAAGATCGTCGGCCGGCACGTACACCGCCTGAATCGAGGTAATCGAACCGGTCTTGGTGGACGTGATGCGCTCTTGCAGCACGCCCATTTCTTCGGCCAGGGTTGGCTGATAACCCACCGCCGACGGCATGCGGCCGAGCAGCGCCGATACTTCGGTACCGGCCAGCGTGTAGCGGTAAATATTGTCGACAAAGAACAGGATGTCGCGGCCCCTGCCGGTGGCCGGATCCTTGTCGTCACGGAAGAACTCGGCCATGGTCAGGCCGGTCAGCGCCACGCGCAGGCGGTTGCCCGGCGGCTCGTTCATCTGGCCGTACACCATGGCCACCTTGTCGAGCACGTTGGAATCTTTCATTTCGTGGTAGAAATCGTTGCCCTCACGGGTACGCTCACCAACGCCCGCGAACACCGACAGGCCGGCATGCTGCTTGGCGATGTTGTTGATCAGCTCCATCATGTTGACGGTCTTGCCGACGCCGGCGCCACCGAACAGGCCAACCTTGCCGCCCTTGGCAAACGGGCACATCAGATCGATCACCTTGATTCCGGTTTCCAGCAGTTCGTTGCCGCCCGCCTGTTCCTCGTAGCTCGGCGCGGCGCGATGGATTTCCCAGCTTTCGCTGGCATCGATCGGACCGGCTTCATCGATCGGGCGGCCAAGCACGTCCATGATGCGTCCCAGAGTGCCCTTGCCGACCGGCACCGAGATGCCCTTGCCGGTATTGACCGCGATCAGGTTGCGCTTGAGGCCATCGGTGGAACCCAGCGCAATGCAGCGCACCACGCCGTCGCCCAACTGCTGCTGCACTTCGAGCGTGATCTCGGTGTCGGTGACTTTCAGCGCGTCATAGATCCTTGGCACCTCGGCGCGCGGGAACTCGACGTCGATGACGGCACCAATGATTTGAACGATCTTGCCTTGGCTCATTTTCGCTGCTCCGCAGTAACTATGGTCGGGACTCGGGACTGGGGACTCGGGACTCGGTAGAACACTCGCCGACGCCCTGATGACCTGCCCGCTGTGATGTTGTCCGGACTCGTTATCGAAGGCACGCGACCGGAGGCGTTGAAGGCCGCTCCTCCGAGTCCCGAGTCCCCAGTACCGAGTCCCACTTATTTTGGTTTACACCGCCGCGGCGCCGCCGACGATTTCCGAAATTTCCTGGGTGATGGCCGCCTGCCGCGCCTTGTTATAGACCAGATTCAAGGTGTCGATCAGCTTGGTGGCGTTGTCCGATGCGGCCTTCATCGCAACCATGCGCGCCGCATGCTCGGAAGCCAGATTCTCCAGCACCGACTGGTACACCACCGATTCAATGTACCGGGTCAGCACGTCATCGAGCACCTGCGCTGCATCGGGCTCGTAGATGTAATCCCAGTCATACGTGGAGCTCACTGCATCCGATGGCGGCAACGGCAGCAATTGCTGCACCGTCGCCACCTGGCTCATGGTGTTGACGAAATCGTTGAAACACAGATTGACGCGATCCAGGCTGGCCTCGCAGTAGGCATCGAGCATCACCTTGATCACACCAATCAGCTTTTCGACTTGCGGCTTCTCACCCAGATGGGTGACCGACGCGCGCATGGTGATCTTGACCCGGCGGAAGAACGTCGTCGCCTTCTGCCCGATGCACACCAAATCGACTTCGATGCCGTTTTGCTGGTGCTGACGAATCTCGCCGAGCAGCTTGCGAAACAGGTTGGAGTTCAGGCCGCCGCACAGGCCGCGATCGGTGGACACCACGATGTAACCGACGCGGTTGATTTTGCTGCGTGCCACCAGATACGGATGCTTGTACTCGGCGTTGGCGCGGGCAATATGGCCAATCATCTGCTGCATCAGGCGCGCATACGGGCGCGAGGCCTTCATGCGTTCCTGCGCCTTGCGGATCTTCGATGCCGAGACCATTTCGAGCGCGCGAGTCACCTTGCGGGTGCTCATCACGCTCTTGATCTTGGTTTTGATTTCGCGGCCGCCTGCCATGTGTGCTCTCGTACTTCGTGAATGGTGGGTTTCGCTGCGCTTTACATTGATGGGTTGTTGATGGGTTTCGCTGCGCTCTACCCATCCTACGGGCTGTCACCAAGTGCCCGGGGAATAATTACCAGCTACCGGACGCCTTGAACTCGGCGATGCCCTGCTTGAATGTGGCTTCGAACGCGTCGCTCCAGTCGCCGCTGGCGGTGATCTTGTCCATCAGTTCGCCCTGGGTGTTGGCAAAATGCGCGTGCAGGCCCTCCTCGAAGGCGAGTACCTTGGCCATCGGCACGTCATCGATCATGCCTTCGTTTACCGCGTAGATCGACAGCGCCATCTGCGCGATGGTCATCGGCGCATATTGCTTCTGCTTCATCAATTCGGTGACGCGCTGACCGCGCTCAAGCTGTTTGCGGGTGGCTTCGTCGAGGTCGGAGGCGAACTGCGAGAACGCCGCCAGCTCGCGGTACTGCGCCAACGCGATGCGGATGCCGCCAGACAGCTTCTTGATGATCTTGGTCTGTGCCGAGCCGCCGACACGCGACACCGAGATACCGGCATTCACCGCCGGACGGATACCGGCATTGAACAGATCGGTTTCCAGGAAGATCTGGCCGTCGGTGATCGAGATCACGTTGGTCGGCACGAATGCCGACACGTCGCCTGCCTGGGTTTCGATGATCGGCAACGCGGTGAGCGAGCCGGTCTTGCCCTTGACCGCGCCGTTGGTCGCTTTCTCGACATACTCCTCGTTGACGCGCGCAGCGCGTTCAAGCAAGCGCGAATGCAGATAGAACACGTCACCGGGATAGGCTTCGCGGCCCGGCGGGCGGCGCAGCAACAGCGAAATCTGGCGATAGGCCACGGCCTGCTTGGACAGATCGTCGTACACGATCAGCGCGTCCTCACCGCGATCGCGGAAGTACTCGCCCATGGTGCAACCGGAATACGGCGCAATGAACTGCATCGCTGCAGATTCCGACGCGGTTGCCGCCACCACGATGGTGTGTGCCATCGCGCCATTTTCTTCCAGCTTGCGCACCACACCCGCCACCGAACTCGACTTCTGGCCGATAGCGACGTAGATGCACTTAACGCCGGTGCCTTTCTGGTTGATGATGGCATCGATCGCCAACGCGGTCTTGCCGGTCTGCCGGTCGCCGATGATCAGCTCGCGCTGACCGCGGCCAATCGGGATCATCGAGTCGACCGACTTGTAACCGGTCTGCACCGGCTGCGACACCGATTTGCGCCAGATCACGCCCGGCGCGACCTTCTCGACCGGCGCACTGTGCTCGGCGTTGATCGCGCCCTTGCCATCGATCGGCTCGCCCAGCGCATTGACCACGCGACCCAGCAACTGATCACCAATCGGCACCTGCAAAATGCGACCAGTGGTCTTGGCGGTATCGCCTTCGCGCAGATGCTCGTAGTCGCCCAGCACCACGGCGCCGACCGAATCGCGCTCCAGGTTGAGCGCCAGCGCGAAGGTATTGTTCGGCAGTTCGATCATTTCACCTGCCATCACATCGGCCAGGCCGTGCACGCGCACAATGCCGTCGGAAACGCTGGTAAGCGTGCCCTCATTGCGTGCTTCGGCGGCTAGCTGCACCTTCTCGATGCGGTTCTTGATCAGTTCGCTGATTTCGGATGGGTTGAGCTGGTTGGTGGCCATTACTTCGCTTCCTGATTCGGGTGTCTGCGGCGCCATGCGCGCGGTGTGCTTGTCGTGTGTGGTGTCGCGTCGCTGGCAAATTTTTCGGGCGGTACTGAAAATTGAAGCGTTTGACTTCGCAAATCCCCGGTCAGGGACTGCGACGCGAAAAGCCCAACGGCGGCCCGCAAAGGACGCAAAGGACTTTCTGATTCACTGCGCTCTTGGCGTATTTTGCGGACCCAATGATTTTCTATCTCCGACCCCGAGCACATGTCATTCCCGGCCCCGGCCCTACTGCGCCAACGCGGCACCGAGCCGCGCCAGCTTGGTACGAATCGAGCCATCGATGACCACATCGCCGGCGGCAATTACCGCGCCGCCAATCAACGCCGGATCAATGGCGGTTTCAATGGCTACCTTGCGGCCAAAACGCCGCGTCAGTGCTTGCCGTATCTGCTCGATCTGCGCGGCGTCCATCGCCGTCGCTGCGGTGACGGTGGCCTTCACCACGCGCTCTTCGTCTGCGCGCAAGGCTTCAAACTGCGCCGCGATATCCGGCAACAATTGCAGCCGACGGTTGTTGGCGAGCAAGGCCAGAAACTCGCCGAACATGGCATCGGCCTGCGGCGGCCGCACCAGATCGACCAGCGCCGCGCCCTGCCAGTGCGGATTGCCGAGCACCGCGCTGACGCGGGGATCGATTACCGCAGCGGCGGCAAAACCCAGCGCCTGCGACCAGGCCGGCAGACAGGCATGATCGCGGGCCAGCGAAAACACCGCGCGAGCGTAGGGGCGAGCGAGAGTCGATGCGTTGCTCATGTCAGATCTCGGCAGCCAGTTCGTCGAGCAGGGCTTTGTGGGTGGCCGGGTCGATCTCGCGTGCAATCAGCTTGCCGGCACCGGCCACGGCCAAACCGGCCACTTGGTGGCGCAGTTCTTCCTTGGCACGATGCGCTGCCGCATCGATCTCGGCCAGCGCAGCCGCCTTCTGCCGCGTGGCTTCCGCCAGCGCTTCGAGCTTGGCCTGATCGATGATCTGGTTGCCGCGCGAATGGGCCTGCTCGATGATCTCGTTGGCCTTGCCGCGGGCCTGCTTGATCACCTCATTGACCTGTTCCTGCGCCTGCGCCAGATCGCGCTGGCTGCGCTCGGCGGATGCCAAGCCCTCGGCGATGCGCTGTTGCCGTTCTTCGATGGCCGCCAACAGCGGCGGCCAGATGAACTTCATCGTGAAACCGATGAGTAGCGCAAAGCTGAACGCTTGCAGTAGAAAAGTTGCATTCAGGTTCATGGTGCTCTCCCGATGATCGGAAAGTGACTGCCGCCGTTACCGACGGCAATCACCGGTTCGTGCGGGCCGCATGCGCAGCCGGCAATCCCCCCGGATATCAGGCGCCCGCCGCCAGCACCGCCGACAGCAGCGGGTTGGCAATGGCGAAGAACATGGCGATGGCGAGGCCGATGATGAACGCGGCGTCGATCAGGCCGGCGAGCAGGAACATGCGCGCCTGCAACATCGGCACCAGCTCGGGCTGGCGCGCGGCCGACTCAAGGAACTTGGAACCCATCACGCCGATACCGATACAGGCACCCAACGCGCCCAGGCCGATGATGATGCCGGCCGCAATCGCGGTAAAGGCCTGAACTTGTGCGATGAACTCGACCATTTTGCTTCTCCTGAAATGAAAGGTGATTGCGAAAAAATCAGTGATGCTCGTGTGCCATCGCCAGATAGACGACCGACAACACCATGAAGATGAACGCCTGCAACAGGATGATGAGGATGTGGAAGATCGCCCATGCGGTGTTGAACAGCACGCCCGGCACGAAGGTGACCCAGCTTGCCGCCAGTCCGGCGATCAGCATGAACACCAGTTCGCCGCCGTACATGTTGCCGAACAGTCGCATCGCCAGCGACACCGGCTTGGACAGGTACTCGACGACATTCAGGACGAAGTTGGGCAGCAGCAATGCCAGCTTGGCGCCAGCGCCATCGGCATGAAACGGCGCGGTGAACAGCTCCTTGGTGAAACCCCAGCCGCCCTTGGCCTTGATCGAATAGAAGATCGTCAGCATGAATACCACCGTGGACATCGCCAGCGTGGTGTTCAGGTCGGCGGTGGGCACGATGCGCCAGTAACTGTGGTGTGCCGCTTCCGCGCCGGCAAGGTGGTGAACACCAAAACCGACCAGATCCAGCGGCAGCAGATCCATGGCATTCATGAAGAACACCCACATGAAGATGGTCAGCGCGAATGGGGCAATGAAACGGCGATCGCCATGGAACACATCCTTGACCTGGCCGTCGACGAACTCGAACACGATCTCGACAAACGCCTGCGCCTTGCTCGGCACCCCGGCGGTGGCCTTGCGCGCCAACAACCAGAACCACAGGCAGAAGATCAGCCCGACGCCCAGCCCGGTGGCCCAGGAATCCAGATGCAGCACACCCGAACCGGTCTGCACCGCATTGTGGGTGAGATGGTGTTGGATATATTCGGTCAGTCCGCCGCCGGAGCCGGGTTCAACGCTCACACGTCACCTTGAAATTGGTTGATCTTGCCAAACAACACCTGCGCCAGGCTTGCCGCCACCACGCCGAACAAGGCCGGCGCAGCGGGCAATGTCCAGGGGCCGAGCGCAAAGTACAACGCCGCCGCAATGACACACCACTTCAGGGCCATGCCGCCAAGCAACCGCGCCAACACCAACCCTGCCGCGGAAACCCCACCGCCCAACACCAGCCACGCCAGCAACGCACCCCCGAGCACCACGGCGCCACCCCCCAGCAGCACCGCCAACCCGGAGCGCAGGCCAAGCATCGAGTACGCCAGCGCAAGCACAGCCACGACAATCGATTGAATTGCGATCAGCCGCAGTGCCGCCTGCCGGCCCGCAACGGTGGATGTGCGCACGTTCGGTTCCGGTTGCAACAAAAAAAGGGGTCGGTCAGCACATTCATGCTACCGAGCCTGCGAAGTATAGCAGGCTCTTGCCGACCGCGAAAAGGGGCGATGCAAGGGGAAAGGGGGATTCCGGGCGACAGCGCCGAGCGGCACACTGTCTGGCCTGTCGATGCCGAAAAAAGAACCCCGGCACCAGGCCGGGGTTCGACTTACCACCTGTCGGCAGAACCTGCCGATGCAATCAGAACGTGACGCTCCAACTGTCGATGAAGCCGACATCGCCGCCGGCATTGTCGTTCACCCGCAACTGCCAGGTGCCGTTCAGCGTTTCCGAGGTCAGATTCTTGGTCACCGTCTTGACGATATTGTCGGCACTGCCGCCAGTGTGGTTGTGAATGTTGTACAGCGAACCATCCGGAGCCACCAGATCGACCTTCAGATCGCCGATGTAGGTGTGTACGATGTTGACCGAAATCGAGGCGCTGGACGGCCCCTTGCCACTACGGCCAGACACCGTGATCGGGCTGTTGACGGTCTTGTTGTCGGAAATCGTGACGTTGGTGCCGTTGCTGTACGTCTGTGTCGATCCACCACCGCCGGCGGTGTAGCTGCCGGTCAGGCTGACGCCGGAAAACGTGCTGAACGCCTTCAGATTGACGTAGTAGGTTCCCGCCTGGGCGGTGGCGATGGTGCAGGTCTCGGTATTGCCATTGACGAACGGACGGCAGTCGTACACGGTGTCGGTCGGCTGGCTGCCGAACTTGACGTACATGTCGGCATCGCCGGTGCCACCGGACATCGCAAACTTCAGGCCGGTCGCGCCGGACGGAACGACCATGGTGTACTTGACGTACTGCCCGGTCGCGGCGCCGATGCCGGTCTTGGCCACGCCATTGCTGAGTGCGCCACCGGTGCTGCCACCGCCGCCAGCGCAGCTCACGCCGACCAGAGTGAAGGCGGCGGTCACGTCGGCCTTGCTGAAGCCCAGGTCGGTGGCCGCGGTTTCCACGCCACAGGCGCCGCTGTTGAAGGTGCTGCTCGGGGTCCAGTACAGCGCGTTGGCGCGCGCCATCACCTGAAACGCTTTCTGGGTATTCCAGCCGGTGGTGGTGGCCAGCTTCCAGAACGCCTTGTTGTACACGCCCGAGGAGAAGTGCACGTCCATCGAACTGGTGAAGTTGGCGGCGTTGTCGATCGAACTGCCATCCTGCGGCGGGTTGCTCATGTAGCGCAGCGAGCCGCTACCCTTGAAGATTTCCGGGCCGACCAGGAAGTCGTTGCTGCCCTTCCAGAAGTACTCGGTTGCCTCGCCGCCCATGTCCGAGAACGCCTCGTTCATGCCACCGGACTGGCCGGAGTAGGTGAGGTTGGAATGTTGCTCGGTGTAGCCATGCGATACCTCATGGCCGGCCACGTCGATGCTCACCAGCGGATAGAACGTGGTGGCGCCATCGCCGAAGCTCATCTTGCTGCCATCCCAGAACGCATTTTCGAAGTTGCTGCCGTAATGCACGCGCATGATCAACTGGAAGGTCAGCGCCTTGCCGCCGGTGTACGCCTGGTACATGTTCTGGATCACGCCACCAAAGAAGTGCGCGTCGTTGATCGGCGCGAAGGCGCCGTTAATCGCCTTGGTGGTGTTGCGCGGGCAGGTGTAAGAGAAGGCAGTGGTGCTGGTGCCGGTGCTGCCATTGAGATTGACCGACTTCACATCGGTGTTGTTCATGGTGCAGGTGCTGCCGCTCTGCGCGACATCGAGGAAGCCGAAGCGGCCACCCGAGCCCCACTCGTATTGACCAGTCTTGCTGTTGCCGCCGGGGCCGGTGCCGATCTGCGCGGTGCTCAGGCCGTCCCATTGCTTGAGGATGGCACCGCTCTGGGCATCGACGATGATGAACGGACGGGTCGGGTTGCCGCCGCTGGTCGAATCGGCGAGCAGCTCCACCACATAGCTCAGGTGTGCATTGTCGTTGTCATCGATGAAGATCATCTTGCGCACGTTTTCGCGCTCGATGTTCATGCCGCTGGCCTTGAACGCCGCGTCATCGCCAAACACCAACCCCTTGGCGATCGTCAGCGCCTGCGCCGAACTCAGCCCGGCGTTGACGCCGGCGCGCAAATCCAGGCCAAGGCCACCCACGGCACGCCCAAACACATTGCGCACCATGCCGCGGCTGTCTTCACTGACGACCACGTGCTCACCAAATACCGGTACGCCACGGAACATCTGCTGATAGCGGTAATGGCTGATGCCATTTTTTTCCTTGACGGTATTGAGCACGTGCAGGCTGGACTGGGCATCGAACCCCAACATTTCCGCATGGCGCACGGTAGGGTCAGACGGCACACCAACGGTCAACGCCGCCGTCTGGTACTGCTGGTTGAGCTGCGCGACGTTCTGGCCGTGCAGGTCGATACGGCTGGCGGCTTGCGCAGAACCGAGCGACAGCGCACAAGCAATGGACATCAGCAAAGCGGGCCGAACGAATCGGCTTGAGTGATGGATCACGGAATTATCCCCAGGAAAAATAGCTAAAAGGCCGTGGCAACGGCCGGACGGACATCCCTGCATTCTTGGCTGCGCACCAGTCCCCGGCACGCCGTGCGAGCCAGCCCGACACATCGCTTGCGCGCGCACCCCCAGGCTGGCGTGATGAGCTTCACAAAACTCACCACCCGATCGAGCCTAAGCGGCAATTCAGCCAGCGGTCACGCTGCATTGCAGCATGCGCGGTGCGCGATGGCGAACGCGTTGAAGATAATCGACGCGGCTCCGTGCTGGCTGTGCCGAGACCCGCGATTGCCCAGCGTGTCTTCGCTTGTATACCGCAAATGTCGTTGCACAAACCGTTACAGTTGTCCGGCCTATCGGCGCCTGCCAGAACTCAACCCGGATCGGGATTGCGCAAGAACCGCGCCATCGATGCCCCGGCGCGCGCCGGCTCAAACTCGGCGGCAACGTCGACGAAACCGCGCAGTACGGCAACTTCCTGCGCTTTGCGATTGAGGCCATCGCGTATCTCGGGGCTGGCGCCGGCCTGCAACAATCGCCGCACCACGCTCGCCAGTCCGTGCAAGGCGGCCAGATGCAGCGGCGCAAAACCACGGCCTTCGCGGCTGCCCAACGACACCCGCTCCGCGAGCAACCGCTCCAGCGTTGCCAGGATGACGCCTTCGTCGCACTGCGCGCTGGTATCAGCGCGCGCACCGAGCAGTAACAGCAATGGCGTGTGGCCACTGTCGCTGACCGGATCCGGATCGGCGCCCGCCAGCAACAGCGAGTCGAGCAAATCCAGCGCCTGCTGGCGATCGCGGCACTGAAACAGGAATTGCGCCGCGTAGTGCAGCGGCGCATGGCCTTGATCGTCCAGTGTGTTGACCTGCGCCCGCCGCGACGCCAAGCGCTTGACCAGATCGGTGAGACCCAGCGCGCAGGCCACCATCAGCGGCGTTACCCCGCCCGGCAACGGCTGATCGACCTGCGCACCACCGGCCAGCAGGCATTCCACGATTTCTGCCTGGCGCATGCTGACCGCCGCCGACAATGGCGTGGCGCCGGTATGGGCGGCCAGCGAGGGGTCGGCACCGGCGCGCAGCAAACGCTCGACGATGGCGCGTTGGCCACCGCCGGCAGCGCGCAACAACGCCGTACAGCCTTGCGCATCCTGCGCGTCGATCGGCATGCCCAACGCGAGCAAGCGATCGATCGCCAGCACGTCACCCGCCATTGCTGCCGCCGGCACATCCGACGGCCGCAGCGCACGTGACGGCAGTGGCCACAACGGCCACTCCAGCCAGCGTACCAGGTCGTGATGGCCGTTGGCCAAGGCAATGCCCTGCGCGGTCTGGCCGTCCGGCGCGCGCGCCGCAACCGCGGCACCATGCCGGACCAGCACGCGCACCGACAGATCGCTGCCGACGGTGCAGGCCAGATGCAGCGCGGTGAATCCACGCGCATCGCGACGGCCACTGTCGACGCCCATCGCCAGCAGCCGATCGAGCAACAGCGGCCAGTCCAGGCGCGCCGCGAGGCATACGCTGGGGGTGCCCTGGCGATCGGGCGCAAACGGATCAGCACCGCGCGCCAGCAATTCCACAGCCAGTTGTTCGGCCCGCTCGGGATCATCGACGCCCGCCACGCACGCGCTGAGGTAGCGCGCCACAACTCCCGCGCCGGCCGGGCTGATGGCTTGTTCCAGCAAGCGCCGCAGGCCGTGTGCCCCCGCCTCACCACGATCGAGCAGCGCGAACAACACGCTGTCCTGGCCGACATGGCTGCGATCGGCCTGTGCGCCGTGCGCCAATAGCCAGCGCACGACGCCGTGGCGGTCGTCATCGATGAAGCCAAGTAACAATGCGTCGCGCGCAGCAGCGGGCGGTGGTGCGAGCTCAAACAGCGCCTGCGCCTGCGCGAAATCGCCCTCGCCCAGTGCCTGTTGCAACAGTTCGGCAGGCGTGCGCACTTCGCCTGCAGGGTCGCTGTCATCGTCCTGAATGCTGGCGGGCAACGCCTGCTCCGGCTCAAGCACCGCCACCAAACGCCAGCGGCCGGCGGCCATGGCATGCTCGATCGGCCGTTTGCCCTGGTGGTCGCAATGCTCGCGATCAACGCCGATCGCCAACAGCAATGTCATCACTTCGGCCGAGTTGCTCGGCGACAGGCAGGCCAGCGCCAAGGCGTTGCAGCCCTGCGCGTCGCACACCTGCACATCCAGCCCAGGCTGCTCGGCAAGCTGCTGCAACACCTTGCTGTTGCCGCTGCTGGCAGCCTGCAACAGCGGCGTCATGGCGAACGCATCACCAGCATTGCAATCGGCACCCGCCGCAAGCAAGGCCGCGACGACATCCGCATTACCGGCTTGGCATGCCAGCAGCAACGCCGTGCGTTGTTGTGCGTCGCGGGCATCCACCTTGGCCTTGTGGCGCAGCAAAAGCTCCACGCCTGCGGCATCGTCCTCACCGGCGCTGGCGGCCAGCAGCGCCGGCTGTCCCGCTTCCGGGGCCGGCTTGGCGCCGTGTTCCAGCAGCATGCGTGCGATCCGCCAGTTACCGGTGGCGCACGCCACCGCCAATGCGCTCCAGCCTTCGCCATTCACGGCGTCGAGCACGGCGCCGGCATCGAGCAGTGCCGCCACCACCCCTGGATCGCTGGAGCGCGCGGCATGATGCAGTGGCGTATTGCCCTCGCCGTCCGCGGCGCGGGGGTCGGCACCATTGGCGAGCAGCATGGTGACGGCATCGGGCCGCCCTTGCCAGCTATCGCGGGTTGCCACCAGCAGCGGGCTGAGGCCGGCATGGCGATGATTGATGTCGATGCCGCGCTCCAGCAATGCTCGCAGTACACGCAGGTCCGGCAGCAGCACCGCCAGCATCGCCAGCGTGCGCTGGTCGCGCGCGTCAGCGGGCGGCAACGCGTGTACGTCGGCGCCAGCGGCAAGCAGCTCCAAAGCGCGTTCGCTGTCGCCATCGGCAACGGCACGATACAGCGCCTGCGCTGTCGATTCGGCCTGCACCGCGGGCGGCGATACGCTGTCGGCAGCGATATCCAGTACCGGCTCGACCCGCTCGGCACGTCGCGTGGCAACCGGTGCCATGGCCGCAGGCGCGCGCCACGTGCGATTGCACCGCGCCAACACCACCTGCACCGCGGTGGCCAGCACGACATGCGCCAGCAGCAGCGGCGCGCGCAGATGCGTCGCAAAAACGGGCTCCGGCCAGGCCAGCAGCAAACCCGCCACCACCAACAGCAACAGTGCGGCCGCCACAATCAGCCCGAACGCGTCACTGACTTCGCTGATTTCGTTGCCCTCGCGGCTGGCCGCGATGAGCGCGCGCAAGCCGCCACCGATCTGTGCCGCACGCACGAAGCTCGGCCAGGTATTCCACAACGCGAACAGCAGCAGGCCGGCAACCGAGCACAGCACCAACAACGATTCGATGCCCGGATAGGCGATGAACATCTGCAATGGCCACGCCATGGCAACCGCTACAGCGAGATAGGGCAAGGCATACAGCAGCGCCGCTGCCAACATGTCGCTGGCGCGCCGAGCCCAGCCCTCCCCGTGCGCTCGCCACCCCAAAAGACTACCTGCCGCCAGCGCCAGCGGCGCCTGCGCCAACCACAAACCGAGCAGTGCCAGCGGATGCACAACCACGAGCGGCAACAAGGCAAGCCCGACGCCGCTCAGCCCGGCGAACACGGCAACCCGCGGCGCACGCTGGTGTTGCGGCTCAGTCATGCGTCATCACCGCCATCGCGAGTGCGCTTATCGGTGCCCACGCCAACGCAATGGCGGCAGCGCAGCAATCGAGAAAAAACAGCAGTGGCGAACAGGGCATAAGGTTCTGTATGCCGGCGCGGGGGCACCGTTACTGGCCAAGGATAACCGCACAAGCCGGTGCGTGGACACGTTTTGCGCGCCGGACTTCGCGGCAAGCGCCCTCAGTGGCCTCAGTGCCATCTCGTCAGCAACGTGGCATCCGGGTTAATCTCGCGCTTTGCGCCATTCGCCATTCATGGAGATCGCCATGCGCCGCACCGTCGCGCTGATCACGCTTGCCTTCGTGTTGCCGGGCTACGCACAACCGCTGAGTCTGGAGCAAGTTATGGCGGATCCGGACTGGATCGGCAACCCGGTCGAAGCCGCCTGGTGGCAACTGGATGGCCAGCATGTGGCCTACCAGCAAAAGCGCGAAGGCAGCGCCATCCGTGATCGGGTCGTACTCGATCTGGCCAACGGCTCCAGCGCCGTTGCGGCCGCGGCACAGCACGCCACGCTGGATCCGGCCGATGTGGTATTCGATCGCCGGCGCCAACGCGCCGTATTCGTGCGCAATGGCGACGTGTTCGTCCGCGAGCTGCGTTCTGGCGCGTTGCGCCAGATCACCGCCAGTGCCGACGACGAAGCCGCGCCGATGTTCAGCGCCGATGAGCAGGCCGTGCTGTGGCGGGTGGGCAACGATTGGTACCGGCTGGCATTCGCCGAAGGGGTGGCCCGGGCGGTCGCCTTGCCGCGCGCCGAAAAAGACCCACAAGCAGAGCCCGCAGCGGATGATTTGCGCAGCGATCAACTCCGTTTGATCAGCACCCTGGCCGCTGACCGCGAGCAACGAAAGGCGGCGCAGGAGCACACGCAAGCGTTGCACACGGCCGACCCGTCGCGCGCGGCGGCGGCAAGCTATCTGGGTGACGACATCGACATCCAAGCGAGCAGCCTGTCGCCCGACGGCCGCTGGTTGCTGGTCGTCACCACGGTCAAGGGCGACGACAAGGGCAAATCCGGCAAGATGCCCAAGTACGTCACCGAATCGGGCTACGAGGAGTTAGAAGACGTGCGCACCCGGGTCGGCCGCAAACCGCCGCTGCCGCACAGTCTGAAACTGATCGATCTACGCGACGGCAGCAGCACGGTTGTCGAACTCAAAGCGCTGCCCGGTATCGACAAGGACCCGCTCGCCGGCCTGCGCAAGGCCGCCGGCAAAGACCCGCTCAAGGGTCTGCGGGCGGTAACCATCGACACCCCGCTCTGGAACCGCCGCGGCG
>PFJA01000141.1 GCA_002782905.1 Lysobacterales bacterium CG_4_10_14_3_um_filter_64_11
GCGCCGCTGAGGGCGCTGCCGGGCGCCAGCTCGCTGGCCGGCAGATCGAAATAGCGCGCGATCTCGCGTGCGATCCGATAGCGCACCGCCTGCCCGGCCTCGGCACGCTTGATGGTGGCGATCGAAACCTGGATGTCGCGGCGGCCGAACTCGTCGGCAAGATCGCGCTGACTGAGCAGCAGGGTGCGGCGCAGGTGACGCAGGCGCGCGGCATCGAGCTGGATGCTGCCGCGCCGGCTGGGCCGTTGGCCAGATGGCATCGGCATTGCTGCTGCGGCTTCGCTGGGAACTGACATGGTCGGTGGCTCCTTGGGCAATCGCTTCGGACAATCACGGATGGGGATGAACGGATTGGCAAATCGCGATGCCCCGGCATCACGATGCGTGCAGACTGGTCGCAGTGCGGTCGCAGAACCTTACGAAAACCTGACGGTTTGCAAGTGCTTGACGCATCGGGCCGGTGCGCGCCGTTGCCGCACCGGGCGCGGCGCGCGTGGTCTGGTTTTCAACCGATTTCCCCGTACCCAAAGAGGCTGCGCAGGCCGGTAACGGTGCGCGGCCCGGCTACGATGCGCAATCCGATAGGCGCTGGGCCAAGCCGCCGGTTGGGTGTGGCCACGACGAAGGACGCGCAGGCTCAAAGTCTCTCCAATTCAGGTATGCGCCTGGAATGATGAGCCGAGCCGCCGGCACGGGTGTGCAGCCAAGGGGTGATCGCCGCCGGCTGCCCCCAACCCTCCCCCGTTGGCGCGGGGGCGGGGGTCGCCAGGGCGCTGATTGCGACGCTGGCGCGGTGGGAAATACCTGCCTGCGTGCTGTTCTCCGACCCCCGCGTGCGGGGGACGGCTGCGATGGAGGTTCTCACACGGCAGGGGTTGTAAAGCCGTTATGCGTGATCAGTCGCGTGGTTCGGCCTGCCGCTCGCTCACGGCCATCTGCGGCGAAGCGGTTGATGTCGGCACCGCAGCGAGCAGGGCGACGAACTCGGGGTGGCGATAGCCGATGCCATCGAGCCAGGCGATGCGCTCGGCGACGGCGGCACCACGCCCGAGCAACCACTGCGCACTCAGCCACGGCACCAGCAGGTCGGTGTCGTTCGAGGTGGCCGCATCGCGCGCAGCAAGCAGGGCACTGGCCCGCTCCCAGTCGGCGTGTGCTGCTGCGGCCTCGCCGTGCCGATCGAGCCAGCGACCGCGCGCGATCAGCGCCTCGGCCAATGCGATCGTGGAATACACATCCTGTGGCGTTTGCTCGGTGATGGCGAGCAGATCGACGACCACCCGGTCAAGGGTCGCGTGATCCGTCGGCGTGCCATCAGGGCGGGTGGCAATATGCATGCGGATCTGTGCATCCAGGCGCCGCCATTGCGGCATGGGTTCGGCGCTGGCCAAGAGCCCGGCAGAGAGCGACTGCGCCGCCAGCAGATGGCGGGTGACCCGCTCCGGTTCCGCGCTGGCCTCGGCGATCTGCGCCGCTGTCAGATGCGCGTACGTCAGATCGCGGCGCCAGATCCGATTGTCGGGTTCCGCCGCGATCAGCACCACCAACCGGGCTAAGCTTTCCTCGATCTGCGCGCGCGCCGATGCCAGATCTCCCAGCTTCAGCTCGATGCCGGCGCCAATGAGCAGATCGAGCGCCAGTCGCTCCTCCCAGGCAAGCGCTTCGGGACGCTCGGCTACTAGATCGCGCAGCATGCGCACCACGTCGGCATAACCCTCGCTGGACTCGTACAGGTGCCCTTCGGCGGCGCGCGTTTTGGCTATCCACGACAAGGAATTGATCAGATCGAGGCGCAGGGTGGCATCGTCGGGCGCTTGCGCCAGCGCCGCACGCTTGAGCTCGGCCGAGCGGGTGAACAGGGGGAGCGCGGTGTCGCTGCGTCCCTGGCGCAGGGCCAGCGCGCCCAGATTGTTCAGCGCATAGGACAGCTCGACCAGCCATTTGGGGTTGTCCGGTTCGAGCTGAACCAGACGCTCGCTGCTGGTCAGATAGGCCTGCCAATGCCGGCGTGTCTCGTCGAGGCGGTGCTGCTCGAAGTGGTAATAGCCCAGCCAATATTCGGCGATGCCGGATTCGGCCAGCGCGGCGGTGGAGTCCGGCGCCTGTGCCACCGCGCGGCGCGTGGCCGCCACCGCGCGCTCGAACGTGGGCAGTGCTTCCTTGCGCTGCTCCTGCTCCATCAGCACCTCGCCGATGGTGCGCAGGGCGCGCGAGTGGTTGACCAGATCCTCGCTGCGCATCACCTCGGTCGATTGATGTTCGAGGTACGACAATGCCTGGTTGCCGATGCCGGAGAGCAGCTTCAGGTTGCCGAGCGGGCGCAGCCGGTCGGCGAGGTCGACCAGCATAAAATCGGCCAGGCGCAGCGCCTCCTCGCGATGCTGTTCGGCCTCAAGCCGGGCGTAGTGCGCGCTGAACGCGAACACCACCGAAGCCGCGCTGAATGCCAGCAGCGCGGCGAGCGCGCCGACCCGCAGCCGGCGCGCGAAGCGCAGTTGGCGCTCGCAGGCGGCGAGAAAGGCGCGCTCGTCATCGGACACGCTGGTGCCCGGATGGTTTGCCGCCTCGCGCGCCTCGCTCAGTGGCTGCCCGGGATTGAGCAGGAAGTCGGCACTGCGTTGCTCGTCGAGCCAGCGTGCGGCGGCGCGGCGCAGGCGGGCGCGCGCTTGCAGCAGGCGGCGGTTGTCGACGACCCACTCGCGCGCGCGCGGCCATTGCCGCAGCAGCGCTTCGTGCGCCACCCCGAACACCGGGCGGCCATGCTGCAACGCGCCCACGAACAGGCGCGCGCAGACGAAGGTTTCGGCCAGTTGCCGCGCCGACTCGTCGGCGAGCGCCGACCAGGGCACACTCTGCGCGCTGATCGCTTCGCTGTCGGGCTGCACCACCACGAGCAGGGCGAAGACCTGGTCGAGGCTCGCGCGCGCCGGCGCCGGCAGGCTGGCGAACACTTCCTCGGCACGATGCGCGAGCGCGCCAACCAGGCCGCCAATCTCGCGATAGCTGCGGAAGGTCAGCTCGCCGGCCTCGGTGCGCCGCTCGTACAGGGTGTGCAGCGCGTGCTGCAACAGCGGCAGCGCATCGACGTGCTCCAGCGCCGCATCGCGCAGGGTGTCGTCCAGACGCGCCGCGCTGTCGGGGTCGTCCTCGAACACCAGGCCGGCGAGCATCGCTGGCGCCCGGATGATCTGCGCAATCTCGCCGGCACGCGGGGTGAGCACGTCAACATGGCCATCACCGGCTTTGAGTTCGGCCAGACCCGGCACGGCGGCGATCAGGCGCGGATAGAAGTCGCTGCGCGCAATCATCACCACCGCCACGTGCGGGCAATCGCACAACTGCGCCAGCACGCGCCAGAACGCGGCCCGCTCGCGCTGATCGATCGCCGGCGAAGCGACCAACGCCTCGCCGTGGTCGAGAATCAGCAGCAAATGCGCATACGGCGGCAACGGCGTAACGCGCCGGCGCACCGCCTCGGCGATTGCCGCGCGCACCCGTTCGGGCTGCTCGCGCAGCATGGCGGCGAGATCGGCGACCGCGCCGGGCGCAAACACCGAGCGAGCGTCGATCGCCCAACTCGTCAGCGCTGCGGCCAGTTGCAACAGCACGTCGCCACCGTGGCAGCCGGCCAGATCGCAATACGCCACCGCCAACGCCTGCAAGCCATCGAAACCGCCGTCGCGCTTGAGCAGGGGCTCGGCGCCGGCACGCAGCAGCGAGGTCTTGCCGCAACCGCTGGCGCCGACCAGCAACACGAACCGGCGCTGGCTGTCGATCTGTCGACGCAGTGCGGTCAGCAGTTTTGCGGTCATCCGGCTGCGCCCGAAGAACACCTCGGCATGGCGATCGTCGAAGGCGCTGAGCCCGACGTACGGGTTGCCGTGCGTCCACGGCCCGGCAACCATCGGCGCGCGCCGATAGTCGTCCGGAAACAGCACCTTGGCGATCAGGCGATAGCCGCGCTTGCGGATCGTCTCGATGTAGGTCGGGTTGCGGCTGCTGTCGCCGATCAGGCGGCGCAAGTGTGCGATCGCACGATGCACCGGGTTGTCGCTGTAAAACGAGCCACGCCAGACCTCGATCAGCAATTGATCGGCGCTGACCACCTCGCCGGCATGTTCGGCGAGTGCAATCAGCACTTCCATCAGGCGCGGCTCAAGCGAAATCTCGCGTTCACCGACGACCAGGGTGAGGCGCTCGGGCACGATCAGCAGCGAGCCGACGCGGAACTGGCTCACCGAGGCCAATGATTGAATGCGTGCGGAACGCTGCGCCATGCTGGGCCCTCTACTGCCGATGCAGCCGGCGGAACAAGTCTACGCGCCGCCGGCCAATGGCTGAGCATACCGGTTGTGGCGGCAAAAGCCGGAGTGCCAGC
>PFJA01000264.1 GCA_002782905.1 Lysobacterales bacterium CG_4_10_14_3_um_filter_64_11
GACAGCAAACGGTCGAGGAGTGTGAAATGAGGGCATCGCCAGACAACGCCCATCCGTCGGAACTTGCGCATTTCGGTGCATTGGCGAGTCGGTGGTGGGACCCCCAAGGCCCACAAAAAGCCCTGCACGTGCTCAATCCGGTGCGTTTGGCCTATGTTGCACAGCAGATGCCGCTGGTCGGTAAACAGGTCCTCGACGTCGGCTGTGGCGCCGGGTTGCTTGCTGAAGCGCTGGCCGCAGCCGGAGCCAAGGTAACGGCGCTTGATCTGGCACCCGAATTGATCGAGGTTGCGCAATTGCACCTGCTGGAAAGTGCGCTGCACGTGGATTATCGACTGGCCTCGATTGCTCAGGTTGCGGCCGCGCAGCCGGCGCATTTTGACGTGGTGACCTGCATGGAGCTGCTCGAACACGTGCCCGACCCGCAAGCGTTGATCGCGGACTGCGTGCGTGTGCTGGCACCGGGTGGCCGCTTGATCATATCCACACTCAATCGCAATCCAGCGTCGTTTGCGTTGGCGATCGTCGGTGCCGAATATCTCAGTGGGCTGGTTGCACGTGGTACCCATCACTATGCGCAATTCATCCGCCCAGCCGAGCTGGCCGCTTGGCTGCGCGCGGCAGGGCTGGTTCTGGATGATGTGCGTGGGCTTTACTACAATCCGCTCAATCACAGCGCCCGCCTTGGCCGCTCACCGGCGGTCAACTACATCGCCAGCGCGCGGCGTGAGCAATGACGCGCCCCAACTGCGCTGCCGTGCTGTTTGATCTGGATGGCACGTTGATTGACAGTGCGCCGGATTTGATGGCAGCAATGAATTGCTTGTTGGCGCGCGAGGGGCGCGCAGCGGTTGATGCGGTGGCGTTTCGGGCTGCGGTTTCCAAGGGCGGACACGCGATGGTGGCGGTTGCCTTTGCCGATCTCGATGGCGCAGCGCAAGCGCAGCGGCTGTCCGGATTCATCGAACGCTATGCAGCGCACATTGCCGAGCACAGCCGCGCCTTTGCCGGGATCACCGAAGTGCTTGCCGCGCTCGAGGCGGCATGCGTGCCGTGGGCGGTGGTCAGCAACAAGGCCGAAGCGATGGTGCGTGCGCTGCTGGCAGCGATGCCGTGGGCGGCTGCTTGTGCAACGGTGGTGGGCGGCGACACACTGCCGGTGAAAAAGCCCGACCCCGCCCCGTTGCGGCTGGCCTGCGCGGCGTTGGGTGTTGCCCCCGACGCCTGTGTCTACGTCGGTGATGATGAGCGCGATGTGCTGGCCGCGCGTGCCTGCGGCATGAAGGCGGTGGCCGCGCTGTGGGGCTATCGTGGCGCCGACGAGCGGCCGCAGGCGTGGGGCGCCGATGCGCTCGTCGCCACACCAACGGATCTGCTCGCGGTGGGCATTCTCGACCGGAAAATTGCCGATGCCGGCTGACTCGGCGGCCAGCGCGGGATTTGTCGACCAGTGGCTGCAACGCGAGCCTGCCTTCGTGCAAGCGAGCCTGTTTGTCGCGCGCGATCAGCGCTCGTTGTTTGCCCATTGGGGCGCCTTGCTGTTCTGCCTGCGTGAAGCGGCGTTCGAATTGAGCGATCCGACACTGCGATTGGCCAAGTCGAGTTGGTGGGCGCAGGAGCTGCTCGCCATCGGCGAGGCGCAGGCGCGGCACCCGCTGACCCAGGTGTTGATGACGCATCCTGATGCACCGTGGGCTGAACTGTCGGCAGCGTTGCTGCAGGCGGCGGGCAATGGCGATCCATCGCCGCACGATGCCTGCGATGCGCTGGTGCAGATGCAATCGCTGGCCGCGGCGATGGTCGGCGTCGAGGTGGCTTTGCTCGGCGGTGTGGCCAGTACCAGTGCAACCCGGCTGGCGGCGATTCACTTGCTGACACAGCGCTTGCGGGTCGGCCAATCTGCCGACGATGCCGGCCGCGTGCCATTGCAGCAGTTGGCGCGGCATCAAGTGTCGCGCAGCGCCATCCGTGCGGGCAAAGCGGCGGCTGCAGTGGCCGCTCATGCCCATGAGTTGCGGCTGTTGGCACCTGCGGACAGTGCGGCGGCACCGTTGTTCCGGCGCCTGCAATGGGTGCTGGATCGCGATTTTCTGGGGTGTCTGGCGGCCGGCAAGGCACCGCAACGCAAGCCCGGCATGCGCAGTCTGTGGCAGCTTTGGTGCGCCGCGCGCGGCACCCGGTAGCGATGCAACAGCATGTTTCATCCGGCTTGCATACGCCTGCCGGCTGCGGCCGGTACAATAGCCCACAGCAAGGGTCGCCGAGCGGCCATCGCCGCAGCGCATGCCGGCATGACGCCGACGCCGTGGGCGTCGCCCGCCATTGACGCGGCATACACTGGTGTGGCGATACGCTGCAACCCGAATCGTCGAGGAGAGATGCCACGTGGCTCCGATCAACCCTGAAAATACCGCGCGCCAAATGCCGGATATCGCCAGCGAGGCCCGGCCCGGTATTGCCGGCCACCTCGACTGGGTCGGCATGGGCGAAATCGAGGCGCCGATTACCTTGGCGACCGCCCACGATGCGGTGGTCACCAGCGTCGCCCGGGTCAATGCGTTCGTCAACCTGCGCCGCCCCGATGTGCGCGGTATCCACATGTCGCGTTTGTATCTGCATGTCGATCGTTGCCTGACGGCCGATGCGTTGAGCCCTACTGGCGTGCGCCACTTGCTCAAGGAGTTCCTCGCCTCACATGGCGATCTCTCCGATCGCGCGATGGTGCAGATTCGTTTTGACTACCTGCTGCGACGGGCCGCGCTGGTCAGCGACAACAGCGGCTGGAAGTCCTACCCGATCGTCATCACCGGGGTGATGGATCGTGGCCAATTTACCCTTGAGTTGTCATTTTCGGTGGCGTATTCGAGCACCTGCCCGTGCTCGGCAGCATTGGCGCGGCAACTGATCCAGGAGCGTTTCCGCAAGGATTTTGCCGCTGGCGCGGCACTGAACTTTGACGCGGTTGTGGCTTGGCTCGGTACCGAGGAGGGCATTTGTGCCACCCCGCACAGCCAGCGCAGTTGCGCCGAAGTAAAGGTCCGCCTGCTGCCATCGTTCCAGAGTTTTCCGATTGCCGATCTGATCGATTGCATCGAAGGTGCGCTCAAGACGCCGGTGCAGGCGGCGGTAAAACGTGAGGACGAGCAGGCATTCGCGTTGCTCAATGGTGCCAACCTGATGTTTTGCGAGGATGCAGCGCGGCGCATGCAGGCCGCGCTGGATGGCGACGAGCGCGTGGTCGATTTTTGGCTGCGCGCGTCGCATTTCGAAAGCCTGCATCCGCACAACGCGGTTGCGGTGGCGAGCAAGGGCGTGCCCGGCGGATTCTCGGCGGCGCAAGTCTAGCAGCCTGCCGGGCGTGACGCTGATCTACTGCGGAAAAGCCGAGAGGGGTCAGATTTCCCGCTCCCTACGCTGAAGAGCCCTGCTGAAACCGCAAAAGAGCGAAAAATCCACCTCAAACCGGCTTTCCCTCGCTACGATCGGTCAAGTCCGACAGGCTGCCAGCAGCTCCAGACGTACCCACCTTGAGCCGGCCTGCACCAGGCGCCAAAGCGGCGAAGTCGACAGCCCACCAGCATCACC
Organism: Lysobacterales bacterium CG_4_10_14_3_um_filter_64_11; assembly: GCA_002782905.1. Classification (GTDB taxonomy): domain Bacteria; phylum Pseudomonadota; class Gammaproteobacteria; order Xanthomonadales; family Xanthomonadaceae. Next base: position 3,586 of record PFJA01000264.1, read on the forward strand.
AACAGCTGCCACGGCGTACGCATCACGGCGCCAACTCACCGCGGCGGTAGCGCCGCCGGGTCGAGGCGTACGTCAAACCAGTTCAGCCCCCAATGCAGGTGCGGCCCCGTGGCGCGGCCGGTAGCGCCAACCGCGCCAATCACGTCACCCTGATTTATCCGCTGCCCGACCTGCACGTCCAGCCGGCTCAGGTGCAGAAAACTGGAATTGATGCCGTGACCGTGATCGATCAGCACGGTGCCGCCGGTGAGATAGAGGTCGGCGTCGGCAAAGATCACCCGCCCCGCCGCTGGTGCTTTCACCGCCTCGCCGCGAGCGGCCGCGATATCCACGCCCGAATGTGGTGCTCGTGGTTCGCCGTTGTAGATGCGTTGGCTGCCAAACTGGCCGCTGATACGGCCGCTCAACGGCCAGATGAAGCCGTTGGCGAAGTCGTTCAGGTCGCTGTCGAGCAGGCGTGTTGCCGCCACGCGTGCCTGTTCGCGGGCAATGCGCGCGGCAACCTTTGGTGGTGGGCTGACCGTGGCCTGCGGTACGCCGTTGACGTGCTCGACCGGCCAGTTGCGGGCCTGAATCGGCAGCGTCACCCGGCATGGCGCGGTGAGGGCGGAGCGAACCTCGATGGTCACTGGCGCACGGGCATCGCGACCGACACCAAAGGCGAACCAGCCATCGAGCGACACGCGCAGCGGGCGGCCATCGAGCTCGACACGATTGCCGACAGCAGTTTGCTGGATCACCATATCCCCCTGCCTGAGCAGGTCAATGCCGATACAGCGTTCGCTAGCGTTGGCGATGCCCGCGACAGTCAACGCCGCCGCCATGGCAAGCCGGTACGAAGTCATGCTTCGGGCCTTGTGGGGGGAGTGTGGTGTTCGGGTACCGGGTCGTATCCGCCGTCGCTCAACGGGTGGCAGCGGCATATGCGCTTGAACCCCAGCCAACTGCCGTGCGCGAAACCGAAGCGATCGATGGCTTCGGACGTGTACTGTGAGCAACTGGGGTAAAACCGGCAACGCTGACCCAGCAGTGGGCTGATCAGCCGGCGATAAAGCCGCAACAAGGCGAGAGAAAGTGTCTTCATCTGCGGGTAGTGTGGCAGCTTTGGTGAATATGAGTGTCGCCGCGCGCGACCAAGCGCAACAGGTTGGATGCGCGATGCCGTGAAAAGGGTGTCGTGAAAAGGGTTGCCGCGCGCGTGTGACTAGGCTATAACACGCGACCTCATGCATTCAAACCGGAGTACGGTGGCGACATGGGCGCGATGCCGGTTCAGATCAAAAGGCGTTCGCGACAGGCTTGCCGGCGCTCCATGGCGAGGTTCACGCGCTGCGCGGGTTGACGCCTGCAGCGCGTTGCGGCGGTAATGGACAAGTGGGTAGATGAGGATTTGGTGCACCGCGCACGCAGTAATCGGGTTGCGTCGCAGGTTGCAAGGGATTTCCGCAAGTTTTTCCTGATGACCGGGGCAGATGGCAGGCTTATGATGGCCGCTGGTTTGCAACGCCCATATCGATCCAGAACACAGGATGCTTATAACGTGGCTGCGAAAAAAGTGAAGAAGGCCGCCCAGCCGGCCAAAACGGTGAAATCATCCAAGACTGCGAAGGTGGTCAAGGCTGCCGTCAAACCGGCGTCGGCGAAGCCGGCCAAAAAGACGCTGGCCAAGGCCAAGCCGGGGGCGTTGAAACAAGTTGCCAATGCACTGGTGAAGGCACTCAAACCCGCCGCCAAGGCGAGCAAACCCGCGGCCAAGGCGAGCAAACCCGCCGCCAAGGCGAGCAAACCCGCCGCCAAGGCGAGCAAACCCGCCGCCAAGGCGAGCACGCCCGCCGCCAAGGCGAGCACGCCACCGGCAAGGGTCAATACAAAATCGCCAACCCAGGTGTCGGCGCCGGCTGAAGCTGGTGGCCACCCTCCGCAAGCAGGAAAATCCGTAGTGAGCAAGACGATCAGCGCAGTGGCAAAACGAGCCGTTCCGAGGCGATCCGGCACAGTGGGTGTCGCGTCGCCACCGGGGGCGATAAAGCCAACCCCGGGGAAAGGCAAAGTGGTGCCAAAGTACAAGACCGATGCGTCCGGCAGAGCCATCGTGCCGGCCGGCTACCGCCCGGGCGTCGACGAGGAATACATGAATCCGCTGCACCTGGAGTATTTCCGCAATCGCCTGCTGCAGTGGCGCGAGGATCTGGTTGAGGAATCCAAGCAGACCATCGAGAACCTGCGTGAAGAAGTGCGCGATGTCGGCGATGAAGCCGAGCGCGCAACCCGCGAGACCGAGAACTCGCTGGAACTGCGCACCCGTGATCGCTATCGCAAGCTGATCGGCAAGATCGACGAGGCGCTCAAGCGCGTCGATGATGGCAGTTACGGCTGGTGTGCCGATACCGGTGAGGAGATCGGTCTGGAACGCCTCGACGCGCGCCTCACCGCCGAGCGCACCATCGATGCGCAGGAGCGTTGGGAGCATCGACAGCGACAGATGGGAGATTGACCTGTCGCTGGCAAATCAACAGCAAAAAGCCCCGTTTTGCGGGGCTTTTTGTTTGCCGCGGCACGGCGAGTCCGTTATTCGTCCCGCTTCATGGCGTGATCGGCGCCCAGTCCTCCAGACCGTAACGGACGAGCAGTTTGGCGAGCTCACCCGATGCCCGCGCCTGCTCCAAGGTGCTGTCGAATGCGGCAATCAACTTGCCGCCGCGCTCGTTGGGTGTGCAGGCGACAAACAGGTCGTCGGCTTCGGTGAGGTTGCTGGAAATCGGAATCACCCGAGCACTCAAACCCATTTCCTTTAGGCTGGCGGCGGCGACGTTTTCATCTTCGATCAGAACATCGATCTTCTTGGTCACCAGTTTCATCACCAACAACGGAAAGGCGCGGCGGCTGGCCTCGACGCGGCTGACTTGCGCACCATCGTCGGCCAGCACGGCATCAATCGCATCGCCATAGGAATAATCCTGTACCACGCCGATGCGCAGGGGTTTGAGATCAGCGACACCATTGAGCGAAATGGCCTGGCCATCGCGATCATGCGCGACATCGCGATGGCTGGGCAATGGCGCGCTGCCGATGGCGCTGGTCACTTCATCAAGTACATCGGCATCCCCGGCGCGGCCATACACCACGTTCTGACTGCTGCCCCACGGTGTGCGGGTACGCAGATGATCCGGGGCATCGCTTGCAATCGCCCCCACCACGCAGTCGACGGTACCCGATAGCGAACGTTGCAGCGCCAGTTCCCAGTCCATCAGGCGGTAGTCGACGGTATCGCCGCGGCTCGCCGCCGCCAGCCGCAGCAAGTCGATCATGTAGCCTTCCTGGGGACTGCCCGGTTCGCCGTTGTACGGAAACCAGTAATCGCTGCGAACGGTGATGGTGTCGGCACGAGCTGCTGTGCCGAGTGTCAGCGCGAGCAGGGTGGCGACTAGTGATGCATGATGTGGCAAAAACAGTTTGTGTTGTGGCATGGTTCCCCCGGGATGGCTGCCTTGGCGCAGTCATCATGTCGTGATGCCACGCTCCTTGTGGACAGGCAGGTTGCGGTAGCAACCTGAAGGTGGTGGAGCAGTCATTTTCCCGCCAGCAACCGACCGTTCCGGTAATGGCAAAGTTCCATGGACGAGGTCTTGGCAATTGTGATCGCTCGCGACAGGGTAACCATAATTTATCGACGATGGGAGGGCTGACCATGCATGGTTGGCCCGCACTGCGCATGCACGACGCATGGGGTACTGCTTGCGCGGTACTACGGGTGCCGCGTTGACCTACAGCGACCGATTTTCCGGCCGGCTTGCGGCATGGCTGTCGATGGTGGGTGTCGCCATCGGGCTGGGTAATGTCTGGCGCTTTCCGTACATGATGGGGCAGCATGGTGGCAGCGCTTTTTTACTGGTTTATGCAGCGCTGACCGTGTTGTTGGCGATGCCGGTACTGGCCGCGGAGTGGGCACTTGGCCGCGCCTTGCGGGTTGGCCCGGTGCCGGGTTTTCGCGCGGCGTTTGGCCGCCGTGCCGGCTTGCTCATCGGCAGCGTGCTGGTGGTAGCGATCGTGATTGCCGACTCGTATTACATCGTGATTATCGCCAACATCGTTTTTACCGCACTATATGGGCTGGGCAAAGGCTTCGGCCCCCACGCCGACGCCGGACTGACGGCGGGCCTTGGCAATGGCGGCGTGCAGTATGGGTTGGCCGTGCTGGTGCTGGCGGCGGCTTGCTGGGTGATGGCGCGGGGTGTGCGCGAGGGGATCGAGCGCATCAGCCGCTGGTTTGTGCCGGCATTTGGCGTGGTGGTGCTGTATCTTGTGGTCAATGCGCTGTTGCTCGCTGGCGTCGGCAACAAGTTGCTGGTTTTTCTGCGCCCGGACTTTGCGTTGCTGAGCGCCACCGACGTGTTTGCCGCGATGGGCCAGGCGGTGTTCTCGTTGGGCGTCGGCGGCACCATCATGCTGGTTTATGGGGGCTATCTTGAGCGCGATACACCAATTGTTTCGACCGCACTGCTGACCGCGCTCGGCGATATGTCGGGCGCACTGCTGGCTGCCTTGTTCATCGTGCCCAGCGTGTTGTATTTCGGGCTGGACATGGCGGCCGGTCCGGGTCTGGTATTTTCGACCTTGCCCAAGCTGTTTGCGCTGATGCCGGGTGGGCGCTGGCTGGGTGTGGCATTTCTTGCCGCGTTCGTGCTGATGGCATTCCTGTCGGCGCTGGCGGCGCTGGAAGTGGGTCTGGTCGGCTTGCGCGATATGGTCGGCGGGCGCTGGTCACGCCGGCGCATTGCGCTGATCCTATTTGCGCTCGAAGCGGTGTTGATGCTGCCCAGCGCGCTGTGGCCGTCGATCATCGGCACCCTGGATCTGCTGTTTGGCTCGGGCATGCAAACCGCAGGCGCGCTGGCGGCGGTGTTGGCATTGGGCTGGAGTGCGAGCCGCAAGCAGGCGATGGCAGAATTGTTCACCGCACCAGTCGACCGCTGGCAGGTCGGCTTTGTATTCTGGTTACGCTGGGTGGTGCCTGCCGCGCTGTTGGTCATCGCGCTGCTGTTCGTGCGTGAGCAGCTTCCGGTGGTGTAATGTTTCCGGGTTGTGCCAGCGCTGGCGGGCACGAAACACGAGACGAGGGACACTTGCATCATGTCAGACACACAGGATCACGGCATCAACGCTCTCAATCGCGACTTCAGTCAGTTCGATCAGGTCAACAAGCCGCAGACCTATCGCTTGTCGGAGGCCGCGCAAGGCGAGGCCTTTGATGAGGACTTTGTCATTCGAACCTGTGATCTGGCGGATTTTTTCCATGGTGGGGATGCCGGCAAGCAGCGTTTCGCGCAATCGCTTGGCGCTGCGATGCAAGAGATCGGATTTGCGATTCTGGTGGGCCATGGCGTGCCGCCGTCGCTTTACGCGCGCGCCGAACAGGCCTGTTGCCGGTTGTTCGAAACCGTGCCGATGACCGAGCGCACGCGGTATCTGGCGAAGCGTCAGGGTTCGGTCAATCAGGGCTATTTCCCGATCCGGGAAACCACGATCATTCATCCGGATCTGGTCGAGGGCTGGGTGTTTTGCCGGCGCGCGTTCGATCTGGATCACAACGACCTGAATCAGAAACGGGATTTCGATGCCGGTGAATTCTGGCCGCGGCCCGACTACGAACCGATTTTCCGGGCGTTGGTGCAGGCGCAGGAGCCGTTGATCGCACCGATCATGCAAAGCATCCTGCGCTATCTGGGCTGCGATCCGCACCTGTACGACCGCCGTCTGGCGGCGACCAATTTCGGGTTCCGGCTCAACTATTACCCGCCGCCTGGGCTGTGCGAGGCGCTGCCGGCCGGCGGCCGGATGCTCGGCCACGAGGATGTCGATCTGTTCACCCTGCTGCCGGCGCCGGCAGTGGAAGGCTTGCAGGTGCTCAACCGGCGCAACATGAAGTGGATACGGCTCGCCGCGCCGCCAGGCAGCATCATCCTCAACACCGGCGATTACATGCAGCGCATCAGCAATGACCGCTTGCCGTCCACCACCCATCGGGTGAGCCAGCCGCGCGACCCGGCGGCGCGGCGGCAACCACGCATCTCATTGCCGATGGCGATCTATGTCTGGGAGGATGAGATCCTCGAAGTGCTGCCGGGTTTGGGTGAGCCCAAATACCCGCCGGTATCGGCGCTCACCTTTCACACCCACACCACCGCCAAGTATTACGGCGCGGATTATGCAGTGACCGGTTGATCCCGACACTGCAATCGCGTTACAGCGCGTCCCAACCCGGGCGTGGTGCAAAGCGTGGCCCGTGTCGCTGCGCCAGTTGCTCGAGCCTGGCCTTGAGTTGGGCCGGGCCGGCGGCACGGGCATGGCTGATCGGACCGCCTCGGAACGGTGCAAAGCCGGTACCGAAGATCACCCCGGCATCAAGCAGGTCGGCATCGGCGACCACGCCCTCGTGCAGACAGGCCACCGCCTCGTTGATGAACGGCAAAATCAGGCGGTCTTCGAGGTCTTCGGGAGCCTTGTAGTCGCTCGGTACTTCGGGCTTTTTGGCGCGGCCGTTTTCCCAGGTGTAAAACCCTTGCCCGTCCTTGCGCCCGCGCTTGCCGGCTTGCAGCAGCGAATCCAGCCCATCCGGGATGCTCAGGCCGAGGAACGGCGTCAGCACCTTGGCCACCGACGCGGCGACGTCCAGGCCCACGGTGTCGGCCAGTTCGATCGGCCCCATCGGCATGCCGAACGTGACCGCGGCGCGGTCGATCACCGGGCCGGGAATGCCTTCGCCGTAGCAGGTGATGGCTTCGAGCATGTACGGGAACAGCACGCGGTTGACCAGGAACCCCGGGCTGCCCGCCACCGGCACCGGCAGTTTGTCGATGGCGCGACAGAATGCGGCCAGACGGCGTTCGGTTTCCGCGTCCAGGCCATCGTGACGCACGATTTCGACCAACGGCATCATCGCCACCGGGTTGAAGTAGTGCAGCCCGGCGAAACGCGCCGGGTGCGTGATACCCGCGCGCAGATCGGTCAACGGGATCGAACTGGTGTTGCTGGTGAGGATCGCGTCGGGCTTGAGGGTTTCCTCAACCGTGGCGAACAGTGCCTTTTTGGCGTCGAGGTTTTCGAAGATGGCCTCGATCACCAGGTCCGCCGAGGTCACACCCTCGCCGCTTACATCCGCGCGCAGGCGCGCCATCGCAGCTTGGCGCTGGTCGTCGCGTTTCAGCTTTTTCTCGAACAGGCCGCGCGCCCGCGTCAGCGCCGGCTCGATGTATTTTTGCTCGCGATCCTGCAAGGTGACAGCAAAGCCCTTGAGCGCACACCAGGCGGCGATGTCGCCGCCCATCACGCCGGCACCGACCACATGCACATGCTTGATGCCGTGGTCTTTGCCGCCAAGGCTCTTGAGCCGTTCTTGCAGGAAGAAAATGCGCACCAGATTGCGCGCGGTGGGGGTCTGCGCCAGCTTGACCACGCTGCGTGCCTCGGCGTTCAGCCGCGCCTGCACCGAGCCGCCGGAACGGCGCCAGGTTTCGATCAATGCAAACGGTGCCGGATAGTGCGCCTTGCGTGCCTTGCGTGCCACCTGTTTGACCAGGATCGGTGCCAGAATCTGGCGCGCCAGCCACGTGTTGGTCGCCCACGCCAGCGCGCGTTGCTTGAGTGGTCGGGAATGTCCGCGTTTGGCCAATTCAATGGCGGCGTCCAGCAACAACGCCGGCTCGCTGACTTTATCGACCAGCCCGATCAAGCGCGCGGCGTTGGCCGATAGCGCCCGCCCGGTCAGCATCATGTCCATCGCCGCTGGCGCGCCTACCAGCCGCGGCAGACGTACGCTGCCACCCCATCCCGGGTAAATACCGAGCTTCACCTCCGGCAGCCCGATTCGGGTTTGCTCGGCATTGCTGGCGATGCGGTAACGGCAAGCCAGCGCCAATTCGGTGCCGCCGCCCATGCAGTGGCCATGAATCGCCGCGACGCTCGGGCAGGGCAATTCAGCCAGGCGTTGATAGACCGCTTGGCCGCGTGCAATGGCATCGGCGGTGGTGCCGTTGGCATCGAAGGTTTGAAACTCGTGGATGTCGGCGCCTGGGACAAAGCCCGCTGCTTTGCCCGATTGGATCACCAGTGCACTGGGCTTGGTGATGGCGATCCGCTCGACCGCCTGTCCCAGTTCATCGAGAACCGCCTGCGACAGGGCGTTGACGCTGTTGTCGGCACGATCCAGGGTCAGTACGACGACCCCATCGGGCCGAATCTGGCTGTGCCAATGTTGGAAGCGAAGGCCGTCGAACATGGGGGATTTCCGCTTTGAGTGATGAACACCGTATCATCCGGCGCAGGCACCGGCAGGTCAATGCCGGACGATAGGTACGGTCCAGTGAACTTTTTGCACTGATCGAGAGTCTTCAGCAGCGACCTGTAGCGATTCGCCCAGGTTGCGCCGACAGGGAGTAACGGCCCGAATGGCCGATAACGAAGTGGATCAGGCGCTGGTTTTACGCGTGCAACAAGGCGACAAGGCCGCCTTCGATCTGTTGGTGCGCAAGTACCAGTACAAGATTGGCGGCCTGATTTCCCGTTACATCGCGGACTGGAGCGAGTGTCAGGATGTTGCCCAGGAGACGTTCATTCGTGCCTATCGAGCACTGGCGAACTTTCGTGGCGACAGTCAGTTTTACACATGGCTGTACAAGATTGCAGTGAATACGGCAAAAAACCATCTGGTCGCGCAGAAACGACGCCCGCCCAGTGAGGACATCGACGCAGCCGATGCAGTGCAGTACCAGTCGGGTGATCGCCTGCGCAACACCGACACGCCGGAGCACGAGTTGTTGCGTCAGGAAATCGAAAAAACCGTCACCGACACGGTTGATAAATTGCCCGATGAACTGCGTACCGCGATCAGTTTGCGCGAAGTGGATGGTTTGAGTTACGAGGAAATTGCGGAAGCGATGGATTGCCCGATCGGTACGGTTCGGTCGCGGATTTTCCGGGCGCGCGAAGCGATCGATGTGCAGTTGCGGCCACTTTTGGACGACAAGCGAGAACGATCATGAGCCAACACGACAAGAGCAACCCATTGGCGGCGTTGTCCAGCCTTTTCGATGGCGAACTGGCCGCCGACGAATCGAAGTTCCTGCTGCGGCGGGTCAGTGCGGATCGCAATCTGGCCGACACCTGGAGCCGCTGGAGTTTGGCTGCGGTGGCGATGCGACGGCAGACATCGCTGCCGATGGCGGCCGATTTTGCGCAGCGGGTAGCCAACGCTGTGGCCGCCGAGCCACCGCTGAAACGGTCTGCCACCGCCGCTTCCCGGCCGCTGTTGCGCTGGGCTGGCGGGCTGGCGGTAGCGGCGAGTACGGCGCTGCTCGCGTTACTGGTGATGACGCCCGATCAGATTGGTGCAGGGCAGGGCGATTTGGCGCAACATCCGGGCTCGGTCGCGCAGGTGGCGCCATCGGATTTGCGTGAATCGGATCTGCGTCCCCAGTTTGCGCCGGCTGACAGCGTGGCGGCATCGGCGCTGTCCACGGTGTTGCAGTTCGGTGCCGAGCGCGATGGCCTGAGCCCGGAGTTGCAGGACTACATGATCCGGCACAACGCCATGTTGCGTGAAGCCGGCATCGGCGGTTTTGTGCCGTATGTCGATGTCATCGCCCATCCGAAAGCCGAGGCACAGACGGCGTCGTTGCAGCAGGATGCGCCGCAATGAAACAGTGGCTGCTCGGGTTGCCGCTGGCATTGAGTGTCGCTGGCGTTGCCTGGGCGACTGATGCGGATCAGTGGCTGACGCGGATGGCCGGTGCGCTGGCGCAAACCGATTATCAGGGCACTCTGGTCTACCTTGATGGCAGCCGCATGGAGACGCTGAAGGTCTATCGTTCGGCACGCGATGCGCGCGAGCGACTGGTGGTGTTGACCGGTGCACATCGTGAAATCGTCCGTGATGGCGACACCCTGATCTGTATCGGTGATGGCGATCCCACGGTCGCTTACGAAGGTTCGCCGCTGGCCAAGTGGCAGCAAACCGCCGATGCCGTGCAGGCGGGCCTGCTGGCCGAATACGAGCGGCTGCTGGGCGGCATCGAGCGGGTGGCAGGTTACGACACGCAAGTTATTGTCTTGCAACCGCATGATGCCCTGCGCTATGGCTATCGCCTGTGGCTGGAAATCAACACCGGATTGCCGCTGCGGATCGTGCTGGAAGACGCCGACAACAACGCGCAGCCGCTCGAACAACTGATGTTTACCGAGGTGCAAGTGGGTATCACCCCGGCGGCAGCGGATCTACGGCCATCGATACCCGATTTCAATCGGCACTTCCTGTTGGCTTCTGCCGCCACTGATGCTGTGGACCTGCCCTGGTCGGTGAACGATGTGCCGGCCGGATTCGTGCTGCGCTCGCAGCGGCGCAGTGAAACCGGCGATCATCTGGTATACAGCGATGGTCTTGCCAGTGTCTCGGTGTATATCGAACCCTTGCACGAGCAAGGTGGGCAAACCTCGGCCTCGCGCGCTGGCGCGGTGCATGCGCGTGCGTTTGCGTTGGGCGACCACCGCATTTTCGTGATTGGCAAAGTGCCAGCCGCGACGATCGAGCGATTTGCGCGCGGTGTCACCGCCGATTTGCGCTGAGCCCTCCGATGCAACGACGAGCCCGGGTGTTGTCGGTCGGCGCACAGGTAGTGACGGTGCGTTTGGAAGATAGCGCGTGCGAGGGATGCAGCAGTGGGTGCGGCGGGCGTTGCGATCTGTTCCGCAGCGATGAATGCAACCAGTTCACCTTGGTGTGCCGAGCGCAGGTGGTGCCAGGGCAGCTTGTCATGCTCACGGTTGGCGATCGGCAGTTGCGTACGGCCGCACTGCATGGCTATGGCCGTGCGCTTCTGGGTTTGCTGCTGGGCGCCGCTGCCGGTGCCGCGTTGGCGCACTGGTTGGAGGTGGCCGCCGACCCGCTGGTGCTGATCGGCTTGGTGCTGGGCGTGGCGGCCGCGTTGTGGCACACCCGTTCGCGTGCAGTTAATCCTTTGCTCACACCGATTGCGGCAGACTAGTCACATCTTGTGTCAACACATGGGCTGGCAAAGAACTATGAAAACCGTTACCCAATTTGCGTTTGTTGCGATATTTGTGTTGCTTTCCAAGGTCTCCGGTGCGCAATCGACGTTGCCGGATTTCACCGAACTGGCAGAAAGAGCCAGTGCGGCGGTGGTCTCGATTGAAGCCACCCGCACCGCATCCTCACAGCGGGCCGGCGCCGATGAAGCCGTTGATCCGCAAGACATGCCGGAGTTCTTTCGCCGTTTCTTCGGCCAGCCCGGCATGCCGCCGATGGAGCCGCGTGATCAGGTTTCTTCGGGCTCGGGTTTCCTCATTTCCGGTGACGGCGAGGTGTTGACCAACCATCACGTGATCGATGGTGCCGATGAAGTGGTTGTGCGGCTGCCCGACCGCCGCGAATTCGAAGCCACCGTCATCGGCAGCGATGCGCAGGCCGACATCGCCTTGTTGCGCATCAAGGCCAAGGGATTACCGTATCTAAAGGCGGGGTCGTCCAAGAACCTGCGTCCGGGGCAATGGGTGTTCGCGATCGGTTCGCCGTTTGGTTTTCTCGACAACACGGTGACGGTTGGCGTGGTCAGCGGTGTGGGCCGGCGCAGCATGGATGCCTCGCAGCAGTACACGCCATTCATCCAGACCGACGTGGCGATCAACCGCGGCAATTCCGGTGGTCCGTTGTTGAACACCGATGGCGAGGTGGTTGGTATCAATTCGCAGATATTCTCCAACTCCGGTGGCTACATGGGCGTGAGCTTTGCGATCCCCATCGAAGTTGCGACCAATACCGCCAAACAGTTGCGTGAGAGCGGCCATGTGCGCCGTGGCCAGCTGGGTGTCGCGATCCAGAATGTGGATCGCAAGTTTGCCAAGACGCTCGGCCTGGATCGCAGTGTCGGCGCACTGGTCAGCTCGGTGACCCCGGGCAGTGCGGCCGAAAAGGCCGGGGTGAAGGTTGGCGATGTGATCCTGAGTTTCAATGGCATTGAAATACTGCAATCGTCCGACTTGCCGCCGATGGTGGGCAATACGGCGCCGGCCAGCAAGGTCAAGTTGCGGGTGTTGCGCGACGGCAAGGAGCGCGAGCTGAACGCGGTGCTGGGTGAGGTGCCCAGTGATCAGTCCAGCGCCAGTACCGGCGCTGGTGGCGGCGACAAGGCCAGCGCTGGTGTGCTGGGCTTGGTGGTGCAGACACCGTCGGCCGAAGAGCGCGAGCAGTTGGGTCTTGCCGCCAACGAGGGCGTGCTGATTGCGCGGGTCGTTGGCGATGCCGCGCGGCGGGCGGGCCTGCGCGAAGGCGATGTCATATTGCGGGTCGGTCGCACCGCCGTTGCCAGCGCCAAGGCATTTTCCGACGCGATTGCCGAAGCTGGCGACAGCGAAGCGGTGATGCTGCTGGTGCGCCGCGGCGAGCAAACCCAGTTCGTCGCCATTGCGCCGCGCAAGGCGGAGTGACGCGAATCGATGGCGCTCCCGACCCGACCCGTTCGCGGGTCGGGGAAGCGGCTCGCGACAGAACGCGCAGCGCCCTATCGCGATGCGTCAATTGTCCAGTCTTCGCGGTGAAGATCGGCAACCTGACCGAAGGCGCCGTCGATGTCGCAACGAACTCGTTTTCAGAACAGGCTGCTAGCTCGTCCAACAAACGGACCAGAGCGTGGTTGCGCACGATTTAATCTTGTATCACTGCTTTGCGCGCATCTTGGCTGGCCACACGCGAAGCGCGCAGTGCTCGGCCGCATGCGTAAAGTCGGGACTCTCGCGTTTCGTGTGGAAGCGACCGCTTGACGGGCGGGCTCGTGTTGGGGATTGATGGTAGCCCCTCCATTATATTGCGAGCGAGCGATGATCGATCCGATGCTCGAACATCCCGGGGCGGTGCCGGTTGGAGAAGCGCTTGATCTGATACAAATCCGTGTCGCTGTCGCGGGAAGGACGAAGTCGAGGCGGCTGCGGGATCGCCTCAGCCATTTGCCGCCGTTGGATGAAAAAGGCGCTGTAGCGGTACGCGAGTTCAAGCTGTGGGTACGTGACGATGGCCGCTGGCTGATCAACGACTGGAACTTTCATCGATGCGGTCACGACGCCGTGTTCACCGCCAAGCGTGGTAGCAAGGAAGTGTGGGAGTTCAACAATGCGATGCGCAGCATGCCCAACGCCATGCATGCGCATGGCGTGCTGTTCCGTGTGCTGGAACGCAGGGGCTCGCCGAAGCAGATTCGCAAACTCGTCGTTGCCAGTGGCGGGCGTACCGCCCAGGACATGGGTTTGCTCGACACTATCCTGGTGTGGCCGGGCGAAACGGTGCGTGCGCTGGTTGGCTTCGCCTAACCATTTGCCGGTGTCCAACGCGACATGCTTCACTGCCACAATCTGGAGCACGAGGACCAAGGGATGATGGTGACGTTTGCGGTCTCCGATTGAGGTGCGTTGGCGGAAGCGCCTGGAGGCATTTTCGTCGCGACGCTCGGGTTGCGTCGGGTCAGACGCTTGCTGCTGACCTGCGCTGACCGCAAAATGTGCGACAATCAGCAGCTTTACCTCCATTCCAACGGCTGGCCCGACCGGCCGAATCTATGCAACACATCCGCAATTTTTCGATCATCGCGCATATTGACCACGGCAAGTCCACGCTTGCCGATCGCATCATCCAGCTTTGCGGTGGCCTTCAGGACCGCGAGATGGAGGCGCAGGTGCTCGACTCCAACCCGATCGAGCGCGAGCGCGGCATCACCATCAAGGCGCAGTCGGTGTCGTTGCCGTACACGGCGCGCGATGGTCAGGTGTACCAGCTCAATTTCATCGACACGCCCGGACACGTGGATTTCAGCTATGAAGTGAGCCGCTCACTGGCGGCTTGCGAAGGTGCGTTGCTGGTGGTGGACGCGGCGCAGGGTGTGGAAGCGCAGTCGGTGGCGAATTGCTACACCGCCGTCGAGCAGGGGCTGGAGGTGGTGCCGGTGATCAACAAGATCGACCTGCCCACCGCCGATGTCGAAAAGGTCAAGGGCGAAATCGAGGCGG
>PFJA01000251.1 GCA_002782905.1 Lysobacterales bacterium CG_4_10_14_3_um_filter_64_11
CATCCAGCGCACCGCCAGCCACCAGACAGGCATTTTGCGCGCCACGATCGCGCAGCAAGCGGGTCAGGCGGCGGGTGTCGATATCGGCAATCGCCACCACCTCGCGTGCCGCCAGCCATTCCGGCAACGCCATCTCACTGCGCCAGCTGCTGGGCCGGCGCGACACGTCACGCACGATCAGACCCGAAGCCCACACCCGGCCGCCTTCATCATCGTGACCGGTGCAGCCGGTGTTGCCGATGTGCGGCTGGGTGAGGGTTACCAGTTGCCGCGCATACGAGGGGTCGGTAAGGATTTCCTGATAACCGGTGGTCGCGGTGTTGAACACCACTTCGCCCACGCGCACGCCGGGCGCACCTGCGGAAACGCCCTCGAAGAGGGTGCCATCTTCAAGGGCGAGGAATGCGGTTTGCTTCACGGTAGCTCGCCTTGCGCTGGGTGAACCGGTGTCGCGGCTGCGACTCATCACGGACCCGCGCAGCGGGCCCGTAGCAATGAAGGTTCAGGCGAGCGAGGATTCTAGCCGGTCACGCCGGCAAAGGGAAATGACTGCGCGCCGAAATGCTCAGCGCGCCAACAACAACGAGCCCAGATCATGGCTGCCGGCGGCCTGCCCAGCCAGTCGCCGCGCGGCTTCCAGCGCACCACGGGCAAAAATATCGCGGTCGCTGGCACGATGGATCAGCTCCAGCCGCTCACCCGCCGCGGTCAGCATCACCGTGTGCTCACCGACGATGTCGCCCGCCCGAATGGCGCAATACTGCGGCGCCCGGCCCCGCCCCTCGGTCAGCGCCGCGCCGAGTGCCAGCGCGGTGCCCGACGGCGCATCGCGCTTGCTGCGATGATGCGCCTCGATCACGTCGCAATCCCAGTCCGGCAATGCCGCCGCCGCCTGCCGCACCAGTTCGTTCAGCACCGCGATGCCGATGCTGAAGTTGGCTGCCCACAGCACCGCGATGTGGTTCGCGGCATCGGCCAGCACGGCACGCTGCGCCGGGTCCAGGCCGGTGCTGCCGCAGACCAGCGCCGCGCCGCGCGCACGACACAGCGCGGTGATGCCAGACAGCCCTGCCGGCAGGCTGAAATCGATCGCCACGTCAAAGGCGGGAACCGCGGCCAACGCGGTCGTTGCGAACCACGGCACATCACTGGTTGCCGGAAACGGCTGCCGCGACACCGCAGCGACCACCTGCAACTCGGGCATCGTCGCCGCCAGCCGCAGCAAGGCCTGGCCCATGCGCCCGGAAGCGCCGTGGATCAACAGTCGAATCGGTGCGTTCATCGCACCACGTTAGCCCGCTGGCAACCGCCATGGCAAGGGTTTGCCACGGCGGCTTGCAGCGCGCGAACGCGCTGCCGGTAACCGGCCATCAGCCAGCCTCGCTCCAACCACATTCCTGACCGGCATTCTTTTGCTCCAGCCAGGTTTTCAGGGGGGCGAAGTAATCGAGGATGGCACTGGCATCCATCTGCTCGGAACCGGTCAATTCCTTGAGCGTCTGCGGCCATGGCTGGCTCTGGCCGTGTTGCAGCATGGCCCAGAACTTTTCACCGGCGGCCTTGTTGCCGTAAAAGCTGCACTCATGCAATGGCCCACTGTGGCCAGCGGCATCGCACAACGCCTTGTAGAACTGGAATTGCAGAATGTGGGCGAGAAAATAGCGCGTGTAAGGCGTGTTGCCCGGCACATGGTATTTCGCACCCGGGTCGAAGAACGCCTCACCGCGCTCGCCAACGGCCGCCACACCCTGATACTTGGCGCGCAGTTGCCACCACGCCGTGTTGTAGTTTTCCGGCGCAATCGAGCCGTCAAACACCCCCCAGCGCCAGCGGTCGATCATCAACCCAAACGGCAGAAAGGCGACTTTTTCCAGCGCCATGCGCATCTGGCCATTGATCAATGCCGCTTCGGAAACCTTGGGCTTGTCGACCAGGCCGATCGAACCGAGGTATCCCGGCGTCATCGCCAACACGATGGTGTCGCCGATCGCTTCATGGAAGCCATCGTGGGCACCACTCTGGAACAGCGGCGGCAAATGGTTGTAGGCCAGGTAATAGAAGATATGCCCGAGCTCGTGGTAGATCGTGGTGAACTCGTCCGCGCTCGGCTCGATGCACATCTTGATGCGTACGTCGCCCTGGTAATCCATGTCCCATGCGCTGGCGTGGCAGACCACGTCGCGATCACGCGGTTTGATCAGTTGTGAGCGCTGGTAAAACGATTCAGGCAACGCAGGCATCCCGAGCGAGCGGTAGAAATCCGCCGCGCGCTGGGCCATTTTGCTGGCCGCCGCCAGGTCGGCCTGATGGCTCAACTCGGCCTGTTGCAGGGCCGTGGGCGAGCCCTTGAAATCGGCCAGCAGGCGTTTGAACTCGGCATCGCGCTGGCTGCGCAGGGTGCTGCCGACATCGAGGCTGCCGGCGCCGTGGTAGGGCTCAAGCAGATCCCAGATATTGCCCCATTGCTGCGCCCACATATTGCCGGTGAGATGCGCCGGGATCATGCCGTCAACCTGACCTTGGTCGGCGCCATATTGCTTGACCAGCTCGCTGCGCACATAGCAATGCAATTGCTTGTATAGCGGCTCGACCTGGCCCCACAGGCGGTCGGTCTCGGCCTGAAAATCGGCCGGGCTCATATCGTAGCCGGCACGCCACATCTCGCCGGCATTGGCGAAGCCCAACTCGGCCGAGCCTTCGTTCAACAACTCGGCAAAACGCTGGTAATCGGCACGCATCGGCACCGAAATCGTCCGCCAACCGCGCCAGGCGTCCAACTGCGCATCGTAATCGCGGCTGTTGGCCAAGGTGCTGGAGAGCTCACCCAGATCGCGGCAGGTTTCCGGCTTGCTGGCATCGGTGCAGTATTTGCCGGCACCGTACATGCCTTCCATCTTGGTTGCCAATTGCGTCAACTCGGCCAGTTTGGCCGGATCCTTCGGCGCCGGCATCGCGGTGCTCAGCTTGAGCAGTGCAATCGCTCTCGCCGTTTCCGGCTTCAGCTCCAGTCCATCAAACTGTTTGGCTTCTTCGACATACGTGCCCAGCTGTGCCAGCGCGCGCTCCAGCGCCTTGGCCGAAACCCGCTGGCTGTCGCTATTGATGTAGGTGGCTGCCAGCCACTGCGCCGAGGTGATTTCCGGATAATCGGCACGCAATTGCGCATTGACCCGGGCGACAAACGCATCGGCATCGGCCACGGTGGCGGGCGTGGGCGCGGGCGGTGCCGGCGGCTCGGGGTTGCGGCTGCAACCGACAGCAAAGGCAAGGGCTATCGACAGCGACAGCGCGGTCAACACGCGATGGGTTTTCACGGGGACATTCCTCTATTCGGGTGCAGCCAGGCTGCGGGCACAGGACAAGCGCTCAGGCTATGCTGCCACGATACCCAGCGCAAGCACGAATGCGCCGACGCGGCACCCCGCGGGCGACGATGGTGATAACGTACGCGATCGACGCAGTGGACCCTGCACCTTCGAGCACATCGATGGCAACCAACAGGCTCCCAGGTAAACTCGGAACACCCGACTTCCGCCGTCATTGCCTGCGCAGCGAAGCAATCCAGCGCTTTGGTTTCCGAATACTCTGGATTGCCACGTCGCTTCGCTCCTCGCAATGACGGTGTGTTCAGGCATCGGCGTGGGCGATACCAGACAATTGCAAGGGAGAACATCATGAAAAAGCTGCTGGTCGGGATCCTCGTACTGTTTGCCGTCGTTTTCGGTGGGCTGGCGGTGGCACTGTTGAGCGTCGATGTCGATCAGTTTCGGCCACGCATCGAGACCAGCTTGAGCAGTACGCTGGGCCGGCCGGTCAGCATCGGCAAGATGACCCTGTCGCTGCGCGAACTGGCGTTTACCGCCGATGCCATCGTGATCGGCGACGACCCGGCATTTGCCAACCAGCCGTTCGTCAAGGCCGATCGCCTGGCGGTGCAAGTAGCGCCATGGCCACTGCTCAGCAAACGCGAATTGCAGGTCACTCACTTCACGTTGCAGCAGCCGACGATCCGCCTGGTGCAGGGCCGCAAGGCCAGCTGGAACTTCGCCTCGCTCACCGCCGGTGAAACGCCGCCCGACAGCAAGGCGCCAACACTGCGCATCGATTCGCTGCGCATCGATGATGGCCAAATCAGCATCGCTTTCGCCGATGGCAGCGAGAGCACGCTATCGAACCTCGACATCAGCGCCGACAACCTGAGCATGGACAGTGCTTTTCCGCTCACGCTCAGCGGCACTGGCCCCGGTGGTGCGCAGGTGCGCATCGATGCGCTGGTCGGGCCGCTGCTGGCCGCCAACATGATGCACTCGCCACTGCAAGCCGAGCTCACCCTGGACGGCTTCGACCTTGGCTCCGGGCTGCCCGGCGGCGGGCTGGCCGGCACCTTGG
>PFJA01000207.1:0-1878 GCA_002782905.1 Lysobacterales bacterium CG_4_10_14_3_um_filter_64_11
GGTGATGGACCACTGCCTGCGCAGCCGCCATTACGTCAACGTGGTGGTCGCCGGCAAGCACCCGGCACCGCAATGGCTGGACATGGACGCAGTAGCGCGCCATTGCGCGGCTGGCATCGGTATCTGGCCATGGGCCGGCAACGCCGACGGCGAGCCCGATCTGGTGATGGCCTGCTGCGGCGACGTGCCAACGCTGGAGACGCTGGCAGCGGTATCGATCCTGCGCCAGCAACTGCCCGAGGTGAAGGTGCGGGTGGTTAATGTGGTTGACCTGATGCGGCTGCAACCACCCTCCGAGCACCCGCACGGGCTGGACGATGCCGAGTTCGACGCGCTGTTTACCACCGACAAGCCGGTGATCTTCGCCTTCCACGCCTATCCGTGGCTGATCCACCGGCTCACCTACCGGCGCACCAATCACCGCAATATCCATGTGCGCGGCTACAAGGAAGAGGGCACCATCACCACGCCATTCGACATGACGGTGATGAACGACCTGGACCGTTTTCATTTGGTGATGGACGCCATCGACCGGTTGCCGCAGACCGGGAACCGCGGCCTGAGCGTGAAGCTGGAATTGAACAATCTGCTGATCGCGCACCGCCAGTACATCAATCTGCATGGCGAGGACCTGCCCCAAGTCCGTGGCTGGAAGTGGAGCGATTCGGGCCAGCGCCACCCACTGACATGACCAAGCCAGCCACCAATCCGAGCTGCGGGGTGATCGTGGCGGTACGCGGCAGCGTCGTCGCCATGCGATTCGAGAGCGGCTTGCCAGCGATCCACGCACTGCTGCGCGCCAGCAAGAACATCGAGACCTTGCTGGACACGCTCACTGGCAGCTTTCGCCGAATGCGCCAGGACAGCATCGATGGAGAACGGTTCGACGTGGTCACCGGATTCGAGGCGCTGAACCATCCGTCGCCGCACGGGCACGTCGCCAGATGATCCACATGCGCTGTACCACCGCCTCGAGACGTGACCGACGTGAATGGCCTGGCCACGCCTTTCCCCCGGCTCAGCCGCACGGCGTCACTCAATTTGTTGTTTGCTTTTGTCAGGAGTTGTCATGAACGAATCCGCGCTCGATCAACTATGTATCAACACCCTGCGTTTCCTGTCGGTAGACATGGTGCAGCAGGCCAACAGCGGCCATCCGGGGCTGCCGTTGGGCGCCGCGCCGATGGCGTACGTGCTGTGGACGCGCGGGCTCAAGTTCAATCCGCGCAACCCGCACTGGGCCGACCGCGACCGCTTCGTGCTCTCGGCCGGGCACGGCTCGGCGCTGCTCTACGCGCTGCTGCATCTGAGCGGCTACGATCTGTCGCTGGACGACATCAAGCAGTTTCGTCAGTGGGGCAGCAAGACGCCCGGACATCCCGAACGCGGCCATACGCCGGGCGTGGAAACCACCACCGGGCCGCTCGGCCAAGGCTTCGCCAACGCGGTCGGCATGGCGATCGCCGAGACGCAACTGGCCGCCCGCTACAACCGCCCCGAGCACGCGCTGATCGATCACCACACGTATGTGCTGGCGGGCGATGGCGATCTGATGGAAGGCGTCGCCGCCGAGGCGGCCTCGCTCGCCGGGCATCTCCAGCTTGGCAAGTTGATCTGTCTGTACGACGACAACCACGTCACCCTCGCCGCCGCCACCGACATCAGTTTCTCCGAAAATGTCGCGCGCCGTTTCCAGGCTTGCGGCTGGCATACCGTGGCAGTGGCCGACGGCAACGATGTGGCGGCGATCAGTGCCGCGCTGGATGCCGCCCGCGCCGACACCACCCGGCCCAGCCTGATCCTGGTGCGTACCCACATCGGTTATGGCTCGCCGAACAAGCAGGGCAGTTTCGAAGCGCATGGCTCGCCGCTGGGTGC
>PFJA01000207.1:2046-4315 GCA_002782905.1 Lysobacterales bacterium CG_4_10_14_3_um_filter_64_11
GGCCGCGGAGCTTGAGTGCAGCCTGCGCGGCGAGCTACCGGCGGGCTGGGACGCGGACATCCCGGTATTCGCGGCCGATGCCAAGGGCATGGCCACGCGCGCCGCCTCGGGCAAGGTGATGAACGCGATCGCGCCCAGGCTGCCGTCGCTCAGCGGCGGTTCGGCGGATCTGGATCCCTCGACCAAGACCGCGCTGCAAGGTCTCGGCGATTTCAATCCGCCGGCCGTCGCCGGCGACGATACCCAGGGATCGGATGCGGGCGGTTGGAGCCGGGCCGGGCGCAACCTGCACTTCGGCGTGCGCGAGCACGCGATGGGCGCCATCGTCAATGGCATGGCCGCGCACGGCGGCTTTATTCCCTACGGCGCGACCTTCCTGATCTTCTCCGACTACATGCGCCCGCCGATCCGGCTGGCGGCGCTGATGGGCCTGCATGTGGTGCACGTGTTCACCCACGACAGCATCGCGCTCGGCGAGGACGGCCCGACCCACCAGCCGGTCGAGCAACTGGCCGCGCTGCGCGCGATCCCGAACCTGACCGTGATCCGGCCGTGCGACGCCAACGAGACCGCGGTCGCCTGGCGCGTCGCGATCGAGACCCGCGACCGGCCGGTGCTGCTGGCCCTGAGCCGGCAGGACCTGTCGACCCTGGACCGCAGCCGCTTTGCCGCCGCCGACGGCCTGCGCCGCGGCGGTTACGTGCTGCTCGACGCGCCCGCTGGCCAGCCCGACCTGATCCTGATCGCCAGCGGCTCGGAAGTCGGGCTGATCGCGGCCGCCGCCGAACGCCTGCAGGGGCAGGGCATCAACGTGCGTTGCGTATCCATGCCGAGCTGGGAATTGTTCGAGGCGTTGCCGCAGGCCGAGCGCGATGCAGTGTTGCCACCGGCAGTCGGTGTGCGGCTGGCGGTCGAACTGGGCGTCGCGCAAGGCTGGCATCGCTACGTCGGCGCCGCCGGCGACGTGCTGAGCGTGGAGCGCTTCGGCGCGTCTGCGCCGGCCGAGGTGTTGCTGCGCGAATACGGATTCACTGTGGACGCGGTGTGTGCGCGGGCGCAGGGTCTGCTGTCGCGTGGTTGAACGCTGCCTCAGGGCCGAACGGCGAGCCGCCCGCGGATTTCTCCGTGCGGATGGGTCGCGGTGTGCAGATTCACGTACCATTTTCCGGCCGACAGGTCGTCCATCTCGGTCACCGTCAATGGCTTTCCTGCAGGAGATTCAGGCCGCGATAGACCACCCCCAGTCGCCAGTCGTGATCGTCGATCGGAAGGCCGAGGCGCAATACGCCGCCACCCAGCTGTGGCACAGCGATGTTGGCAAGGCGTTCTCCGGATTTCAGTTTGTTTGTCATCGTTGTTTCCTCTGTCCGTTTATTGAAGTTCAGCCATGCGCAGCTTCGCTGCGACACCGTTTGCGATGGTTACTTCGCGTTCGTTTGACCACAGCAACACTTTCCTCCGAAGCGTCACGGATATCGGCTGGAATCTGCACGCCATAGTGTTCGGCAGTGCGCGTCTCGGCGTACAGATGCGACGTGTGGATAATCGCTTTCGACGGTGCGCAGCCGACGTTCAGGCCGTCGTTGTCGCGCCGGTAGCGCTCGATCAACGCAACCTTCGCGGCCAGTGCGGCGACGTGCGCCGCCACCAGTACCGCGGTGCCGCCGCCGATGACCACCAGGCTGTCGCGGCCGGTCGGCTGCGGATTGCGCCATGCCGGCGGATGTGCGCCATGCAGCCTGCGCTGCTCGTGTGCGTCGCTGGGAGGGGCACATTGAATGCGTGGTGAGGAGGCATCGTCATGATCCTTGCGCGAAGGCTTCCGCTACAACCAGCCGCCGCTGAATCCGGCGCGTTGCAAGCCGGTACCGACATAACGACAGTTGCGCATCAGCCGCCAGATCCGTTGAGTGCGATAGTTTTCGATCATCATCACCACGATGCCCTGGTCCAGTCCGAAATGACCCGCCGACACCCAGGCGCTCTGGCCGGTGCCGGCAAGGGTCGGATTGACGCTGCTCGTGTAACGCTGTTCGGAGAGCATCTCGGGATAACGGTGCAGCATGGTGCGCGCGGCGCGCAATGCGACTGCGGGTGCGAACGGCAGCGACGCCAGCACCGCCCAGCCGCCGAGGGTGCCGTCATCGGGCCCGTACGGGACACCACGGGCAGCATAGCCGAACAAGCGACGCCGCTCGTGGGCCAGCTCCGGCATTTGATTGTTCGGTCCATCACAGGCGGTCAGGCCCCAGCAGTTCTCGTCGTAGCC
>PFJA01000112.1 GCA_002782905.1 Lysobacterales bacterium CG_4_10_14_3_um_filter_64_11
GCGCTGGGCCCCGGGTTTCGGCATAGCCTCAACCCGGGCTACATGCGGGCCACAGCGGTGACGTGTCGTGTAGCCCGGGTTGCAGGCCGCAGGCGGTAACCCGGGATTGCGCGATGCCTCGGGTTCCGCCGGCGCGCTGGGCCCCGGGTTTCGGCATAGCCTCAACCCGGGCTACATGCGGGCCACAGCGGTGACGTGTCGTGTAGCCCGGGTTGCGGCCCAACGGGCCGTAACCCGGGATTGCGTGGTGCCCCGGGTTACGCGCTACGCGCTAACCCGGGCTACATGGTGGTGCGACGATGTTGGGGTAATCCGGGCACCATGCGCGTACGCCATTGCGCCGTTACGCGCCGGCCTTCGGCGGCGGCGCCTCCATCTCCGCGGGTGGGTTGGCCCGCAGCTCGCGGTACCGCACCAGCAAACTATCGCGCTCGTCCTGTAGCGCCTGGCGTTCGGCTTCGCGGCGCAGCAACACGTGCTGCTGCTCGGCCAATTGCCGGTGCGCTTCGCCGAGATTTTCCAGTGTGCGGGCGTCCACTGGCTGCCCGGCGAGCTCGCGATCGGTGGCGTGCGCCAGCAGGCTGGCCAGGCTGCCGCGCTGGCTATCGATGCCCACGCGCGCCGACTTGACCGATTCCTCAACCAGGATCAGACGCTCATTGTAGGTGCGCTGCAACTCGCTCTCGCTCGAATAGGAGGACAGCAGGGTGCGATCGCGAGCCAGCTTGTCGGCTTCCTGCTTCGCTATGCTGGCCGCAGCGGCGGCTTCGCGCGCCTGGGTCGCACGCTCTGCGTCGGTCAGTGCGCGCTCGATGTCCGCCACCGTGCTGCCACTGGCCTTGTTCAACTCGGCACGCGCCGCATCCACCGCCTCGGCCGGCAGGCTGTCGGTGTAATGCTCCTTGCCGTCCTTGTCGGTCCAGCGGTATAGCTTGGGCGCCGGGTCGCCCTGCGCCTGCAGCGCGGGCGCCGCCAGCACTACGGCGAGTAAAACCAATATCTGGGCACCTTGAAAAACTGTCGTGATGCGCATCTGCGGCCTCACTCAACGCAACCGTAACGCTCACGATACTGCAAAAGCCGGCTGCGTTGCAGCGCCAGTTGCGGCTGCGCACCAGCGAACTGCAACAATGCGTCCAGGCTGGCGATGGCGCATACCGGGATCGCAAAGGTTGCGGCCACTTCCTGTGCCGCCGAACGTCGGTCGGTCTGGCCGCGCTCCTGGCGATCCAGCGCCAGCACGATGCCGGCAACCTCGGCGCCAGCATCCTGAATGATCGCCACCGATTCGCGAATGGCGGTGCCGGCGGTGATCACGTCATCGACGATCAGTATCCGTCCACACAGCGGCGCCCCGATCAGGCTGCCGCCCTCACCGTGCGCCTTGGCCTCTTTGCGATTGAAGCTCAGCGGCACATCGCGGCCACGCGCCGCCAGCGCCAGCGCCAACGCCGTGGCCAGCGGAATGCCCTTGTACGCCGGGCCGAACAGGCCATCGAATGCGATGGCGCTGTCGGCAAGCGCATCGGCATAGCATTCGCCCAAGCTCGCCAGCGCGGCGCCGCTGTCAAAGCGCCCGGCATTGAAAAAGTAGGGGCTGACCCGGCCCGACTTGAGCGTGAACTCGCCAAAGCGCAGCGCATCGCGCGCCAGTGCCAGATCCAGAAAGCGCTGTTGATGGGGTTTCATGGCTATTGTCCGTGCGGTCATGGCCCGCGCGAGGCGTTGGCGGCTGCGATGGCGGCGAGATAGGCCGCCCAGCGCGGCTCGTACTCACGGCCCAGGGTGTACAACGTTTCCCAACTGAAAATGCCGCTGGCGTGGCCATCGGAAAAGCGCAGCAGCACGGCGTAACGGCCAACCGGCTCGATCGCATCGATGCCGACATCGCGCTTGCCGGCAACCAGCACTTTCTGCCCCGGGCCATGGCCCTGCACTTCGGCGCTGGGCGATTCCACACGCAGGTATTCGAACGGCAACGCGAAGCACTCGCCACTGTCGAAGGCAACCTCCAGCGTGTGCGAGGCGCGGCGCAGGGTGATGTCGGTAGGGCGCGGTGCACTCACCGCGTATGCGCCGGGAAATACCACACGTTGCGAATCAGGCCATCGCTGCCGAACTCGTAAACACTGAGTGATGACTGCTGCGCCGGCTTGCCGTCGTTATCGGCGTAACTGGCCACTTCCGCCACACTGGCGAAGTGGCCATCGACGGTGATCGAACCGATACTGGAACGCGCATCCGGGGTGGTGGTGAAGTAACCGTGCAGCCAACTGCGCAGGTCGTCGTGGCCGCTGACCTCGACGACCAATTTATCGTGCGCCACGCTCATCCAGCGCAGGCTCGGCGCGGTGGCCTGCACCATCGCTTCCACATCGTGCGCATTGCTGGCCGCGATGAACGCCTGCACCCGCCGCGGAATATCAGACACCGGCGTTTCGGCGCGAGCCGGGGTGGCGAGGACCAGCAAGCCCAACAGGGCGGGAAACAGTATCTGTGCTTTCATCGAAACATTACCTCTGAGGAGATGACGTGAGGGCAAGGGATGCGCTGAATACGTCGTCATGGCGAAGAGCGAAGCGACGTGGCAATCCCGAAGGGGCGTGATTTAAAAGCACTGGATTGCTTCGCTGCGCTCGCAATGACGCCGGATGGGTAGCGTTCAAAGGTTACTTAAAGGATATATCGGCTCAGGTCGCGATCCTGAACCAATGCCCCCAACTGCGTATCGACATACGCGCGGTCAATCATCACATCCTCGCTGCGGTCGGGCGCCTCGTAGCTGATGCCTTCGAGCAGGCGTTCGAGCACGGTGTGCAGGCGGCGGGCGCCGATGTTTTCCTGCCGCTCGTTGATCGCAAACGCGATCTCGGCGATCCGCTCGATGGCGTCATCGGTGAAGCTCAGGCGCACCCCTTCGGTCGCCAGCAGCGCTTCGTACTGGCGGATGAGCGCTGCCTTGGGTTCGGTCAGGATGCGCACGAACTCGTCCTTGCCGAGCGCGCTCAGCTCCACCCGGATCGGAAAGCGGCCCTGCAATTCCGGAATCAAATCCGACGGCTTGGCCATGTGGAACGCACCCGACGCGATGAACAGGATGTGATCGGTGCGCACCACCCCGTATTTGGTGCTGACAGTGGAACCCTCGACCAACGGCAGCAGGTCGCGCTGCACGCCTTCGCGGCTGACATCGGCGCCCATGCCCTCGGAGCGCTTGGCCACCTTGTCGATCTCATCGAGAAACACGATGCCGTTCTGTTCGCACGACTCAATGGCGAGCTGGCGGATCTCGTCTTCGTTGACCAGCTTGCCGGCCTCTTCCTCGACCAGTTGCGGCAACGCCGCGCGCACCGGCAGCTTGCGCTTGTGCGTCTTGCCGCCGCTGATGCCCTGGAACATCTGTTTGAGTTGCTGCGCCATTTCGTCCATGCCCGGCGGTGCCATGATGTCGACGCCGACGTTGACCGCAAGTTCGAGTTCGATTTCGCGATCATCGAGCTTGCCTTCGCGCAATTGCTTGCGCAGTTTTTGCCGGGTATCGCTGTCGCTTGCCGACGGCTCGGCGTTGGCGCTGCCCGGCTCGAACCCGAAACCGCTGCGGCGCGGCAGCAGTGCATCGAGCACGCGCTCTTCGGCGCGATCTTCGGCCTGCACGCGCACCCGCACCTTGGCCTGTTCACGGAACAGCTTGACCGCGGCATCGGCCAGATCGCGGATGATCTGTTCGACATCGCGGCCGACGTAGCCCACCTCGGTGAAGCGTGTGGCCTCGACTTTCACGAATGGCGCATTGGCCAGCGCGGCCAGTCGCCGCGCGATTTCGGTTTTGCCGACACCAGTGGGGCCGATCATCAGGATGTTCTTGGGCGTGACTTCATCGCGCAGCGCCGGATCGAGCTGCATCCGCCGCCAGCGGTTGCGCAGTGCAATGGCGACTGCGCGTTTGGCAGCGGCCTGGCCGATGATGTAGCGGTCGAGTTCGGTGACGATTTCGCGGGGGGTGAGTTGGGTCATGGGGTGCCGAGGTTGGGTCGTTGAGTGGGTTTGTAGAGTTTCACCGAAACCAGCGGTTTCATGCTTGCAACGGGTAAGGCGTTGAAGCGAAGCTTTCTAGCCTGCGGCCGGCGAGGCCCTTTTTCACTGCGGGCCACCTCATTGCTGCGCAGTACCCCGGTAG
>PFJA01000250.1 GCA_002782905.1 Lysobacterales bacterium CG_4_10_14_3_um_filter_64_11
CACCGTAGTCTGCTCGTTCTTCAGGGTACCGGCGAAGAACTCAGTCGGGCTGGCCGCACCGAGGCTGGTGTTGTTGCTGTTGCCGACATTGAAATCGAACTCGTTGCTGCCGTAGCCCACGCTCAGATCGAAACCCCAGCCAGCGGCATCGCCGCGAAAACCGCCGAATGCGGACACGTCATCGGAGACGGTCAGGATCAGCGGCAAGAAGCCTTCCGGATGAATCTGCGGCACATTGCGGGCATCAAGCGCACGACGGAAGAATCCCGCAGAATCGCCCTCGCGGCGGCTGTAGTTGGCGAAGCTGTAGAACTCGATCTGCTCGCTCAGCGGCAGCACCGAGTTGACGAACAGCATCTGATCCTCCACCGCCGAATCGCCAAAACGGTGATTGATGCGATCAAAGGTGGCCTCACGCGGGTCAGGCTGGCCATTGATCAGCGGAAACTGCTGGCGCGGGTCGGGGCGCGAACGGTTGGTGTCGTTGCGGTCACGGTATTCGGCGGCGACGGTAAAGAAGCCGCCATCACCGAAATTGAAACCGGTAAAGCCACTGATGTCGTTGAGCTCGCCATCGCCCTTGTCGAATTCGCCATAGCGGTAATCGAAACCGGTGCCGCTGTTCGCGCCCTTGAGCACGATGTTGATCACACCGGCAATGGCATCGGAACCGTACTGCGCCGCCGCGCCATCGCGCAGCACTTCGATGCGTTCGATGGCGCTGCTGGGAATGGCATTGAGATCGACCGGCGACGAACCGCGGCCGAGGCTACCATTGACGTTGACGATGGCGGTAGTGTGGCGGCGCTTGCCGTTGACCAGCACCAGTGTTTGATCCGGTGCCAGACCGCGCAACTGCGCTGGGCGCACATGATCGGAGCCATCGGTGATCGAAGTGTTGGGGAAGTTGAACGACGGAATGGTGCGTGACAGCGACTGGATCAATTCGCTGGTGCCATGCGCATCGAGTTGTTCGACACTGAGCACATCGATCGGCGACAGCGACTCGGCAACGGTGCGATCGGTCAAACGGGTACCGGTGACGATTACTTGATCGAGCGCCTTGGGCTTGGCTTTTTCAGCATCATCGGCCTCCGGCGCCGGGCCGTCTTGCGCCGACGCCACGCCGCTGGACAGCACCAGCGCAATGGCTACCAACAACGGGCTGCGGCGCAGTGCCAACAGGGCATGTTGTTTGTTACTTGTCATCGGATATTCCTTTATGAAGTGATCCGAACCGGCGACTGCCAGACCCGATGCGGTGCGCGCCGGGCTTTGGCCGTCGCGGGGTTCGGGGGCAGTAAACGAACGATCAGTTCAAACGCACCGGAAACCGCACAGGCAAAGGCATGCCGCCACAACAACAGCGAATTGACAAGGCACTTATTGCGCAACGTGGCGACATGGGCTGAGTATTGCCAGAGAACGAATGCAATTGTCAAGCATTCGCCAAGCGCGCGACGCGACGATTACCCGGGATTGTCCCGACTGAGCAAGAAGTTCAACAAGTTATCCTGGAAAAAACTATTGTTACTCAATGCATTGTGTCGCTCGCACAGAAACAGCGACCAGCGTGCCGGAAAAAAACTGTACTTGTGGCGCGGCACCAGTGGATCGAGTGACTCGCGCGCCAGCAACGAGGCTTTGGTTACCGTACTGTCGCCAGGTTCCAACATCAACCGGTCGTAATCGACTCCGGGCTTGGGCCGCGCGATCGTGTCCGGCCACAGTCGCACCACCGAGTCGGTGTTGACGTTCTCGACCACAATGCGTGCCGGTGTCAACGCACAGTCGCCGCCAAACGTGACCAGCGTCCACGGCACATGATCCAGCGGCACCGTCAACGACCACGCAAAGCGGCGCGCACGCTCGAGGCGAAAATGGAAAAATCGTTCGCGTAATTGCAGATCGGTATCGGCGGCAATGGGATCATCGAAGCGCTCGCGGATGCGCGCACGCGCACGTTGGTCGAAAATTGCCCACTCAAAGCGCCGCCACAGATCAATATCGAACACGTCGCGATCGAGCATCACGCCGGTATCGGACATGATCCAGTCGTTGAGGGGATGCGGAAACAACTGGAACAAGCTGGGAAACGTTGCCAGGTCTTCGGTCTTGACTTTGCCCAACGCCAGTCGTCGGCCGACGATGAACGAATGCAGCGATTCAACCGAACCCAGATTCGGCGTGCCCAGCAACGCCACGCGCCGCACCCGGCCCTCGCCGCGATACGTGAGCGGGAAGTCGTTGCCTTCGAGCACGTCCTGGCTGCCATAACGCAGGTAATAACGCGCAATCAGGCCACCCATGCTGTGCGCAACGATATCGACCTTGAGATTGGGTTGCCCGAAGTCAATGCGAATCTGCTCGATCAGGCGATCGAGGCGGCGTGCCGATTCGACATTGTCCAATCGCCAGTCATACGCCAATACATACAGGTATCGCTTGCCGGGCTCCGGCTGCCGACCGGGCTGGGTGAGCTGATAACCGGCTGCCTCCTGCAAGGTCTGGATGATGGACGCATAGAAGGCCCGCCCGGCAATCCGATCAGTGATGCCCGAAGCCGTTTCGCCGCGCGTCTTCACGGCAAGGGTTTCGCGATCGATATCCAGAGCCAGATCGCCGTACGATGAAAACAGCAGCTTGCCAATCCCGCCCGGCCACAGCTCGCGGCCCTGCGCATCGACGATGCGCGAGCCCATCAGCCCCGGGATCAGGATCACCGGCGGCTGATCGGTTACGCTGCGATTGCTGGCGTACAGGCGCTGCAGATCGGGTTTCTGCATGGATGCACAGCCTGCCAACAAGCACAGTAGCGCCAGAATGGGTCCTGCTCGTCGCATCATGTTGGCAGTTTACGCATTCATCGGGCCGTTGCGGTACAAGGAAGATGGGCATGCACTACGATCTGTTGATCATCGGCGGCGGCATCCAGGGCGCCGGCATTGCCCAGGCCGGTGCGGCCGCCGGCTACTCGGTCATGGTGCTGGAAAAGACCGCGCTGGCAAGCGGTACCTCCAGCCGCTCCAGCAAGCTGATCCACGGTGGTCTGCGCTATCTGGAAAGCGCGCAGTTGCGGCTGGTGCGCGAAAGCCTGCACGAGCGCGAGCGGCTGCTGCGGTTGGCGCCAGACTTGGTGCGCCTGGTGCCGTTTCATGTGCCGATCTATCGCGACAGCCAGCGCCGGCCGTGGCAGATCCGTGCCGGTCTGAGCCTGTACGCGATGCTCGGCGGGCTGGGGCGCAATACCCTTTTCCACGCCCTGCCGCGCTCGACATGGAATGGCCTCGACGGGCTGCGCCGGGATGGCTTGCAGGCGGTAT
Organism: Lysobacterales bacterium CG_4_10_14_3_um_filter_64_11; assembly: GCA_002782905.1. Classification (GTDB taxonomy): domain Bacteria; phylum Pseudomonadota; class Gammaproteobacteria; order Xanthomonadales; family Xanthomonadaceae. The sequence continues at coordinate 3,324 of PFJA01000250.1, forward strand.
TCCGCTATTTCGACGCGCAAACCGACGATGCCGCGCTCACCCGTGCGGTAATGCATTCAGCGCAAACCCTCGGCGCGCAACTGCAGATGCCGGCGCGCTTCGTCGCGGCGCATATCGAGGGCGATGGCTGCGCGGTGCAATACCGCACGGATGATCGACTACACGACTGCCGTGCGCGGATCGTGATCAATGCCGCTGGCGCCTGGGCGGGCGAGGTGTTGGACGCGTTCACCCCAAAGCTGCCGCGGCCGCGGATCGAGCTGGTGCGTGGCAGCCATCTGGTGTTGCCCGGCCAACTTGGGCAAGGCATCTATTATCTGGAAGCACCCAGCGATCACCGCGCGGTGTTCGCGATGCCGTATCAACAGCACACGCTGATCGGCACTACCGAAGCAAGCCATGACGGCAGCGCCGATGCCGTGCAGGCCAGCGCGGAGGAGCAAGCGTATCTGCGCGCCATTGCCGGCCACTATTTCGCGCACTGGCGCGATGTCCAGCCGCTGCGCACGTTCGCCGGCCTGCGGGTGTTGCCGGCGGCGCCCGGGCGTGCCTTTGGGCGCTCACGCGAAACCCTGCTGCTGCGTGACCGCCAGCAACAGCCGCGCGTGCTCAGCGTGCTCGGCGGCAAACTCACCACCTATCGTGCCAGCGCCGAAACCGTGCTGGCGGCGTTGCAGCCGTGGCTACCCACGCGGCGGCGCAAGGCCGATACCCGCAAGCTTACGTTAGGGTAGTGCTGCATTCGGTTTTGGGCTTGTCTTGCCAGGCGACAATCGCAAGATTTTCTTGCTGAT
>PFJA01000015.1 GCA_002782905.1 Lysobacterales bacterium CG_4_10_14_3_um_filter_64_11
CGGAATCATCCAAGGTATCGGCGCAGCCCCGGGTTTCGGCCTGCGGCCTCAACCCGGGCTACGAAAACGCGGATAGTCCGACAGGTTGCAGTAAGTAGCAGTTAAGCCGTGGGGGCGGTATCCTATGGCGCTTATCGCCGCAGGTGTGGCGGTACCTCATATCCTATTGCTGGAGGAACACGAATGAAGTTGCGCCTTGTGGTTGCCCTGGTTGCTGCTTTGGGTGTCGGTGCCGTGATGGCGCAGGACACCACGTCGGAAAAGGGCAAGCTTAGCTATGCCTATGGTTACCGGATTGGTGCCGAGCTGGCCGAATCCAAGCTGGACGTCGATCTGAACACCGTCATTCGTGGTATCCAGGATGGCAACGCCAAGCGCAACCCGGCGGTGCCGGCTGAGCAGATGCAGGAGTCGCTGCGTGCGATGAGCGAAAAGCTGCAAGCCGAAGCACGCGCCGAGTTCGAAAAAGTTTCTGCCGCCAACAAGGCCGCCAGCGACAAGTTTCTGGCCGGCAACCGCAGCAAGAGCGGCGTGGTAACGCTGCCCAGTGGCGTGCAATACCGCGTCATCGAAGATGGCAATGGTGCCAAGCCCAGCGCCACCGGCGAGGTGCGTCTGCATTTCCGCGGTTCGTTGTATACCGGCCAGGATTTTGCTTCTTCGTACGCCAATGCCCAGCCCGGGCAGGAGCCGGAGCCGGTAGCGTTCAAGGTCGGCGAGTTCCCGGTCGAGGGCGTGCGTGAAGTGCTGCCGATGATGAAGGTCGGTTCGCGCTGGGAAGTGTTCCTGCCGCCGGAAAAAGCCTACGGCAACTCGCCGCGTTCGCCGATCGGCCCGAATCAGGCGGTCATCTTCGACGTCAAGTTGATCGAAGCCAAGTAAGCAACACCAAACAGCGCATGGCGGCATGGCCGCCAGCGCGCAAGGCCAGGAAATGATCAGCGACGCGGTGTTGAGCCCGTGCATCGGCGTTTGTGAGCTCGATGGCGCGGGCTACTGCGTCGGCTGTCATCGCAGCAGCGATGAAATTGCCGGCTGGCTTGGCTTTTCTCCGCACCAGCGCCAGCATCTGATGGACAACGTGTTGCCCGGGCGTGAGCGTCGCCAGGGTGTGCGCGGCACGCACCACACGTTGGTCTGGGCCGATGCAATTCAGTTGGGGCTGCGCTCGGGGCCGCCGCCACGTGCGGCCAAAGGCAAATGACGGCGAGCATTGCCGCTGGTCGCTTTGCCGAGCTGGCGCGCGCACTGTATCCGGTGCACAGCCCGCCACAGGGTGCGGCCTGCAATCTCGCCTACCTCGATGATCTGATTGCACCTGGCACGTTGCCGCGGCCGGCGGCGGTGCTGGTGCCGCTGATACAGCGCGATAGCGGCGTGCAGGTGGTTTTGACCCGCCGCACCGCCGCACTGCGCCAGCATGGCGGTCAGGTCAGTTTTCCCGGTGGCGGCATCGACCCTCAGGACGCCGGCCCGCTGTCGGCGGCGCTGCGTGAAGCGCACGAGGAAATCGGCCTGTTGCCCAACGCCGTTTCGCCACTGGGATTCCTCGACCCGTTTCTCACCGTCTCGGCCTACCACGTGTTTCCGCTGGTGGCGCGGATCGATCCGGCTGCGCAGTTCATTGCCGAGCCGGGTGAAGTGGCCGAAGTGTTTGAAGTGCCGCTCGATTTTTTGCTCGATCCGGACAATGTGCAGCACGGCCAAACGGAGTATGGCGGGCGCCTGCGCGACTGGGTGGAGTTTCGCTATGGCGGCCATCGAATATGGGGTGCCACGGCGGGTATGCTGGTCAATCTGCGGCAACGGCTGGAGCGATCATGATGACGTGGGGTGGTCTGATTCAAGCACAGGAACTGTCGGCGATACTGGGCAGTGCCGACCTGGTGGTGATGGATTGCCGCTTCGACCTGGCCGACCCGCACGCGGGCGCGCGCGCCTGGGCGGCTGCGCATATTCCTGGTGCACACCATGCCGATCTGGACCGCGATCTGTCCGATCATGCGCGGCTGGGCCATGGCCGGCATCCGTTGCCCGCGGCCGAAGCAATGTGCCAATGGCTGGCCGCTTGCGGCATCAGCCCGGCGCATCGGGTGGTGGTCTACGACGCCGGCGATGGCGCCATGGCCGCGGCGCGGTTATGGGCGCTGTTGCGGTTGCTCGGGCATCGCCAGGTGGCGTTGCTCGACGGTGGTTTGCAACGCTGGCTGGCGTTGGGGTTGCCGCTCGATGATCGCCCGCCGATTGCGCTGCCCACGGCGTATCAAGCCGGCTACGACCCGTCGCTGGTGGTGAGCACACAGCAGGTGCTGGCGCGTCTGCATGAGACCCCGGCATGGTTGATCGATGCCCGTGCCGCCGCCCGTTTTCGCGGTGACGTGGAACCGATCGACCCGGTCGCCGGGCATGTGCCCGGAGCGCTCAATCGCCCTTACACCGACAACCTTGCTGGCGATGGACGGTTCCTGCCGGCCGAGGTGTTGCGGGCGCAATTTGCCGCCTTGCTCGGTGATCGCCGCGACCGGCTGGCGGTGATGTGTGGATCGGGTGTTACCGCCTGTCACCATCTGCTGGCCCTGCATGTTGCGGGGTTCTCCGGGGTGCAGTGGTACGCGGATTCCTGGAGCGGCTGGATCAGCGACCCGGCGCGGCCGGTGGCAACATCGTAATGGGTGTCGCCGCAATCTGGCGTAACCGCCGCGTCATCTGCAACCAGTAGAGTTGTGGTTGGTCATCAGCCGGGGTTGCATTGATGCGTTGCGCCTTTTTGCCGTTGTTGCTTTCGCTCGCGGCTTCCACACACGCTGCCGATTTGCGTATCCACGGCTCCAATACCATCGGCGAGCGTCTCGCACCGGCGTTGGTGAGCGACTGGTTGCAGGCCGAGGGCTACCACGAGATTGCGAGCGAGCAGACCGCGTTCGAGGAAACCCTGATTCGGGCTGCACGCGATGGCCAGTCCATCAGCATCGAGATTCATGCCCACGGCTCGGGCACCAGCGCCCGCGATCTGATCGCTGGAACCGCCGATATCGGCATGTCTTCGCGCCCGATCAAGGCCGACGAAGCCGGTGCGGCCAATGCGGCCGGCCTCGGCCAGCTTGATATGCCGGCACACGAACTGGTGCTCGCGCTCGATGGTCTTTCGGTGGTGGTGCATCCGGACAGCCCGTTGGCGCATATCGAAAAGGGCACCATTCGTCGCATCTTTTCCGGCCAGTTCAGCGACTGGTCGCAACTGGGCTTGCCGCGCGGCCGGATCGCGCTGCACGCACGCGACGACAAATCCGGCACGTGGGATTCGTTTCGTGCGATGGTGCTGGGCGACGCGCCATTGTCGCCGCGCGCAAAGCGCTACGAGAGTACCGCCAAGCTTGCTGCTGCGGTTGCCAGCGATCCACTGGCAATCGGTTTCGTCGGCATGAGTGAAGTCAAGGGCGTCAAGGCGTTGGCTGTTTCCGACGGTGCGCCTGCGGTTACGCCCGATACGTTTCATGTGGCGGTGGAGGATTACCCGCTGGCGCGTCGCTTGTACTTTTATTTGCCCGCCAAATCCAGTGACCTGGCGCAGCGCTTCGTCGCGTTTTCGCTTTCCGACCGCGCGCAGCAAATAGTGGAACGCATCGGTTTTGTGTCGCAGTACATCAAACCGTATCCGGCAGTCGTGCGCAGTGATGCGCCTGCCGATTACCGCAGCATCGTGCAGGGTGCACAACGCTTGTCGCTCAACTTTCGCTTTGGTTCGGGCAGTTCGTTTCTCGACAGCAAGGCCATGCGCGATGTCGATCGGTTGGCGCAGTTTGTGCGGAAGCCGGAAAATGCCGACAAGGAGCTGCGCTTGGTCGGCTTTGTCGCCGCCGATGAAGTGTTGCCTTATTCGGCGTGGTCGTTGAGCAACGACCGCGCCGATTTCATTGCCGAACAACTGGGCGCGCGTGAGGTTCCGGTGGCGCGCGTGCGCGGCATGGGTGGCGCGGTGCCGGTGGCCGCCAACGATTCCGACATTGGCCGCAACCGCAATCGCAGAGTCGAAGTCTGGCTGGCAAACCGGCACACGCAAGACGTGGTGAGCGAATCGATCAGCTCGGCTTCTTCAGCCGTGCCAGCGTCGCCTTGAGCGCCGCTTGCGTTTCATCGCTGAACCAC
>PFJA01000206.1:0-254 GCA_002782905.1 Lysobacterales bacterium CG_4_10_14_3_um_filter_64_11
GCCCTGGGCCGGGCCGCCGGATTTTTGAGCCAGTCGAACCTGGCGCTGTTGTAGTCCACGGGGCGTCCCATCCAGCGGACGCCGAATCGCCCCAGCGCTTCCGCGGAGAATCCCTCGAATCCGAGGAAGGTGATCACCGCCCCGCGCTTTTGAGGTGCGAGGGCCGAATAGAGATCCGAGAAGCGCTTGAGGTGGAGGGGTTCGGTCAGGCGGGTATCCCTCAGTCGCCACAGGGTGCCCAGGTCCGACGCGAG
>PFJA01000206.1:368-4211 GCA_002782905.1 Lysobacterales bacterium CG_4_10_14_3_um_filter_64_11
CAGTGCCTGTCGGTCGGATCAAGCGCCGTCAGGCGCGGATCCGACAACGGGCTCGCGGGAACGGTTACCACGCTCCGGTAGCGGTCGGCTCGGCCGCTGCGCGGCTTGAGCCGACCTGCAACAGCCTCGCCTCGAATGCAGAAGGCTTTGCTTCAAGTTGCCCAGCCCCAGCACGCCGCACTGCGGCATCATTGCTCCGGCGGTGACGCTCTGCCCGGGCCACCGGCATCGAGCCATCGCTTGCGTTGCTCCGGGCTGAGCGAGCGCCATTTCTCGCGCAGCGCGGCGCGTTGCTCGGGCGATGCGTTGCGCAGATTTTGAAACACGTCACGCAGTTTTTCGCGGGTCTGTGGGTCGGCCTTGCGATAGGCGCGCAGGCCATCGCGTGCCGCCTTGCGATCTTCCGGCGAAAGGTTTTGCCAGCGTTCGGCCTGACGCAACCAGCGCAAGCGTTGTTCATACGCCGCCTGGTTCCAGCGCTCGCGCAGCGGTGTGCTCAAGGCCTCGCGTTGCGCCGGGCTCAACTGCTCCCAGCGCGGCATTTGCGCGGGGGACGCTTCCTGCGCATGCACGGCGAACGCCAGCGCCAGCGACAGGACAGCGCACTGGAGCCAGTGTCGGGTAATGTTCATAACGTGCGCTCCTTGTCGAATTGCGGTGCGGCGTCGAAGCCGCTATCGGCGATCGGTTCGCTGGCCAGCCAGAGATAAAAATCGGGGTCGTCGTCGAGGGTTTGCGCGCTTTCCTCGGCCATGGCCAGCGCCGCCTGGGTGCTGACCGGGTACGTCGCGGGTGGCGTCTGAACCGGCGGTGGTGCCAGCCAGAGCGCGCCTGCGATGGCCATCATCGTTGCCATCGCGCCGGCCGGGAGCAAGCGTCGCCAGGCCCCTTGTGCGCTGCTCGAGGGCGATGCCAGTAGCGCGCGGCGGCGGGCACGCAAGGCCTGTCGGGTGCCCGCGTCGAGCGCGGCGCAATGGCGTTCGAACTGTGCCTGGGTACACTCGGCATTGTGCTGATCGCGCGGGGAAATCATCGCCAATCCTCCAGTTGCGTGCGCAGCGTGGCCATTGCACGCGACAGATGGGTTTTTACCGAGCCGTCGCCGCAGCCCATCGCCTGCGCGGTGCTCGCTACGTCCAGCCCTTGCAGCACGCGCAGCAAAAACGCCTCGCGCTGGCGTGTCGGCAGGTGACGCAGCGCATGGCTCAGACGGGTCATGGCGCGTTCGTCATCAAGCCGCTGCATCGGATCCGGCGCGCTGTCGGGCACAGCATCCAGACCATCGGCGGCGTCATCCTGGTCGTTGGCCGGCCGCACCAGCCAGCCCAGCAACCGCTGTTGCACCGCGCGTCGCCGGTAGCGGTCGGTGAGTCGGCGCCGCAGAATGCTCCAGAACAGCGGCGTCCATTCGCTGGCTGGGCGGTCGCGGTAGCCAAGCATGCGCTCCATCGCATCCTGAACGCAGTCCAGTGCTTCCTCACGGTCGCCGAGCGCCACGTTCGCCAGACAGAACGCGCGGACCTCGGTCTGCGCGAAAAACTCGTCCAGTGAGCGTGCTGCAACGGCAGCAGGGGCGGCGTCCAGCATGTGGCTGCGCTGGTCTCAGCCACGCTCGTGGCGACGATCGAGCCGACCATCGATGCGTTCGCCCTTGCGCTCCAGGCGCATATCGATGTGCTCACCACGGCGATCCAGGCGCGCATCGACCCGTTCGCCGCGGGCGTCGATATGGCGCGCCGCGCGCGGATGGCCGTTGCTGTCCAACCGCTGTGCACGCCGATCAGCGTGCGCTGCGATGTGATCACCGCGCTGGTCCAGTCGCTGCTCGCTGCGGTCGCCGCGGCGATCCAGATGCCGCTCCACCCGCTCGCCCCGGTCAGTGGCGTGGGCACCGGTGGACGCGGCAAGGGCAAGTGCGATGACAAATGGCAGTGCACGGGTCATGTGGGTTCCTCGCTGGTTGGGTGATGTTTATAACGCATCGCGGCCGATTCGGTTGACCGCGCGCGCACGGCCGGCGCGCAGCGATTATCATGGCGTCTGATTCCATTGGCAGAGGCGGTTTGGCAATGATCGACGGATTCGTGGCGCTTTATATCTTCATGCTCGCAGCCGTCACCGGCTACGAGATTATCGGCCGGGTGCCGGTCATCCTGCATACCCCGTTGATGTCGGGCTCCAATTTTATTCACGGCATCGTGCTGGTGGGCGCCATGGTGGTGTTGGGACATGCCGATACCACGGCAGAAAAGGCGATTGGCCTGCTCGGCGTGATCTTGGGTGCGGGCAATGCCGCCGGTGGCTACGTGGTGACCGAACGGATGCTGGAGATGTTCCGCAGCAGCAAGAAGCCGGGGGTGCACTGATGGATATGTCGAACTGGTTGCCGATTGCGGTCAAGGCCAGCTATTTCGTGGCCGCGTTACTGTTCATCCTCGGGCTCAAGCGCATGGCATCGCCGGTTACCGCACGTGGCGGTATCGTGTGGGCCGGTTATGGCATGGTGCTCGCGGTGGTGGCGACCCTGCTGCTGCCGGGCATGCACAATCAGGGTTTGATGCTGGTAGGCATCGGTATTGGCGGCGCGCTGGCCTGGGTTTCCGGCAAGCGGGTGGCGATGACCAACATGCCGCAGATGGTTGCACTTTACAACGGCATGGGTGGCGGTTCGGCGGCAGCGATTGGCGCGGTGGAACTGCTGGGTTTTGCCAGCGGCAGCGGCGGCAGCGCAACCACCACGCAGTTGGTGCTGGGCGTGACCGGTGGCCTGATCGGGGCAATCTCGTTTTCCGGTTCGCTGATTGCGTTTGCCAAGTTGCAGGGCCTGATGGATCGCCGTTTTGTGTTTCCCGGCCAGCAAATCGTCAACGCCGTTGTGTTTGCGTTGGCGATTGGCCTGGGTGTGGCCACGGTGATGCTGCTGCAGCAACCTTTGATCATCGGCTTCTTCGTCGCGGCATTGGCGGTCGGCATTTTGATGACCTTGCCGATCGGCGGCGCCGACATGCCGGTGGTGATCTCGCTGTACAACGCCTTCACCGGCCTTGCGGTGGCGTTCGAAGGCTATGTGCTGCAGAACGAAACCCTGATCATCGCCGGCATGGTGGTGGGTGCGGCCGGTACTTTGCTGACCCAGTTGATGGCCAAGGCGATGAATCGCTCGCTGGCCAGCGTGTTGTTCGGCAGCTTTGGCGCAACCGGCGAGGCGCAGGAAATCAGTGGCGCACAAAAACCGATCGAAGCGGGCGACGTGGCGGCGATGATGGCCTATGCCGAGCGGGTGGTGATCGTGCCCGGCTATGGCATGGCGGTGGCGCAGGCGCAGCACAAGATATGGGAACTGACCCAGTTGCTGCAAAAGCGCGGGGTGAAGGTGAAGTTCGCGATTCACCCGGTCGCTGGCCGCATGCCCGGCCACATGAACGTGCTGCTGGCCGAAGCCGGGGTGTCGTACGATCTGATCGCCGACATGGACGACATCAACCCCGAGTTTCCCAACACCGATGTGGCACTGGTGATCGGCGCCAACGATGTGGTCAACCCGGCGGCGAAGACCGACCCCGCTTCACCGATTTTCGGGATGCCGATTCTGGATGTGGTGGCGGCCAAGAATGCGATCGTGATCAAGCGTGGCAAGGGCACCGGTTTTGCCGGCATCGAAAACGCCCTGTTCTATGCCGACAACACGCGCATGCTGTACGGCGATGGTGCCGAAATGGCCAGCCAGTTGGTCGCCGAAATCAAAGCGCTGGATGGCGGTCATTGAGCGCACGGTTCAGCGCTGGTCTGGCAGCCTGACGGCAAAACCCCAGAGCGCCGCCAGCGCGATGCTGGCAGCGGCCA
>PFJA01000254.1 GCA_002782905.1 Lysobacterales bacterium CG_4_10_14_3_um_filter_64_11
CAGCGAGCCGGCGACGGTTACCGCATCGAAGCGAATTTCACCGGTGCTGACCTGCAATTTCGGCGCATGCTGCAGCGATCGAACGCCAGGACCAAGCGCAAGCAGCGAGCGGACTTTTTCGCGTGCCACCTGTGCCGCATGCCAGTACGCAACGATGCGCCCAAGGTTGCGGATGGGCGCTACCAGCAGGGCAATGACACTCATCGCGGCAATCACATCGCCCGGCGTTGCCCCGCCGCTACGCGTGATCCACACGCCCAGTACCAGCGCACCGGCGCTGGCCCATGCCGCGGTCAACAACGCCAGCGCCTGCAATGCACCCGCCACGCTGGCCTGCGCGATTACCGCGTAGCGCAAGCGGCGTGCGTGCTGCGCCAACTGCCGCAGCACCCGCCGTCGACGCGCGAATACCTGCACCGCGGCCATGCCGGCCAGCGTTTCACCAACCTTCCCGGCGAGCAATGCGCGCTGGCGGCGAGTTTGCCGTACAGCGGTCTCCATGCGCGGCCCACTGAGCACGGTGGCCAGCGCACCGAAGCCCAACATCATCAACACCACAGCCGCCAGCGGCGCGCTGAGCACGGCCAGCAACGCCAAGGTGACCAGAACCATCAGTGCCGCCACGGTGAGCCGCGCAATGCCCAGCGACACCCATTGCCGGATAGCGGTGAGATCACTGACGAAGCGCAAAAACAAGCCACCGCGACGCCGACTGCCCAGCACCCGCGGCGGCAACCGGGTGACATGCTCCAGCAAGCGATTGCGCAGTTCCAACGCGTAATGCTGTCCCAAGTGTTCGGCATCCACACTTTCGCGCCAACGCAGCACAGCGGAAATCACTGCCACGCCGAACAACACCGCCGCAGCACCCAGCAATGGCAACTCGGCAGTGGTCGGGTTGCCCAGCAAGTGACCATCGACGATGGTGCGCACCGCCAGCGCAGCCACAAATGCCGTCACGCCCTGCGCCACGCCATTGCCCAGCAACCGCAGCAACAGCCAGCGGCGCCCGCCGACCAGCAATCGCGGCAGCGGCCGCTTAGCGGCCATCGGCCGCACCGGCCGCCATTGACGCGTTACCCGAAAATACCAGCGCGGTACACAACTCGGGATTGCACAACAAGTCAATGGTCAGTACCGCCACGCCACTGGCGTGCGCGGCCTCGCTGGCGGCCAGTGGCGATGCACTGACAGCGCCGCTGATGCCCAACAACGGCAAATCCATGGCTGCCACCATGCTCACACCGCTCGCCGCGCTCATCGCATCGGGAGCCGCAAAAATCACCGCATTCACCCACTGCCGAAACAGATCGGAATGCAGCAATTCGCTGGTCTCGTGTTGCAACAGACCATCAGCCACTTCCACCACCACCACATCGGCGCCGGAATCGGCACAGTGCGCCATCAGACTGCGAAACACCCGACGCACCTCAGCCGCACTACTGCCGCAGGTGGACACCACACCGGCATCTGTGAAATCCAGCACCGGCGCCGCCCCGGCGTCGGCCATGAACCAGACATCGGCGCCAGAACCGGTGCCGGTGACCTTGGTCGCCGCCACCCGCAATCCGCCTGCCACCAACCCGCGAATGAGGTACGCCGCCGTGGTGGTCTTGCCGGCATTCATCGACGAACCGATGATGCCGATCACTTGCGGCTTGCGCGCAGGGATATCGGCACGATCGGGCAATGCCGAATCACGCACATTGATGATGTGTCCTTCGCCATCGGCCAGCAAACCCAGCGGCACGATGCTGGTTGCGCGTCGCATCGCCGCATGTTGCGACACGATGTCCCCAGCCAGGCCGCCGCTGGCGGCGAGCGAACATGGCCCGAGCGTGGTCGGCAGTGCCACCTCAAACTGATCGGGCGCGTAACGCCGGCCAAAGCACACGATCACCTCATCGCCGACGAACAGGCGCGAGCGGCGGCCATCGGGCAGTTCGATGCGCTGATGCTGGCCCAGTTTTTCCACTCGAGCCAGCATCAGATCGCCTGCCTCCGGGCGCACCACGCCAGCTACCAAACCCTTGCAGCGGGATAAATCGACGCGCCGGGTGTTGAAGGCCGGCTTGGCTCGCGCGATGCGCTGGCGCGAGATGCGCTCACTCAGTTCGTGGCGATCCACCGCGTGCAACTTTACCGGCCGCAGATCGTTACTGGCATCATGGATTGAAGACATCGTGAACTCCCGGTTGTAAACCACGTCATCGAACAAATGGCGGCAACGCCCGCCATCAAAAGTTGCCTGTGCACCAGAACAGGGGTTCCCCCGAAAACCGGGGGGATCGAGGGCGCTGGTGCGGGGATGCACCGCGGTGCACAGGCAATGACACGTTAATGGCACAAGCTTTGCCCTGCCTTAAGCCAACTCTGGCCACGGCGATGGCCCGCAAGCGTTGGCCGCGCAGGCCAACTCAGACAGCGCCATCACCATCGGTCAGTGCATGCCGATGCTGTCACACCAAGGCCAACACCAGACAACACAAAGCCGCGCGGCGAGTACGTTGAGTAGCTGAACTGAGTAATTCGACTCAGCCGTAACGCGCGGATGTCCGCAGCCGTGCAGCGAGCGGGCATTGCCGCGTCTGCGATACCAGCATGGCGCAGGCGATGGCATAATGAGCGACTACCCTCGCCTCGATTCGATGGGCCTGCTCTGGGCCCGTGCCGGCGCGAGCGCACCGTTCGGAGCTCACCATGCAGTACATCTACACCATGATTGGCGTCAGCAAGACCGTGCCGCCGAAACGCCAGATCATCAAGGACATCTCCTTGAGTTTTTTCCCCGGCGCCAAGATCGGCCTGCTCGGCTTGAACGGCGCGGGAAAATCGACCGTGCTGCGGATCATGGCCGGTGTCGATACCGATTTTCAGGGCGAGGCGCGCGCGCAACCCGACATCAAGATCGGTTATCTGGAGCAGGAACCGCGCCTGAATCCCGAGCACACCGTGCGCGAAGCGGTGGAAGAAGGTGTCGGTGAGGTGCTCACCGCGCAGGCTGAACTGGACAAGGTGTACGCCGCCTACGGCGAGCCCGATGCCGATTTCGACAAGCTCGCCGCTGCCCAGGCGCGGCTGGAAGCGATTCTCGCCACCAATGATGCGCACTTGCTGGAGCAGCAGCTCGAAGTGGCCGCCGATGCGCTGCGCCTGCCGCCGTGGGAGGCGCAAATCGCCAATCTGTCCGGCGGTGAGAAGCGCCGCGTGGCGCTGTGCCGGTTGCTGCTGTCCAAGCCCGACATGCTGCTGCTCGATGAGCCCACCAACCATCTGGATGCCGAATCGGTGGAGTGGCTGGAGCAGTTTCTGGCGCGCTACCCCGGCACCGTGGTGGCGGTGACGCATGATCGCTATTTCCTCGACAACGCTGCCGAGTGGATTCTCGAACTCGATCGTGGCCGCGGCATTCCGTGGAAGGGCAACTACTCGCAGTGGCTGGAGCAGAAACAGGAACGCCTGAAGCAGGAAGAATCACAGGAAAAAGCACGCCAGAAAGCGATTGCGAAAGAGCTGGAATGGTCCCGCCAGAATGCGCGTGGCGGCCGCACCAAGGGCAAGGCGCGTCTGGCGCGGCTGGAGGAATTGCAATCCAGCGATTACCAGCGCCGCAATGAGACCAACGAAATTTTCATCCCACCCGGCGAGCGCCTCGGCAACAACGTGATCGAGCTGAAAAACGTCAGCAAGCGTTTTGGCGATCGCCTGCTGTTCGACGAGCTCAGTTTTGCAGTGCCGCCGGGCGCCATTGTCGGCATCATCGGCCCCAACGGCGCCGGCAAATCGACCCTGTTCAAGATGATCATCGGCGCCGAAACGCCCGATTCGGGCGCGGTGAATATCGGCCCATCGGTAAAGCTGGCCTATGTCGATCAAAGCCGCGACACGCTGGAAGGCAACAAGAACGTGTGGCAGGAAGTGTCTGGCGGTTCCGACATCCTCACCATCAACGGCGTCGAAATCCAGTCGCGCGCCTACATCGGCCGCTTC
>PFJA01000113.1 GCA_002782905.1 Lysobacterales bacterium CG_4_10_14_3_um_filter_64_11
GCGGTGCGTTGCGTGCGGCCTTGGCGCTGTTGCCCTGGGCGGCGGTAATGCCGTCGACGTTGCGCCGCAGTGGGGTGAACTGATGTGCGTTGCGGTCGAACACCACGGTGCCATCGGCGGCCAGCACGAATAGCCCCGGGGTGCCGCGCACCTGCCACTGCGGGGTCAGCGCGTCACCCTTGCGCAGGATGCGAAAGTCGTAGCCATTGTCTTGTATCACCGGCTTCCAGTCGTCGTCATTGTCTTCCCAGATGTCGATGGCAACCACTTCGATGCGCTCGCTGCCGTATTCATCGAGCATGCTTTGCAGGTGCGGCATCAGCGCCTTGCAGTAAGGGCACCAGCTTGCCCAGAACAACACCACGGTGGGGCGGCCAGCGGCAAGCTCGCTCAGCGTGCGCGTATTGCCATCGGCATCGAGCAGGGTTACCGCGGGCGCGGGCTTGCCTTCCATGCCACCGGCATGCGCGGACCATAACGGCATCGCCACCAGGGCAACGACAAGCAGCAAGCGGGGTAACGACAACAGTGACATGGCAAGACCTCGTGGTTGAATGAGCGCTGGTTTGGCAAGCGTTGCATGCGCCGTGCCGGCGAACAACGCGGCGCGCGGCAAACGGGTCATCGGCGGGCGCGTTGCGCCCCGGGTTACCGCCTGCGGCCGCTGGCGATGCTACTCCACGTCGTCGTCCGCGGGCGTTACCCGCTCGGGTGCATCGGCACCGGCACGGCCACCGTCTTCGTCGACATCCTCGGCTACTGCGGTGCCGGCTTCTTCAACGGCGTGCTGTTCGCTGGTTTCTTCACCGAGATGAAATGCGGCAAAGCCCGGCAACACTTGCTGGTTTTGCGCCATGCCCAGCACGCGGCCAAACACCGGCGACACCATGGCGCGCTCGGTGTTGCGCAGCGGGTCGATCACCCGGCCCAGGCGCTGGCCTTTTTGCACGCGCTGGCCCAATGCCACTTCGCCGATCAGCAGGCCGCCGGCATTGGCGCGCACCCATTGCGAGTCGTAAAAGATCGGCTGCGGCAGTTTATCGCTGGCACCACCATCGACCATGCCGAGGTGATGCAACAGGCCGTTGATCGCGGCGACGGCGACCTCGATTTCCGACACCTGCAAGCGCGCCGGCGCACCGACCTCGAAGGTCAGTGCCGGGATGCCGGCGGCAGTGGCGGCCAGACGCAACATGCCCTTGCTGCCCGGGCTGTGCAGCACCACGGTGGCACCGAGGCCGCGCGCAAGCTCCAGCACGGCGGGCAAGCGCAGGTCGGCGCGTACCTGCGGCAGGTTGCTGCGATCGAACGAGCCGGTGTGAAAATCGATGAGCGCGTCGCAATGGCGCACCACGCCGTCAAAAAACACGTAGGCAATGCGCGATGCCATGCTGCCGTAGCGGCTGCCGGGAAAATAGCGGTTGAGGTCGCGGCGATCCGGCAGGTAGCGGGTGCCTCGCTGAAACCCGGACAGGTTGACCACCGGTACCGCAACCACGGTGCCGGCAAGCTGCTCGGGTTGCAGCAGGTTGACCAGCCGGCGCACGATTTCGACGCCGTTGATTTCGTCGCCATGGATGCCGGCCGCCAGACACAGCACCGGGCCCGGGCGGGCACCGTGCACAACACTGACCGGCGCGCTGGCATCGCCACCGCCACCGGTTACCGGCAGATCGAGCACCATGCGTGTGCCCGGCAACACGAACCGCCCGAGCAGACTGAATGGCACCACCAGTTCAGCGGCCGCTGGTGCCGGCGGTGCGCCTTGATCGCGCTCGACCAGATTGGCTGGCCTGGCGGCAACCGGTGGCCGCAGTTCAAGCGGAAAATCCTGTGCGCGCACGGGCGACACCAGCAGCACCACCGCCAGCACAAGTGCGCCGCGACAGCGGTCGATCATGCCGCCTGCCCCGCACAGTGCGCGCACAGGCCGTGTACCTCCAGCGTTTGCGCCTGAGCATGAAAGCCCAGCGCGCGCGCCGACGCTTCGAGCAGGGCGACCACCTGCGCGTCTTCCAGTTCCACGGCAAGCTGGCAGCGATCGCAAATCAGGAACGGCACCGAATGCTGCGCGGTGCGCGGATGATGGCAACCGATGTAGGCGTTGATCGATTCGAGCTTGTGCACGAAGCCATTGGCAAGCAGAAAATCAAGCGCCCGATACACCGTGGGCGGCGCGGCGGCGGCGTGCGCGGCTTTCATCTGATCGAGCAAATCATAGGCCTTGATCGGCCGCGCGGCGGCGGCGACCAGGCGCAGCGCCGCGCTGCGGATCGGCGTCAGGCGCAGGCCGCGCTCGGCACAGGCGCGCTCAACCTCACGCACATACGCGGCGGCATCGCCAACGTGGTGACGCGGATCGGTACACGCGTGCGGGTGCTGATGCGCCATGGCTACAGCTTGGCCGCTGTTGCCGCGCGATTCAAGCAGCACCGTCACGGATACGGGCCAACGCCGCATCGATGCGGTTGAGCGCCTCGCTGCGCCCGGCCAGATAAATCGTGTGATCGATCGACGGCGATACCTGGCTGCCGGTGATCGCCACGCGCAGCGGCTGTGCCACTTTGCCCAGCCCCAGATCGAGCGACTTGGCGCAGGCTTCCAGCGCGTCATGGATGGCCGCCGGCGACCATTCGCGCATGCCGGCCAGGTGATCGTGTACCTGTTGCAACGCCGGCAGCGCCGCCGCTTGCAGGTGTTTGCTCGCCGCCGCCGCATCGTAATGGGTCAGCGGCTGATACCACACCCGCGCACGCTCGGCCATGTCGGCCAGTGTCTTGACGCGATCGGCCAGTGCCACCACCACATCGGCGGCCGCCGGGCCGCTGGCCGGGTCGATGCCGATGCGGCGCAAATGCCACTCCAGTTCCGGTGCGATCTGCGCCGGGTCGGATTGCTTGAAATACTGCTGATTGAGCCAGCTCAGCTTTTCGACATCAAAGCGCGAGGCGGAGTGATTGACATCCTCGATCTGGAACAGCGCAATCATTTCCTCACGCGAAAAAATTTCCTGATCGCCATGCGACCAGCCCAGCCGCACCAGATAATTCAACAGCGCCTGCGGCAAAAAACCGTCTTCGCGGTACTGCATAACGCTGACCGCGCCGTGGCGCTTGCTCAGCTTGGCGCCATCCGGGCCAAGGATCATCGGCAAATGGGCAAAGGCCGGCACCGGCGCCGCCAGCGCCTGGTAGATGTTGATCTGGCGCGGCGTGTTGGCGACATGGTCGTCACCACGAATGACATCGGTGATACGCATGTCGATGTCATCCACCACCACCGCAAAGTTGTAAGTCGGCCAGTTGTCCGAGCGCAGAATCACCAGATCATCGAGCTCGTCGTTGCTCCACTCGACGCGCCCCTTCACCTTGTCGTTGAACACCACCGAACCGCCCTGCGGATTCTTGAAGCGGATCACGCGATTGGGATCATCGCGCATCGGCTCGTTGCGCTCGCGGTAATAGCCGTTGTAACGCGGCTTGAGCCCAGCCGCCATCGCCTGCTCGCGCATGGCATCGAGCTGCTCGCGGGTTTCGTAGGCGTAATAGGCCTTGCCGGCCTTGACCAGTTGCGCCGCCACCTCGCGGTAACGCTCAACCCGCAGGGTTTGGTAAAACGGGCCTTCATCGTGGCTCAGGCCGAGCCACTGCATGCCATCCACAATCGCCTGCACTGCGGCCTCGGTGGAACGCTCGCGGTCGGTATCCTCGACCCGCAGGATGAACTCACCGCCACGCCGACGCGCCTCCAGCCAGCAATACAGCGCGGTACGCGCACCACCGATATGCAGGAATCCGGTGGGGCTGGGGGCAAAGCGGGTTCGGCAGGTCATGGCGTTTGCGATCACAAATCAAAGACCGCGGATTGTAGCAGTGCGAGAATCCGGCAGCCCGAATCGCGGCCACGCCGAAACCCGCGACCGTCGCACGCCCAAAACCCACCGTCGCACGCCCAAAACCCACCGTCGCACGCCCAAAACCCCGGTAGCCCGGGTTGAGGCAACGCCGAAACCCGGGGCGCAGCGCGCCCGAAACCCGGAGCCGCGACACCCGCGCAGCGCCAACA
>PFJA01000145.1 GCA_002782905.1 Lysobacterales bacterium CG_4_10_14_3_um_filter_64_11
CTTCGATGCGCTGATAGAACTCCGGTTGCTGACGCCCGGATTCCAGCATCCGCGGGGTCTTGTCGATAACCGCGTCGGCGCCATAGCCGGTCAAGGTTTCAAACGCGGGGTTGACCATCACGATGCGATCGTCCTGATCGCTGACCATGATCGCCTCCAGCGTTTGCTCAAACACCACTTTGGCAAGGCGCTGATCGGATTGCTGTCGCGCGCGTTCGATAGCCAATGCTGCCAATGCCGCCGATTGCCGCAGCAATGTCACTTGCCCGGTTTGCGCCGCAACAGCGTGCATCGGGAACAGCACCAGCGAACCCAATATCTGTTGGTCGGCGGTGATGATCGGCTCACTGACATGCGATGCCCATGCAGCCGGCGGCAAACCCCCGCCCGCGTCGGGCTCGATCATGCTGGCTTGCGCTTTGCCGCCGCGCACCTCCTGCTGCGTCGGCCCGTGCTGCCACTGTATCAGCACGCCGGCGGTTTCGCTTTGCTGTTCGGCGAAGTGTGCGATGCGTTGCAGCACGTCGGCAACCGGCGCCTCGGCCATGATCAGGGCCAGGATGTCGGCATAATGCCGCTGCCACTGTTCTGCACGCTTGCGTGCACTGATGTCCTGCATCACGCTCAGTGCATAGTCGTGGCCGGCGATCGACACCATGGCGCCGCTGTACAGTACCGGCACGATGTCGCCATCGTGCCGGTGCAGCGTGGTTTCGAAATCACGCACGCTGCCATTGGCATGCAACGTCGCCAGATACGTTTGGCGCTCCGCTGCGTCCGTCCAGATGCCCAGCTCGATCGCGGTCTTGCCGAGCAACTGCTCATGGGGCAAGGCAAATACATCGCGCGCAGCCTTGTTGGCTTCCACCAAGCGGCCACCGGGGATCGCAAAAAGCCCGATTGCATTCGGGCTTTCCTCGAATACCGCACGAAACTTTTCCTCGCTGTCGCGCATCGCCGCTGCGGTGCGTTTGCGCTCGATGGCGGCGGCCACCTGGGTGCTGACAAATTGCAATAGTGCCTTGTCGCTTTCACTGAAGCGAATCGCCGGATCGTAACTCTGCACCGCCAGCACACCGATCGTGCGTGACTGCACCTGCATGGGCACGCCCAACCATTCCACCGGCGCGGTGCCGACCATCACGCCGCCGAACTTTTCGGCATCATGCGGCGTATCCGGGTGCAGCAGCATCGACTTGCCGGAGCGCAGCACCACGGCGGTCAGGCTGATCTCATCCAGCCTCTGCGGCTCGGGCGGCGGATCATGGCCATCGATGAAGTACGGGAAACTGACGATATCAGTGACGCCGTCGTACAACGCAACGTAAAAGTTCTGTGCCGGCAGCAACCCGCTGATGATCTGGTGGATCCGCCGATACAGGTCATCCATGTCGCTGGCGGCATGCGCCGCTTCTGAAATGTGCAGCAACGCCGCCTGCAACGCCTGCGCACGCTTTCGTTCAGTGATGTCCTGCACGGTGGCCTGGGTGCCGATCAGGCGACCATCCTCGACCACCGTCGACACGTGCACCTCGGCCCAGAATTGCGAGCCATCCTTGCGTAACGCCTGGTATTCGAATGTGTCCACAACCGCTTCGCCAGCCATCCGCTGCCGGTGCCGGTGCCGCCCCAGATCACGCCATTGCGGTGCACTGAACTCGGAGAAGTGCCGGCCGATCACCTCATCGCGGGTATAGCCGTACAGCGCCAGGAAGCGATCGTTGACGTACCGCACGTGACCGTGCACATCATCGATCATCAGGGCATCGCTGATATTCTCGACCAAGCGCCGATAACGCTGCTCGGTGAGCGTGTTTTCGCGTTGCAGTTGCAGTTCACGCCAGACCGCGGAATAGCTGCGCTGCCGCCACAGAATGGCCGCGCCCAGCAACGCCGCCAACGCCAGCACGCCGATCAATGCCGACAGCAACGCCACGCGCGCGCGCACCGGCGCATAAATCTCCGCGCGATCGACCTTGGCGACCAGGAACCACGGGGTGTTGGCAACCCGGCGTACCGCCGCCAACACCGGCTCACCGCGATAATCCAATCCTTCCGCCAGCGGCGAGTCCCGCGTCACCGCCAACAACGCCGGCACCCCCAGCTTTCCAGACAGCGGCAAGCTCAGGGTCAACGCGGCACCCGAACGATGGCGCAATTCGTTCAGGTACAACACCGCATCGCCGTCCTTGCGCACCAACAAGCTCTCGGCGCTGGCACTGGGCATCGGCCAGGATTGCACCATTGGATACAGGTACTGGCTCGGATCGATGCGCAACACCAACACGCAATCGGCCCGCTCGGACGTGCTGCTGGACAGCCGCAGCGGCACCGCGAGGTCCAACGCAATGCCGCCCGTCAGTGGATCGCGGTACAGGTCATCGATCCGTACACGGTGTGCGCGCAGTGCGTGTTCCAGATCGCGCAACACCGGTGCAGTTGCCGGCAAGGCGGTGCCGGTACTCAGGCGCACCGCACCGTGCGGGTCGATCAGCGACACCGACGCATAACCATTGGCACGCGCCATCGAACGCAGCCACTGGGTCACATCGGCGTGCTGCTGCGGGCTGCTGCTGCCTTGCAATAACGCCTGAATCTCAACCCGCGCAACCGAGGGATCGAGCAGCAATTGCGCTGTCAGCACATGGCTTTGGTACCAGGCCGCAATGCTTTGCACCTTGAGGTCGGCCACGGTCGCCAGATCGGCGTGCGCCGCCCGCCGTGCCTGGCTGGCTTCGCGGTCCACGTAGTAATAGCCGACAGCCAGCAGCAGCCCCACCAGGATCAGCGCCAGCACGATGAATCCCGCCACCCCTGAGTGACGCGCACGCACAACGGTGTTAACAGGCAAGACGAACACATTGGCCGGCCAGGTGTCCAGGCCCGCCTCGCAGATCAGGCGCAGGGCAAGTGCCGCAAAAGCCACGATTGCCAACAACGGCACCAGATCGAACACGTTGCGTACCACCAGACACAAAAACGCCGCCAGCAACGCGCTGACCAGTGCCAGCAGGGCCAGAATCGCGGAAGCCTGACGCCAGCGCCGGCTGACACGCGGCAGGCGCCATTGCAGTGCTTGCGCGAGCAGCGTTGTCGCGACGATGATCGCCGCCAAGCCGAGGTAGAGCGTGCCATGCGCGACGCCTTGCGCATCGGCCACGGTAGCCGGCCATGGCACGACGAAATGCGCTACGACGGCCCAGCCCAAGGCAATGATCGCCGCGCTTGCGGCAAGCACCACCGCGCTGGCGATGGCGCGGCGGGTTGTGTCGCCCTGGCGTCGCAGCGCAAGCCACAGTCGCGCCACTACCACCGCGAGCAACACGACGTTGGCAGCCATGATCAGCACTGTTGGCAGCATCACGCCATGGCGCAGCAACGCGTACCCGGACGCGGCCGTGGCGAGCAACGCCAAGCCCAGGGTCACCGCATGGCAGAACGCCTCCCAGCGCCGCATCTGCTACCCCCGTCGTCAACGGGATCAGCATAGAGCAGTCTGCGGCCGCGTGCCATGCGCGGCTTTGCCACGCCTTTGGCCGGAGCTTACGGTACCGGCGTCACTGCCACCCGCACCCGCAGCCGATCGCCGGGATCGAACGTGGTACGGGTGTCGTACAGCTCGCCGCCCCAGCGATAGGTTACGTCGTACCACTGCACACTTTGTTCACGACGATAGCGGGTCTGTTCACGGCAAACCTCGCGATAGCTCACCACGCTGCGCGTTACCGCTGGCGGCGGGTAACCCCGATAACGGCGGGCCTGGCTGTCGGCCACCAGCGCATCGCCGAGCACCGCGCCGAAAAACGTTGCCGCCGCCTTGCCACTGCCGCTGCCGATCTGGTTGCCGAGCAGGCCACCGGCGATCGTGCCGAGCACACGCTCGCTGGCGCCGCCGGGGTAGCCGTAGCCGGCGCCGCTGGCATAGCCGAACGCATAGCTGGTGCTGCCGCCAGCGTAGCCGTGGCGGCCATGACCGCGGCCGCGGCCGTAGCCATGGCCACGATGATGGCCAGCGCTGATGCCGATCGCATAATTCGGTGCGTAACCACCACCGTAATACGGCTCGGGCTCGCCATAAACGGTTTCCTGGACCGGCTCCTGCCAGCAACTGCGCGCGGTCACCGGGGTACTGATCACCGCCTGCACCGGCTGTACCCGAACCACCTCGGCCAGCACGTAGTGGCCGGCGTGCTGGCCATGTGCGGTCCATGGCGCAAGCAGCGTGGTCGCAACCAGCCATTTGATTCGGGTCATGGTGTGGCTCCGCTTGAACTGGTTTGATGCTCCACCGTGGGCCATGAAAAGCGGCTGAATCGGTCTGGCCAGTGGCCAGCAGGGTCAGCAAGCGCTCAGACTTGACCCGGCGAGCACACGCTGCAACGCTTGCAGCACACTCCAGAGGAGCACCTGCCATGACTGCCCGCTGTGAACAGATCCGCAACCTGGCATTGGCCGGCCACCCCGGCGCGGGCAAGACCACGCTGTTCGAGGCGCTGTTGCATGGCGCTGGCGCGATTGCCAGCGCGGGCAGCATCGAGCGCGGCAGCACGGTATCGGATTTCGATCCGATGGAACACGCCAGCGGCCACTCGCTGAACAGCGCCATCGCTTCGTGCCGAGTTGCTGATCGTCAGATCAACCTGATCGATACGCCGGGCCATCCCGATTTTCGTGGCCCGACGTTATCGGCGCTGGCAGCGGTGGAAACCCTGGGCGTGGTGGTCAACGCCAGCACCGGCATCGAACACGGCACCCGCCGACTGATGGAATACGGCAAGCAACGCGGTCTGGCGCGCATGCTGATCGTCAACCGCATCGACGCTGGCGGCGATTTTCCGGCGTTGATCGCGCAATTGCGCGCCAGCTTCGGTGCGCAATGCCTGCCGCTCAACCTGCCCAGCCGCGATGGCAGTGCCGTGGTCGATTGCTTTTTCCACGCTGACGGGGCGTGCGACAGCGCCGATGTTGCCACCGCCCACCAACAGATCATCGATCAAGTGGTGGAGATCAACGAACCGGTGATGAATCACTACCTGGAGGACGGCGAAACCGCGCTGTCCGGGCAAGAGCTGCATGACGCCTTCGAGCAATGCCTGCGCGAAGGCCATCTGGTGCCGATCTGTTTCGTCAGCGCGCGCAGCGGCGTTGGCGTGACCGAGTTGTTGACGATTATTGATCGCCTGCTGCCCAATCCGGGCGAGGGCAACCCGCCGCCTTTCATCAAGAGCAGCGGCGCCAATGCCGCGCCGGTCATCGCGCGGCCCGACCCCGAAGCGCATGTCATTGCCGACGTGTTCAAGATCGTCAACGACCCCTTCGTCGGCAAACTCAGTGTGTTCCGCATTTATCAGGGCACGGTGCGTCGCGACAGCCAGTTGTTCATTGACGACGGCAAAAAGCCGTTCAAGGTGAGCCATTTGTTTCGCATGCAGGGCAAGGAGCATGTCGAAATCGAATGCGCGCTCGCCGGCGATATCGCGGCGGTCGCCAAAGTCGAGGACATCCACTTCGACGCGATATTGCACGATTCACACGCCGAGGATCACATCCATCTCAAGCCGCTGGATTATCCCAAACCGATGTTTGGGCTGGCGATCCAGGCCGCCACCCGCGGTCAGGAACAGAAATTGGCCACCGCCCTGCAAAAGCTGGCCGAAGAAGACCCCTGCTTTCAGATCGAGCACCACGCCGAGCTCAACGAAACCGTAATCCGCGGGCTGGGTGAACTGCATCTGCGGGTGATGCTGGAGCGTATCGAGCAACGTTATGGCGTTGCGGTGATTACCCGGCCACCGCGCATCGCCTACCGCGAAACCCTTGCCATCACCGCCGAGGGGCATTATCGGCACAAGAAGCAAACCGGTGGCGCCGGCCAGTTTGGCGAAGTCTTTCTGCGCGTCGAACCGCTACCGCGCGGCGCTGGCATCGAGTTTGTCGATGCGGTCAAAGGTGGCACCATCCCCGGCCAGTTCATCCCGGCCGTGGAAAAAGGCGTGCGTCAGGCGATTGGCCAAGGGGTCATCGCCGGCTACCCGATCCAGGACGTGCGCGTGGTGGTGCACGACGGCAAATACCACCCGGTCGACTCGAAGGAAATCGCCTTTGTCACCGCCGGCCGCAAGGCGTTCATCGATGCCATGGGCAAGGGCCAGCCGCAGTTGCTCGAACCGATCGTGGAACTGCACGTGGTGGTGCCGGAAAGCCAGACCGGCGACATTACCGGCAGCCTGGCCAGCAAGCGCGCACGCATCCATGGCACCGATGCCAGCGGCAGCGGCGAAATCCAGATCCATGCACAGGTGCCGCTATCGGAAATTACCGGCTTTGCCACCGAGTTGAAAAGCGCCAGTGCTGGGCGTGGCCGTTACGACATCGAGTTCAGCCATTACGATGTGGCACCAGCCGCCGTGCAAAAATCACTGGCCGATGCCTTCAAACCGCGCGCCGAGGAGGATTGATTGCCAAGCACGACCGCGCATTGAATCCTCGCGTTGGCCATGCACCGGACGCCGCGTCGCAAAGCAAACCTTGAGGTTCGCCGTGCCACAATCGGTGGCAACGCACCAACCCGGTTTGCTCGCTCGCCATGACCACCCCTGCACTGTCCCGTGTGCGTGCTGCCACGCCCGCGCCATCGATCGTTGCCCTCACCGCGCTGCTGGTGCTGGCCACATCGAGCATCACCCGCCTTGGTCTGCTGGCGTGGACCGCCAACGAGGTGCCCTGGTCACTGTGGCCCGGCATTTTTGCACGCGGCCTGTATTTTGATCTGGCTACCCTGGGCTTTGCGTTGCCGCTGGTGCTGCTCTATCAGGCACTGCTGCCGAACCGGCTGCGGCGCAGCCAACTGCACCGGCTCGCACGCGTTCTGTGGCTGTGGTTGCTGCTCGCTGGCGCGCTCTTCATCGCTCTGGCCGAGGCCACGTTTTGGCAGGAGTTCTCCACCCGTTTCAACTTCATTGCGGTCGATTACCTGATCTATACGCACGAGGTGATCGGCAACATCCGCGAGTCCTATCCGCTCGGCTGGCTGCTGACCGCCATCGTGTTGCTTGCTGGCGGGTTGCTGCGGGCGCTGCGCAAGCACTTGGCCAGCCTCGATCAACGCGCCACGAACGGGCACGCACGCCTGGCAATGCTGGCAGTGGCGGTGCTGTTGCCGCTGCTGAGCTACCGAATCGCTGATCTCGATCAGATGCGCTGGAGCGGCAATGCCTTCGCCGACGAGTTATCCGGCAATGGGGTGTTTACCTTTGCCGCGGCGGCACGCCGCAATGACCTGAGCTACACGCGTTTCTATGCCACCCTGCCACAGGCGCAGGCCGACGCCATCCTCGCCAACCTTGGCCTGCGGCGTACGCCGTTGGCAGCATCCGAACAGCCGCCGTCGACACCGATGCCAGCCACCGCCACACCGTTTCGCCGACCACCAAAAAACCTGGTGCTGATTTCGGTGGAAAGCCTGTCCGCACGGTTCCTCGGCCGCTACGGCAACAACGCCAACCTCACCCCCCATCTCGACCGCCTCGCCGCCCAGGGCTTGGTATTCGAGCGCGTCTTCGCAACCGGCACCCGCACCGTGCGCGGGCTGGAAGCGCTGTCGCTCGGCATACCACCGCTGCCGGGGCAATCGGTCGTGCGCCGGCCCGGCAACGACCATTTGCTCACGCTCGGCGGTGTGCTGGCGCAGCAGGGCATCACGCCGTATTTCATCTATGGCGGCTACGGCTATTTCGACAACATGAATGGCTATTTTCGTGGCAATGGCTACCGCGTGATCGATCGCACCGATTTCCCCGCAGCGAGCATCCCCTACGAAAACATCTGGGGTGTGGCGGATGAGGCGCTGTACGACAACGCCTTGCGGCAACTGGATCACGATGCCGCCAACAACCAGGCGTTTTTCGCGCATGTGATGACCACCAGCAACCACCGCCCGTTCACCTATCCCGACGGCCGCATCGACATCCCCTCACCGGGTGAGCGCGAGGGTGCGGTCAAGTACACGGACTACGCCATTGGTCGCTTCATCGCGCAGGCCCGCGCCAAGCCCTGGTTCAAGGACACTTTGTTCGTGATCGTTGCCGATCACTGTTCCTCGGTCGCCGGGCGGGTGCAACTGCCGGTCGAGAAGTACCATATCCCGCTGATCCTCTATGCACCGGACCTGCTCGCAGCCGGCGTCAACGACCGCCTGATGAGCCAGATCGACATCGTGCCAACCCTGCTCGATGCCATGGGCAGCACCGGTGGCGACGCGTTTTTCGGGCGTTCGATCTGGCGCACCAGCGCCAACGACGAGCGCGCGTTCATCGCCAATTATCAGGAACTGGGCTACCTGAAACACAATGTGCTCACCGTGTTGGCGCCCAAACAGCGGGTTGAAGCCTTTGCCGTGGATCCGTTGAGCTACGACAGCACGCCGATCGCGGTTGATCCCACCTTGCGCGATGAAGCAATCGCCTGGTACCAGACCAGCGCCGTGGCGTTCAGCCAGGGCGCGTTGCGCTTCCCGGCTAGCGCCGAGCCGATCACGCCATAACGCAAATCGCATTGCGCGCCGCAGACAGACGGCACGCAATTGCGGTTATCGTGCAAGACCAACCGGGCGAGGGCTTCAACCATGCGTCGCGCCTGGCCTTTCCACCGTACTCGCACGCGATAGCGCACGCCGGCCGCGCAAGCGCCACAGCCACTGACGCGAACGCCGTCGAGTCGCGCTACAACGCATCCAGTTGCGCCAGATAGTGCTCGGCCTGCGCCAGTGTGGCCGCGCGCTCGTCGGCCGCCATCTTCAGCCAACTGCGATAAGTCATGCCCAGGCGCGGATTGCGGCCGAGCAGCGGCTCGTGGCGCACATGGAAATGCCAGTACAGGCTGTTGAATGGGCACGCGCGCTCGCCATGGCGCAGCGCATGGCGGTAGTGGCAGCCGTTGCAGTAGTCCGACTGACGGTGGATATAGGCCGCCGAACCGGCGTAAGGCTTGCTGCCCACGATGCCGCCGTCAGCGAACTGGCTCATACCGCGCGTGTTGGGCAACTGCACCCATTCGAACGCATCGACATAGATGCCCAGATACCAACGATCCACCGCGTCCGGATGGCAGCCGGCCAGCAGCGCGAAGTTTCCGGTCAGCATCAAACGCTGAATATGGTGCGCGTAACCCGACTCCAGCGATTGCCCGATTGCCGCCCGCAGGCACGCCAGTTTGGTGTCGCCGGTCCAAAACCACGCCGGCAGTGGTCGGCGCGCATCGAGCGTGTTGAGGCTGCCATAAGCGGGCATGCGCGCCCAATAGATGCCACGGATGAACTCACGCCAGCCGAGTATCTGGCGCACAAACCCTTCACAGGCGGCGAGGCTGACATCGCCGTTGGCAAACGCCGTGACAGCCGCGGCAATCACCTCACGCGGGTGCAGCATCTTGGTGTTCAGCGCAAACGACAGCCCGGCATGGAACAGCGTCTGCGAGCGCATGCTCATGGCATCCTGAAAGCGACCAAAATGCGGCAGCCGCCGCACAACAAAATCGGCCAGCCATGTCGTTGCCTCGCGCCGCGACAGTGGCCAGGCAAATGCCGCAGCCGCCGGCTCACCCATGGTCTGCACACCAGCGTCCACAATTTCCTGCCATAGCGCGCGCAGGTCATGCTTCTGCCACGGCCAATCCGGCGCGGGCGGATCACCCGGCCACTTTTCGCGGTTTTCGCCATCGTAGTTCCAGCGCCCGCCAAGCGGCTCGCCATCCGGTTCGAGCAGAATCTGGTAACGCCGACGCATCTGGCGATAAAAAAACTCCATGCGCGGCACTTTTTTCTGAAAACGATTGATCAGCTCAGCGCGCTCCAGCAAAAAATGCTCCGCGCTGACCACCGCCTGCGGCAACCCGCAGCGATCGAACGCAGCAACCAGCAGCCGCTCCAACCGCCACTCGTCGGCTTGCATCCGTTCCAACCGGGTGATGCCGAACGTTGCGATCAGCCAGTCAAGGTTGGCGGCAAAATCCTGGCGGTTGCGCGCATCGCCAATACGCACATATTCCACCCGGTGCCCTGCCTGCGCCAGCGCCTGCGCAAAGCCGCGCATCGCCGCGAACACTGCCAGCACTTTCTGCGCGTGATGGCACACGTAATCGGTTTCGCTGCGCACCTCCATCAACACATAAAGCACATCGCCACGCACCTCACGCAGCCATGAATGGCGCACATTGAGTTGATCGCCAAGGATCAAGCGCAAACACGTCATCGCCGATTCTCGCCGCCATGCCATCGCTGCGGGCGCGTACGTCGGCAGCGCTCACTGCAATAACGCACCTGCTCCCATACCAGCGCCCATTTTCTGCGCCATGCAAACGGCCGCTGGCAGGCGGCGCAGATCTTGCTCGGCAGGAATGGCTTGCGGTGCATCCGCACACGGTAGTTGCGACGACGACAAAGCGGCGTGACGAATGGCAAACCGCGCCCAGCAACAGATCGCGCACGAGCATGTTGTTTCGACCCTAACCGAGGCGCATGAGAGCCGGCGAGATCGCGCAGGTTCGATGCACGATGTCGCACCCTGACATCGGCGTCGGTTCCAGATCACTAGCGATGATCTGAACAAGTCCGTCCTGGACTTTTCAGGCGCGCCGAGTCCGGCATATGTCCGGACCCGGCGCCGCCGGATCAATCACGCACGTAGTTGATCCGCGTGCAGGCCGTGTTGCTCACGGACTGCGCCTCATGATGGTCTTGCGCCACGCTCACGCTGCCTTCAACCCGTTGTGCTTGCGTGCAGCAACCGCAATCCGCCGCGCTTGCAGCGGTTTTCGCGCCGCTACGGGGATCACGGCGCGGCGCGACAAGCGTTGCCGCAGCCAGAGCCGCACCGTGTGCCGGTGCAGTGTGCATTGCGCCAGCAGCGGCGCGGCGATCAGCCAGTACCACAGCCAGCCGATGGCGGTGCTGTAACCGCGCGCGCTGGGGATTGCCACGCTCAGCAGCACGCCGAGCGCCAGCCATTGCCAGCACAGGCGGGTGAGGAGCGGGTTGAGCGGATGGTTGCGGCGCAGTGGTATCAGGCGAGGCATGGTGTCGGCTCCAGTGGCTGGGTTCGGCTGCATTGTGCCAAGTGCGTGTCTCAGCCGATGAGACGCGCGCGTTGACGCGCCATGCACTGGTGGTACCTGATACTTCAGCCCTGCCACTACGGGTCTGCCGCCATGTCCTTGCCACTTCGTTTCGCGTTCTGCCTCGCGCTGTCGCCGCTGTTGCTATCTGGCTGCGCGGCAACGGCCGCGCGCGATCAGCCGCCGCTCACCAGCACGGCAGTGATTGATCTACCGCGCTTCATGGGGGCGTGGCATGTGATCGCGCATATTCCGTATTGGCCGGAGCGCGGCAAGGTGGCCAGCCGCGACGAGTACCGTTTGCGCGCTGATGGCCGCATCGACAACGATTTTGTGTTCCGCACATCGTTTGCCGCGCCGGAACGCCGCTGGCACGGCACTTCGCGCGTGCTGCCCGGCTCCAACGGTGCCCATTGGCAGGTTCAGTTCATCTGGCCATTCAAGGCCGATCTACTGGTGCTGGAAGTGGACCCGGACTATCGCTGGGCACTGCTGGGGCATCCGCAGCGCAAGTACGCGTGGATTTTTGCGCGTGAGCCCCGCATGGACGATGCCACCCTCGATGCCTTGCGTGAACGGTTCTCACGCTATGGCTACGCGCCAACACAGTTGCTGCGGGTACCGCAATTTGCCGATCAGGTGGATACCCTGCGCTGAGCAACCCCGGCTCGGTCGGCTGCGTCGGCATCGCCGTTTTGCTGCGCCAGCGCGGTCAACGCATGCTCGGCCGCAGCCCGGCCGACATCGATCAATTCCGTGGCTCGCCAGAACTCGTAAAACGCGCAGGTATCATGCGATACCCGCACCAGCAAATCCGGGGGATCGAGCGCAAGCTGCATGCGCGCGATCTGTGCCTGCATGGTGTCGAGTGCCTGCGACATCAGATCAACAATACCCGGCTGCGAGATGGCAGGCTTGCTGCGTTTTTCGATGAAGCCATCGAGAAAACCGCCGATACGCTCGCGCAGGCTGTCGGATTGCGTTGCGTCGTTGCCAGCAGGCTTGTTGTCGGTTGTGGTGGCTGGCTGGGCGGTGCCGTTTTCGGCAGGGTGCATGTGTGCGTTCAGATCGACCGCCACCACCCAATCGGCGGGGGTCATGCGCGTTGCTGCCATCGGCATCGGCGACAACAGGCCACCATCGACCAGCTCGCGTCCGTTGATCTGATACGGAGTGAACACCATCGGGATGGCGATCGAGGCACGAATCGCATCAAACAGCGGTCCGCGCTGCAGCCACACTTCGCGCTGACGCTGCACATCGGTGGCAACGGCGGTGAACGGGATCGACAGCGTTTCGATCTGGTAACTACCAATCAGATCGCGCAATACCGCTATCACGCGATCGCCCTTGAACAAGCCCGGATGGCCGAACGCAAAATCGAGCAGGCGCACCACATCGCTGCGTTGCAACGCGCTGGCCCAACGCGTGTATTCATCCAGCCGCCCAGCCGCGTAGATACCACCGACCAGCGCGCCCATCGAGGAACCGGCGACCGCGACGATCTCATGGCCATGCTCGCGCAGCACATCGATCACGCCGATATGCGCCAGGCCACGCGCGCCGCCCGCACCCAACACCAGCGCGATCCGTTTGCCGCGGCGCTCAGTGCTCATACGCGCCCAGCGCCAATTGCAGCAAGCTGCGAATCTGGGCACGCAGCGCCGGCGGTGCCACCACCTCGGCATCGGCGCCATAACGCAGCACATCCATCAACAGCTCACGCGCGTTGCTGTAAGGCAGCTTGAGCTCATAGCGGCCGTCGGGCAAAAACCGGCCCTGCTGGTTGGAGTGCCAATGCTCGTCGGCCACCCAGCGTGCCGCCTTGGCGCTGAACAGCACGGTGGCGGTGGCTTTGGGCGTGCCGGAAAAAATACCGTAGCTCGATGCCAGGTGCTGGTTGAGTTCCTGGTCGGGCAGATCGTGCGCGTTGGTAGCGAGCATGTGGGCGGCGCTGATCCGATCGACGGCAAAGCTGCGCAAGGCCTCGCGCTCGTGATCAAAGGCATCCATATACCAGTTGTCGCGGTAGTGCGTCAGCCGCTGCGGCGATACGCTGCGCTTGCTGGCGGCGTCGGTGGAACGCGCACGGTAGTCGAAGTTCAGGCGCTTGCGTTCGAGCACGGCGGTGGCCACCGTGCGAAACGCGTGTTCATCCAGCCGCCGCGTACCCGTGGCGATCACCCGCACCCGCTCCATCGGCCAGCGTTTGCCGCCCGCCTGTTGTGCCAACAAGGCATCGATGCGGCCCTTGAGCGGTGCCAGTGCGCTGCCCAGCACATCCGGCCCGGTGCGCGTCAACAATTGGTGCGTTGCGAGCAGCGCATGCAGTTCTTCCGGGCTCAGCCACAACCCGGGCAGCTCGAAGCGCTCGGCCTCGTCACCGCGATAGCTGACCCGGCCATCGCCGTCGGCGTCCAGTGGCGCGCCCAGCGCGTCGCGCAAAAACGCGATGTCGCGATACAGGGTGGCGCGCGAGGCACCGGTCTCGTCGAGCAAGCACGCCAACGACACCGGGTGCCGTGCGCTCTTGAGCACGCGATGAATGGCGAGGATGCGTTCGTAACGTTCCATGGGCTGGTCAACCGGGTGGTGCGCGCACGTCAAAAGCCCACTTGCAACAACAGCAACGTCTCGCCGCGATTGCGGCCTTCGCTGCCGGCATTGGACAGGTGCCGAACCGACAGACCGACACGTTGGTAATGCCAGCCGAGCGCCGACTGAAACTGCACGTGGCCGGAGAGAACATCGGTATCGCGGTCATTGAGCGCCACACCGACACTGGCGTAGAAGGTGTCGCTGAAATTGTAGCGCTTGCTGGCCGCGACAAGGAATTGGTCAGGAACCGAGCCGTGGTCAATCGCGCCGCGACCGTTGATGTAACCGGCCATCAGTTCCCACGGAAAGCGCTCTTGTGCGGTGACGTAGCTCACCGTGGTCAGCCAGGTTGGCTCGCCATCGATTTTCTGCGTGCCACCAACACCTACCTCCCAGCCGGCATGGGCCGGGCCGGCGAGCAGCGCGCCAACAACCAGCGCCGCCCCTGGCGTTGCCATCTTGTGCATGGATTCCCCTGTATCTGAGTCATGTCAGTTGCAAACCAGCGCCGATCATACCTGTTCAGCCGCACCGCGCCGAGCGCCGGAACGGCAATGCGACGAGCGCGGGATCATTGCCAGCCGAACCAAGTCTGAATATCGGCATGCAGTCGTTGTTGCTGGTTAATCGTCGGTTCGACAACCGACACCAATACTGCACGTACCCATCGCCGCGATGGGGCTTCCCCCAACAGAAACACTTGACAAGGATGCAATGCATGAAAGTCGGTTTGATCACCCTGGCCCTGGCGGCCGCACTACCGTTCGCTGCAAACGCGGATGAGCTGAGCTACAACTACCTCGAAGCGGGCTATACGCTGTTCAACAACACCCCGAACCTGGATGCTGAGGGTCCGACGTTGAATGGCTCGTACGCGATCAACGACAATTTCCATGTGTTTGGTGGTTACAGCAAGCTCAACTTCGATAACACGCCGGTTGATCTCGACCTGTGGAACATCGGTCTGGGCTATCGCTATGGCCTGAATGCAAACACCGATCTGCTGGTTCGTGCCGCCTATGAAAAGGCCAACCTGGATCACGGCTTGGTTGATCCGGATATCTGGCGCGCCGAAGCGGGTGTGCGCAGCGTGCTGGCGGATCGCCTGGAAGGCTGGGCGTTGGCCGGTTACGAGGATACCGATATCACCAGCGGCGATGTGTACGGCAAGATTGGGCTGCAATACAAGTTCACCAAGGCATGGGGCCTGGTGGCTGAAGCCAAGTTCATCAGCGGCGATGAGCAGTACTTCATCGGCCCGCGCCTGAGCTTCTGATCGCGCAAGCAGCGGGAAACCAAAAAGCCCGGCTTCGGCCGGGCTTTTTTTGCCTGCATCGCTGCTAGCGAAACAAGCCGTCCGGATACTCGGGCTTTTGCTCGCGCGCGAGCAGCATCTGCAAGCCTTCGGCCGGGGTGATGGTTTCGTGCAATACCTGCTGCACCAGTGCCGATATCGGCAGGTCCAGGCCATGGCGTTCGGCCAGCCGCATCACCTCATCGACGGTCTGCACGCTTTCCACCACTTGGCCGATTGCAGCCACCGCCGCAGCTACCGATTGGCCTTGGCCAAGGGCGAGGCCCAGACGCCGGTTGCGCGACAGATCGCCGGTGCAGGTCAGCACCAGGTCGCCGAGCCCGGCCAGCCCAATCAGGGTCTCGGCGCGGCCACCGAGGGCGACGTTCAAGCGCAGCATTTCGTTGAGACCGCGGGTAATCAGGCCGGCGCGTGCGTTCAGGCCCAGCGCCATGCCGTCGGCAACGCCGGTGGCGACCGCGAGCACATTTTTCATCGCGCCACCCAGTTCCGCGCCAAGCATGTCGTTGCCGGTGTAGGCACGGAAGGTGGGGCCATGCAGCGCCTCTGCCACCTGCGTGGCGAACGCATCATCGCGCGCATGCACGGTCACCGCGGTGGGCAGGCCTTGTGCCACCTCGCGTGCGAACGACGGGCCGGTTATCACCGCCAGTGGCATCGCCGCACCGATGTGGTCGTGGGCGACTTCATGCAAAAACCGCCCCGAGCCGGGCTCGAAGCCCTTGCTGGCCCAGGCAATACCACTCAGCGCCGGACGCAACGTCGCCAGCGTGCGCAAGGTGTCGGCGAAGGCGTGGCTCGGTACCGCGACCAGCAGCCAGTGCGCGCCAGCGATGGCATCGGCCATGTCGGCGACAGCGCGCAGGTTGCCCGGCAACGCGATGCCGGGCAGATAGCGCGGGTTTTCGTGCTGCTGCGCGATCGCCTGCATGTGCGCCGCATCGCGGCCCCACAGGCAGACATCGTGGCCGTTGCGGGCCAGCAACATGGCAAGCGCCGTGCCCCACGAGCCGGCACCCAGCACGGCAACCCGCAACACGGCCTTGTCCATGCGCGATCAGGCTTTATCGCTGTCGCTCGCCTGCTCGAAACTGGCATCGACGGCATCGGCCGCCGGCTGCTGTGCCTCGCTGCGACGGCGCAGTTGTTCGGCATACAGCGCGTCGAAATTGATCGGCTGCAGCAGGTACGGCGGGAAGCCACCGGCCTGCACCAGCTCGCTGATCGCCTGACGGCCAAACGGGAACAGGGTGTTCGGGCAGTAGATGCCGAGCATCATGTCCTGGGTACGGGCATCGAAGCCGCTGAACGCAAAGATGCCGGCCTGCTTCACTTCGGCCAGATACGCGGTCTTTTCGCCGGCAGTGCAGGTGAGGGTGAGCGCCAGCACCACTTCGAACACGCCCTCGCTGAGCACCGTCACGTTCTGCGCCAGGTTCAGTTGCAGCGCCGGCGTCGTCTGCTCGGTGAAGATTGCCGGCGAGTTGGGGGCTTCAAACGAGGCATCCTTGATGTACACCTTCTGCAGGTTGAACTGCGCCTGCGTGCCCTGTTCGGCGGCGCCAGCGGCGCCGTTGGTTTGTGTATCAGCCATTGCAAAAACTCCTGAAAGTGGAAACCGGTAGGGCAAGACCGGTGATTATCCCATGTTCGCCGCTCGCCACCAACTAACCGCCGGCTCTCATTTGCCGCGGGTCAGCGGCAACTCCGCCTGCTGCCAGGCAGCGATGCCGCCATCGAGCACATGCACGCGGCTGAATCCGGCCTTGAGCAGGCGTTTGGCGGGCGCGCTGACGGTGATCCCGGTGCGGCAAACCAGCACCACGGGCAATTCCTTGACCTTGGCCAGCACCTTGTTTTCCGGATCGAATTGGCTCGGTGTCAGGTTTTTCGCACCCACGATATGGCCCTTTTCGAACTCGGCGCTGGCGCGAATATCGATCACCAGCGCGTTTTCGTGGTTGATCAGGGCGGTGAGCTGCGCCGGGGTGATCGCCTTGTAGCCACGCGTCAGCCGGCTCAACTCGGTGTACAGCAACGCCACGGTGACGCCGGCAAATGCCAATGCCAGCGCCGCATGTTCACTCACAAACTCGGAAAACTGCGCAGCCATCACGGTACACACCAAAAAGTTCAGGGGGCGCGATTGTCGCCCAGCACGCGCCCGCGCGCAAAGGCGGGCGTCATGCCATGCCCCCGTCGGCCCATACTTTATCGTCGTCATGCCCGCGAAGGCGGGCATGACGAACTGCGG
>PFJA01000028.1 GCA_002782905.1 Lysobacterales bacterium CG_4_10_14_3_um_filter_64_11
GCATCAAGCGCGCGCGGCAGCATGCGGCGAATGGTTGCTGCATCGAGCAGGTCCAACGGCGTGGCCAACGCATAACCGCAGCGTCGATCGGCGTGGATCTCAAGGCCCGCGGCACGCAATGCCTGTATCCGCTTCCAGATCGCAGCGCGACTTAGTCCCAGCGCCGCAGCGAGTACCTGCCCGCGGCATGGCCCTTGCCCGAGGTGATGCAGCAGGCGCCGCTCATCGCTCACCGGCGCGACCGCAACGGGCGCAGCAAAATCCGCGCGCGTTCAAAGCGCGCTTCGTTGCCGGCCAGCAGCCGGCGAATGTTGTCGCGATGGTTGTAAACGATCAACGCCGCGGTACCGACTGCAAATCCCGATTGCATGGCATTGCCAGCCAGTGCCGCAACCACGATCAAGCCGAGCGTCGCCAGTATCGTTGCCAGGCCGACATAGCCGCTGACACCGATAATGATCAGCCAGACCCCGAGAAACCACGGCAGTGACCACGGCCAGATCACCGCCAGTGCCCCGAGCAGGGTTGCCGCGCCCTTGCCGCCGCGAAATCCGTAGAACAGCGGCCAGGTATGGCCGGCAATTGCCAGCAGGGCCGCTGACCAAGCCAGTGCGAGCGCATCGACTGGTGCATCCGGCGGCGCGAAACGCAGTGCCAGCCAGGTGGCCACGGCACCCTTGCCGACATCGATCAGCACCACGCCGAGCGCGAACTTCCAGCCCAGCGTGCGCAAGGCATTGGTGCCACCCGCATTGCCACTGCCATGGCGGCGCACATCCACGCCACGCCAACGCCCGAGCAGCAGGCTGCCCGACAGCGAGCCGAGCAGATACGCGCCCACCAGCAGTAACAAGGAAATCAGCATCGGCGAATTATGCGGCAAGCGATAGTGATGTTGCGCGCGTCATGAGCAACGCGTCGAAAACGGCTGCAACGACACCACCAGCGCACCGGGCCCGGCGTGCGCACCCACCGCTGGCCCGGTTTCGACCAGCCAGGCCGATTCGCAATCGAGTAGACGCGCCAGCGCATCGCGCAGGGCGGCGCCGTCCGCCGGGCTGTCGCAATGGCCGACGACCAGCCGCCAGCGCTGGCTGTGATCCACCCGCTTGGCCACATAACGCGCGAAGCGCGTGGGTGCGCGCCGGCTGCCCAACAGTGCCGATACCACGCGCAACTTGCCGGCAGCGCTGACCTGCGCGATCGGGGTCAGACCCAGCCATTGCGCCAGCGGCTTGGCCCAGGCCGGCACCCGGCCACCGCGCACGGCATGGCTGATATCACGCGCCAGGGCAAAGGTGTGGGTCAGCGGACGCAGGCGTTCCAGCGCACCGAGGATGGTGGGCGTGTCAGCGCCTGCCAGCGCAAGCTCGGCGGCGGCAATCGCCAGCAGCGCTTGCCCACCGGCGGCGTTGGCGGTGTCGAACACCGTGGTGCGGTCGGCATCCAGACGCGCCGCAGCCGACTCGGCCGATTGCAGGGTGCCGGACACCGCGCGCGACAGGCCGACATAGATCAGCCTGGGGTGATGTGCCAGCAAAAACTCGAACTGGCGGCGAAAATCGCCGGGCGGCGGCTGGCTGGTGCGCGGCAACACATCGGCATTGCGCAACTTGCGATAGAACTCCGCTGGCGAGAGCGACACCTTGTCGAGATAATCGCGATCGCCAAAATTGATGCGCAGCGGTACCACATGAATATGCAATTGCTCGATCAGCGCCAGCGGCAAATCCGCCGCGCTGTCGGTGACAATCGCAACCGCGGTGCCGGCGGCCACCGCGCGTTGCTGCGCGTACATGTCATCGGCCTTGCACGCCTCGATCACGCCAAAACACGCACAGACCTCGAACAGCGCCTGTGGGTCGCTGACATGGGCGTGCACCCGCACCCGGGTCGGCGAACCGGCAATCACCACGCTCGATGCCGCCAACGCCGCCACCTGTGCGCGCAACGCATCGCGATCGATCGATTCGGCCAGAATCAAACATTCGCTGCACCAGCGATGGTCGGCGTCGCCGCAGGCATCGCGATGCGCCACCGCGGCTTCGTCGTCGGCCAGGTCATCGAGGTCGGCAACACCGAGTGCACTGGGCCATGCATCGGCACCGCGCCGCTGCTGGATGAACTCGACCACGCCCTCGATCAGATCGACAAAACCCTGGGCACCGGCATCGACCACGCCGGCCTTTTGCAGAACCGCCAATTGCTTTGGCGTTTCGGCCAGCGCTTCACGGGCCCGCAACAAGGCATGATGAATCCAGCCAGCCATATCGCGTTGGCCGTGCCCATGCTGCAGGGCTTCGGCGAACGCATGGATAACACTGAGAATGGTGCCTTCGCGCGGTTCACTCAATGCCGCCCGCGCCGCATCGGCGCCGCGCCGCACGGCACGGCTCAGGTTGGCGGTATCGAGCACCGGCACGGCTGCCACGGCCTCGGACATGCCCTGCAGAAATTGCGCCAATATCGCACCGGAATTGCCGCGCGCACCATCGATGGCATCGGCGCCGACCTGCCGCAACAACTCGCCGGCATGCACCGCACGGCGGCTCAACGCGCCCGCGAGCACCGTGCCCAGAGTGAATGCCATGTTATTGCCGGTATCGCCATCGGCGACCGGAAACACGTTGATTCGGTTGAGTACATCGCGATCGGCGATCACCCGGCGGGCGCCGGCAATCAGCGCCCGACGCAGGGCCGGGGTGGATATCCGTCGCACCGGAAACAGTACAGGTTGGCTAGTCAGGGCGTTCATGTCTGCCGAGTCTGCCGGAATCGGCGCGATTCGCCATGCTGCAACGCAGCGAACGTGACCGCTGGCAGCCTGCCATCGCCACACGCGATGCAACCTTTCGCGCCGTTCATGCATCTGTGCAAGGGTGATCCGAAGGCGGCCGCCGATGAAACGTCTTGCCCTTGTGGTGCTGTTGAGCCTGCTCGCGACGGCACCACTGCACCACACGCAGAGCGATGCCACGCACCAGGGCCTCGACCCGGCGCAATCCGCCAGCGTGACGGCCGGCGGCACCGGCAAGGCGAAAACGGAGCCAGCTAACGGCGCGAAGGGCGACTGCACGCGTTGCGAGCGCGCCTATCACATGCCAACGCGCTGGCATCGTTTCCTGCCCGGCATGTTCCGCTGAGCTTCAGCGCGACAGCGGAAAACGCAAGGTGAAACGGGCGCCGCCGAGTTCCGGCGAGCGGTCCACCATCATCTCGCCCGCATAATTGCGCACGATGTCCTGCACAATCGCCAGGCCGATGCCATGGCCTTGCACCTGTTCATCACCACGCACGCCGCGCTGCAAAACCCGCTCGATCTGGGCATCGGCGATGCCCGGCCCGTCGTCCTCCACCGCAATGCACAGGCGGCGGCCGGACGAACCGGCGCGTGCTTCCACCCGTGTGCTCAGCAACACCCGCGACCGTGCCCATTTGAAGGCGTTTTCCAGCAAATTGCCGAGCACTTCCAGAAGATCACCCACTTCGCCCTGAAAACGGGCATCCGGGTCCAGTTCGAACTCGCACAGCACGCCGCGCCCGGCGTATACCTTTTCCAGCCCCTGCACCAGGCTTTCGGCGTGCCCGGAAATCGGTTCCGGGGTGTGATAGAGGCGGTGCCCCGAGCGCGCGGCGCGGGCCAGCTGATACGAGACGATTTCACTCATGCGATCGATTTGCGCATGAACGGTCTGCCGCAAGTCCTCGTCATCGGCTTCAAGCCGGGCGCGGATCACCGCCAGCGGCGTTTTCAGACTGTGCGCCAGATCCGCCAGCGTGTTGCGGTAGCGCGTCATGTGCTCGCGCTCGCTGGCGATAAAGGCGTTGATGCTGCCGGTCAGTGGCTGCAATTCGAGCGGCTGCTGGCCAGGCAAGCGCTCAACCTCGCCGTTTTTCACCCGCGC
The DNA here is from genome assembly GCA_002782905.1 of Lysobacterales bacterium CG_4_10_14_3_um_filter_64_11. Classification (GTDB taxonomy): domain Bacteria; phylum Pseudomonadota; class Gammaproteobacteria; order Xanthomonadales; family Xanthomonadaceae. The sequence goes on from PFJA01000028.1 coordinate 3,906, forward strand.
CATGTCACGCGCTACCCGCATCAAGGGACGCAAGCTCCAGCGCGAGATGCCAACCTGCAACAACAGCAGCAACAGGGCAGCGGCGCCCAGATAACCCCATAGCGCACGCCGAAAAATCGCCAGTTGGTCATCAAGAACCGCGGCGTCCTCGAACACGTGGAACGTGAGCGCAATATCATCGTGCGCACCAATGCCATCCTGATCCCAGATCAAACCCATGGCGAAGTGATAGACCTTCAGCTTGCGACCGTCGCGGTCGCTAATCTTGAGTGGCCCGTCGAAGCGCTGCACGCCCGGCGCAAGCTGCGCATCCAGCGGCAACGGCTGGCCCAGTACCGATTGCGATTGCCACGGCTCGTTGTCACCACGTGCGACGGCATAAAGGCCACTGCCGGGCCGGTTGAAACGCGGGTCGGGTGCGACCTCGGGCGGCAACAGCACTTTGCCGCGGGAGAAATCCATGCCGCCAAAATAGGCGTAGGTATAGCTCTTCAGGCGCTCGCGCAGGGCATTCTCGGCGGTTTCGGTGAACGCGCGGTCCAGCGCAAAACCGGTAAGCCCGAGAAAGGCAATCAGGCCAAGGCTGGCCGCCAACAACTGCCGCCCTTGCAGCGACAACCGGCTCAGCTTGGTATCAGGCATTGCACTTGCCCCGCTGCCCGCAGCGCGCGGGCTTAGACGTTGCGCGGCAGGGCAAAGCGGTAGCCGCGGCCGCGTACCGTCTCGATCGGCTTGATCTGGGTGTCCGGGTCGAGTTTTTTGCGCAGGCGGCCGATGAACACCTCCAGCACGTTGGAGTCGCGGTCGAAATCCTGCTGATAGATGTGCTCGGTCAAGTCGGCCTTGGACACCAACTCACCGGCATGCAGCATCAGGTACTCCAGAACCTTGTATTCGTAACTGGTGAGCTCAACGCCAACGCCGGCAACCGACACCGCCTGCGCCGCCAGATCGAGCACGATCGGCCCACACTCCAGCGTCGGCTTGCTCCAACCTGCCGCGCGGCGCAGCAACGCATTGAGCCGCGCCATCAATTCCTCGACATGGAACGGCTTGACCAGATAGTCATCGGCGCCGGCCTTTAGCCCTTCCACCTTGTCTTGCCAACTGGAACGTGCGGTCAGGATCAGCACCGGATACTTGCGGCCATCGGCGCGCAGCGCGCGCAGCAAATCCATACCGGACAGTTTGGGCAGGCCCAGATCGATGATCGCGACATCGAATGGCATCTCGCGGCCAAGATACAGGCCTTCTTCGCCATCCTGCGCAGCATCCACGGCAAACCCCTCGCGCTTGAGCCGTGCGGCCAGCGTTTCGCGCAACGGGGCTTCATCCTCAACCAGCAAAATACGCATCACTTCATCTCCTTGGATGCAGCCCAACGACGAGCACCGTGCTCAGTCGTCCTTGTCCTTGCCCTTGCGCCCGGCCTTCTTGTCGCCGCGCGCATCCTCACGATACACACGCACGCGCCCTTCCGGAGTGATTACCTTGATCCGATTGACATCGCGGCCATCCTGCGCCACCCGTTCGGCACGCAAAACCTCGCCGCCGGTGTCGCGTTCAACGGCGCGCACCGACTCGCGCAGTGGCCGGCTCTGCTCGGTTTGCGTATCGCGCTTGTCGCGGGCAGCCGCTGACGCGGCCAGCAACAGACCAAGCAAAACCAACAGCATGCCACGTGTCATCATCATGTCAGTGCTTCCCGCATCCGAAGTGGACGCCCGGACAAGTGTCGCTGCCGGGCGGTGAATCAGCGCTTAAACTGGGCAACCTGCTCCGCTGTTCGTCATTGCGAGCGCAGCGAAGCAATCCAGTCTCGAGCAACCTGTCAGACCTGACGCTGATCTACTGCGGAAAAGCCGAGATTGGTCACATTTTTTCGCTCTTTTTCGTTGAATGGCCCGGCCATTCGCCACAAAAGAACGGAAAATCGGTCTCAAACCGGCTTGCCCTCGCTACCATCGATCAAGCCCGACAGGCTGTTAAAAAATCTCGGCGACGCAACAGCGCAGGCTGCCGCCGGCCTTTTCCAGTTCATCCAAGGGTACCGCAATCACGCTGAACTGCGCTGCCGAAAAAGCCGCCCGGCTGACTGTGCTCAAGGCCGCTGCCGCACGCGTGCTCATCCATACGCTATCGGTGCTCAACGCAATACAGTTGCCGGCAAATCCCAGCCGCTCGCTGGCATCCAGGCTGATCGCCTGCGGGTACAGCGCCGACAATGCCAAGGCAATGCCCGGGTCGGCGAAGCCATCGGCACACACCACCACGGCGCGCCCGGCGAGGATACTCATCAGCACATTGGTGTGGTATTCGGCCGCTGCCAAATCGAACAGCAAGGTGGCGCGCAGCCCGAACGCGGCGTGCATGGCAGCGGCGCCGCTGGCGTCGCAGCGCGACGACAAGCCGCAAAAACCCAACCCGCGCGCGCGATCGATAACCAGCGAGCCGGTCAATTCGGCAATGCCCGCGCCGCCGCGCAAATCGATCACCTGATAACCCAGCAGCTGCTCGAAAAAATCCGGGATATCACGCCGCTCCGCCTCGCGCTGGCGCACCGGGTGGCGCATCGGTGCAATCAACAAGCGACCGGCAGCCGTGGCAAACACATTGTTGACGAATACCGCATCGGGGGTCGCCGGGTCGCCGGGAAAGCCGATCGCCGGCAGTGTTTGCGCGATCCGGCGCTGCAACCCGCGGTGTTGCGCGAGCGCGCGCTCGGCATCCAGCGCACCGCCGGGCTGCATGTAGACATTGTCACTGGCTGACTGCTGCGCCAGTGCGAAGCCATCCGGTGAAACCAGAAACACCGCGCGCGGCACGGCCACCCAATCGGCCGGCAGGCAACCAGCGTATGCAACAAATGCAGCAACATCGCGGGTGATCATGCCGCCGCGTCGCATGGTGTGGTTGCCGCAATGGCAGCCTCGATCAACTCCCATCCAGCTGCGCGCTCGGTGAAGCCCTGGCTCAGTATCTGGCGAAAATGACGGCCACCGGGCTGCCCGTTGTACAGCCCCAGCACATGCCGGGCCATGTACTTGAGGGCAACCCCGGCCGCGAGCTGCTGTTCGACATGCGGGCGAAATGCGCGCAGCAGGTGCTCGCGATTACGCAATGGCTGACCCGGCGCAAACACCAACTGCTGCATCTGATGCAATACGTAGGGCGTGTGATAGGCAGCACGGCCAATCATCACCCCGTCCACCCGCGGCAGGTTGTCGGCGACCTTGTCCAGCGTGTCCAGACCACCGTTGAGCACGATGGTCAGATCGGGGCGCTCGCGCTTGATCCGGTGCGCCCACCCGTAACGCAGTGGCGGCACCTCGCGATTTTCCTTGGGCGACAGCCCCTTGAGCCAGGCATTGCGGGCATGCACCACAAACACCCGGCAGCCGGCCTGTGCCACGCTATCGATAAATGCCCGGAACGGCACATAGTCATCGGCATCGTCCACGCCCAGCCGACATTTCACGCTCACCGGCACCGATACCGCAGCCGTCATCGCAGCAACGCAATCGGCCACCAGCGCCGGCTCGCGCATCAGACAGGCGCCAAAGCGCCCAGCCTGGACGCGGTCGGACGGGCAGCCAACATTGAGGTTGATTTCGTCATAGCCCCAGTCGGCGCCGATCCGCGCCGCTTGCGCAAGGCACTCCGGCTCACTGCCACCCAACTGCAATGCCAGCGGCTGTTCACTGACAGCAAAACCGAGCAAACGCTCACGATCCCCGTGCAACACCGCCTGCGCATGCACCATCTCGGTGTACAGACGCGCCTGCGGCGCGAGTAGGCGATGAAAGACGCGACAATGGCGGTCGGTCCAGTCCATCATCGGCGCAACCGACAAGCGGATGGATTGCTGGTATCGCTGGGCAGCCGCGTTGCGCGCGGGAGGGTGCGAATCGTTCGTCATGCAGGGCAAACGGCGGCGGGGCAGCCATTATAGCCGGCATGGCGTGCCGCCTCGCGCCTTGGCGCACCACGCCACCACGCATCCAGGCTGAGCCGAGTTATTCAGCCTTTCAGGGCCGCAACGTGCTTGTGTTGATTGGCGCGCGCGGCGATGCGCTACCCGTTGAACAACAGCACCTTATGGGTTCGCAAGGGACGCCAAGAGCGCAACGCAGAGCACAAAGCCGAGTCCGTAGCGATGCGCAGAGTGCAGCGAAACCCGACAGGCGCCCACCGGGTGGGCTCCACAGGTGAACGCACCGGTGATCGTCACCGATCACGGCAATCGCACCCTGATTGTGCGCAAGTACCTGAGCAACGCGAGCGATGTGCGCGACAAGCTCAAAGGCTCGGTGTTGCGCTACGACGCGCCACTCGAACCGGTGGCGGAAGACGACTGGGAAGCACTGATTTGATCGTACTCGACACCCCTCCTTGGCCCGGTGGGTCAGTGGCGATGCGCGCTTGGCCGCAACCGCGAAGGCGCTTATCGAGGACTCGCTGACCAGCAACGCACAGGTATTGGTGTCGGCAATCAGCGCATGGGGGCTTGCCACGCTGGTACAGCGCGGACGCATGGCGTTGGCGATGGAGCTGAACGACTGGCTGCGCGATCGAGAGCATCGACGGCGTTGCCATCGTGCCGATCACCGCTCGCGTCGCGGCGCAATCGGTGAACTTGCCGGGTGAGTTCCACAAAGACCCGGCGGATCGGATCATCATAGCGTTGGCGTGCGAGTTGAACGTCCCGCTGATTACCGCTGACGAAAAATCCCACCGCTATCCGCATGTACGTTGCAGCTGGTGACGCCGGCACGTCGCATCGCGCGTTCACGCACCTGCAAACCACGCACTGCCGGGCAACAACGCTGCGCGCGGGAGCACGCGAATCGTTCGCCATGCAGGGCAAATGGCGGTGCGACACCCGTTATAGCCGGCGCGGGGTGCCGCCTCGCCTCCTGCGAATGCGCCCGGGCGGCCGCACCGAGCGGCGCACCCGGGCCTGCCGGCAGGCGGTTGCGGCGCATGCCGCCGGCGCTACCGCACGCCGTGCATCAGCTTGTTGATCAGTGGGGCGATCAGGAACAGCAATACGCCGGCGCCGGCAAGCAACCAGAAGCTGAAGGTGAAACCTTCCAGTGCCGATTGCACGGTCATGCCGGTCTCGCCGCTGACATGGCCGGCAAAGATGCCCGAGAGGTTGTTGCCGATCGCAGTGGACAAGAACCAGCCGCCCATCGCCAGCCCGACATAGCGCAATGGCGCCAGCTTGGTCACCATCGACAGCCCGATCGGCGACAGGCACAGCTCGCCAACGGTCTGCATCACGTACACCAGCACCAGCGGCCAGAACGGAATCAGGCCATTGCTGCCGACCAACGAGTTGAGCGCGAAGATCAGCACCACGAACGCCGCCGCATTGAACAACAGGCCGAGGCCGAACTTGCGCGGGATCGAGGGTTCGATGTTGCGTTTGGCCAGCCAGCCCCAGGCCACCGCCACCAGCGGCGCTAGAATCACGATCGAGGCCGGGTTGACCGACTGGAACCAGCCGACCGGGAATACCCAGCCCCCGAACATCTCACGATTGACCAGATTCTGCGCGAGGAAGTTGAACGAGCTGCCGGCCTGTTCGAAGAACATCCAGAACAGCACGTTGAAGGTAAACAGCAGCAGCATCGCGACCACCTTGTCGCGCGCCACGCTGCCTTCGCGCAGGGCCTCGATCAGCAGCATCAGCGCCAGACCGATGAACAATGCAGCCAGCAGCCACGCCAGAATGGTCGCGCCGGCCTTGGCCATCAGCAGATACACCACCGGCACGGCCAGAACGGCGCCGATGGTGACCAGCGACATCGACTTGCGGCCATCGCGATCCACGGGTGGCCGGCCGATCGGGCCGAGCGCGCGGCGGCCGAACCAGAACCACAGGGTACTGATGACCATGCCGATGCCGGTGGCGGCAAATACCACCTTGTAGTTTTGTTGCATCGGAGTATCGGTGATCACGCTGGCCAGCCAGCCGGTAATCAGTGGCGACACCAGCGCACCGGCGTTGATGCCCATGTAGAAAATGGTGAAGCCGCGATCGCGTCGGCCATCGCCCGGCGCGTACAACTGGCCGACCATGGTCGAGATATTGGGCTTGAACAGGCCATTGCCGACGATGATCGTGGCCAGACCGAGCAGGAAGATATCCTGATTGGGCAGCATGATCATGAAATAGCCGACCGCCGACACCACCGCGCCGAGCAGGATCGAACGCTGGTAACCGATCACCCGATCAGCGACATAGCCACCAAAGATGGCGGTGGCGTAAACCAGCGCCAGAAACGCGCCATAGGTGCGGCTGGCATAGGCCTGGCCACTGGCATCGCCGTCGAAGAACTGGGCAACGATGTACAAGGTCAGCGCCCAACGCATGCCGTAGAACGCAAAGCGCTCCCAGAACTCGGTCATGAACAGCATCCAGAGCTGACGCGGATGCCCCATCACCTCGCCGGCAGGCGGTGGGATGTAGGCGTTATTGTTGACGGCGGCGCTACTCATGCGGCATCTCCCCTGCATCGATGGTTGCGGAACGTTGCGACGGGACGCGTTAACCGCGCCTTCATGGTGCGCAACAGGTCGGCAAGGTTTACTCGCACTGAGGCTGCGAGTCAAACCCGGCACAGGCATCAGCCGCCAGCGCGTCGCGCTCAGGGCAGTTCACTGCGCAGCGCAATCAACTCCGGGAAGAAGCGCAAGTCCAGCGCCTGCTTGAGAAATCCGACGCCGGAACTGCCACCGGTGCCGCGTTGATGGCCGATGATGCGCTCCACCGTTTTCATGTGGCGAAAACGCCATAGCTGAAAACTGGCTTCGACATCGATCAGCAGCTCACACAGGTGGTAGGCCTGCCAGTGCGTCTGTGGATCGCGGTAGATCGCGGCCAGCACCGGCACCAGCGCCGGCGTGAAACCATGTGGCTGCGCGAAGTCACGGCGGACGCACTGCGCCGGGATTGCGTGCCCCTGTCGATGCAGGTGCAACAAGAACTCGTCGTACAGGCTGGGGGCTTCGAGCACGGCTCGCAATTGCGCCTGCGCTGCCGAATCATGAGCAAACACCGCGATCATCTGCGCGTTCTTGTTGCCGAGCATGAACTCGACCAACCGGTATTGCAGCGACTGGAACCCCGAGGCATCGCCCAACGCCGGCCGAAACGCGAGGTATTCACTCGGAGTCAGGGTTTCCAGCACCGCCCATTGCTCGAACAACTGGCGCTGCACCTGTTTGACGCGCGCCAGATTTTTCTGCATCGGGCCCAGATCATCGGCCTGCAAGTGGGTGATCGCGGCGCACAACTCATGCACGATCAGCTTGAGCCACAGTTCGGCCACCTGATGTTGAATGATGAACAGCATTTCATCGTGACGCAGCGGTTCGCTGAGCGGTTGCTGCGCCGCCAGCAGGGTGTCCAGCTTCAGGTAACCGCCGTAGCTGATCCGCTCGTGCAGATCGCGGGTAATCCCCGCTTCCAGCGGGCGCAACGTGTGCTCATTGCCCATCGCATTCACCCGTATCCAACACGATCAATATGTTAGCCAACTTCGACACACGCCACCATGGGCACCTTTGTCATGGAACTGTCGCTGCGCATGGCCTAGACTACGCGGAAAAATGTGACCCGATTCACATCGCGAGCATCACAGCCACTATCCGCTGCGGGGCAACCAGCGGCTTCATGCCGGGGAGAAGTTCATGATTCGTCTACACCAGCTACGCACAGCGGCATTCGTTGCCTTCAGCTTCTTTGCCATATCCGCACAAGCCGATGTCGTGGTCAGTCAGGTTTACGGCGGCGGCGGCAATTCCGGCACCACCTTGCGCAACGATTTTGTCGAGTTGTTCAACAACGGCAGCGACCCGGTCGACCTGAACGGCTGGAGTGTGCAGTACGCTTCATCCGGCGGCTCGACCTGGCAGCGCACGGCCCTCAGTGGCAGCATCGCCGCTGGCGGCTACTTCCTGATCCAACACGCGGCCGGCAGTGGCGGCAGTGTGGATCTGCCAACGCCGGACAGCATCGGCACCATCGCCATGAGCGGCAGTGCCGGCAAGGTGGCGCTGGTCAATTCCGCCACCGCGCTGTCCGGCGCCTGTCCTTCCGCCGATGCCAGCCTGATCGATCTGATCGGCTACGGCACCAGCGCTAGCTGCGCGCTGGGCTCGCCCACCGGCAATCTGAGCAACACCACTGCCGCTGTGCGCAAGGAAGATGGCTGCAGCAACAGCCGCAACAACAACGCCGACTTCAGCATCACCGCGCCGACACCGCGCAACAGCACTGCGCCGATCAAGGATTGTCTGGCGCCGCCACCGCCACCGCCGCCGGTGACCGTGGTTGCCATTCACGAATTGCAAGGTGCGGGCAATCGCTCGCCGTTGCTGGGTGAGTTGGTTGCGGTCGAAGGCATCGTCACCTTGCGCAAGTTCAACGGCTTCTTCGTGCAAAGCGCACCCGGCGAGGAAGACAGCGACCCGCTGACCTCGCAAGGCGTGTTCGTGTTCACCACCAGCGCTGGCGCGCCGGTGGAAGCGCAAGTCGGCAACCGCGTGCAGGTGCGTGGCACGGTGGCCGAGTTCACCCCGTCCTCGAACGTCAATCAGTTGCCGGTAACCGAACTGACCTTCGCCACCACCAGCGTGCTCAGCACCGGCAACCCGTTGCCCGAGCCGATCGTGATCGATGCCAGCGTATTGAACGCCGCCAGCGACACCGATTTCCTGGAACGCTACGAGGGCATGCGCGTAATCGTCCCGGAGCTGGTCGTTACCGGCCCGGTGCAGGGCAACATCAACGAAAGCCAGGCCACCTCGACCAGCAATGGCGTGTTTCTGGGCGTGCCGGCTGGCGTTGCGCGGCCGTTCCGCGAACCGGGCATCAGCGTGCTCGACGTGGCGCCGATTCCCGCCACCTTGATGCCGCCGCGCTATGACGGCAACCCGGAAATCCTGCGCGTGGACAGCCGCGGCGACGGCGTTACCCTGATCTCGGTCGATGCCGGCGCCACCGTCAGCGGCTTGGTCGGCGTGCTCGATTACGGCACCGCCCGCTACACCGTGCTGCCCGATCCGGGCGTGAATGCGACCGTGATCGACAACGCCACCCCGACCGCCGTCAGCGTGCCCGGCGCGGGCGAGATCACCGTCGCCAGCTTCAACATTTTGCGCTTCTTCGACGACAGCGCCGCCAACAACACCGGCAGTTCGCCGACGCTCACCCCGGCTGCGTTTCAGGCGCGTCTGCGCAAGACGGCCAATGCCCTGTGCCAGTTCCTGCACACGCCCGACATCCTTGGCGTAGTGGAAGTGGAAGGCATCGATGCGCTGACCGCGCTCGCCAATGCGGTCAACGACAACGTGCCTGGCACCTGCGCACGCAACCCGCGTTACGTGGCCTATCTGGCCGAGGGCAATGATGTCGGTGGCATCGATGTCGGGTTTCTGGTGAGCAGCGCCGAAGTGGCATCCGGTCTGCCGCGGGTCAACGTCAACGCCGTGGTGCAGGAAGGCAAGGACGCGGTGATCAGCAATCCCAACGGCTCTGCCTCGATCCTCAACGATCGCCCGCCGCTGCGGCTGTCGGCAACCGTGAACGCCGCCAACGGCGCCCAGTACGACCTCACCGTGATCGCCAACCACCTGCGCTCGTTGAACGACGTCAACAGTGCGGCAGCGGGCAGCAACGGCTGGCCGACGGCCGGCGATCGGGTGCGCGACAAGCGCGCACGGCAGGCGCTGTTTCTGGCCGATCTGGTGCAGGCGCGGCAAGCCGCCAACCCCGCTGAACGCATCGTGCTGCTCGGCGATTTCAACGCCTACGAGTTCAGCGATGGTCTCGCCGATGTGATGGGCATCATCACTGGCCAGCAGGCGGCAGCGAATGAGGTACTGACGCATCTCGACAGCCCGGTGTTTCCGCCGCTGCTGAACATGACCAACACCGCGCCGGTCGATGACCGTTACTCGTTCGTATTCGATGGCAGTGCGCAGACGCTCGATCACGTCGTGGTCAATCAGGCAGTGCTGGATTCAGCGTCATCGGTGCGCATCGAACACGCACGCATCAATGCCGATTTTGGCAACGATAACTTCGGCGATGCCGGCGTGCCGATGCGGGTATCGGATCACGACCCGGTGGTGGCGTATCTGGCGGTGCCAACCGCGCGCCGTGCCGACCTTGGCATCCGGCTCAAGGGCCCGCGCCCGCCGCTGGTGTTTGCCGGCAGCAACGCCGTGTTTGCGGCAACCCTGAGCAATACTGGCCCCAACCCGGCGCTCAACCCGCATCTGCAACTGCGTTTTGACACCCGGATTGGCCAGCTTGACAGCGTTGCTGGTGATGGCTGGAGCTGCGACGCCCCGGTCGCAATCGGCAGCAGCACGCTGGTGGCGGTGGATTGTCACCGGATCGGCTTCATGGCCTCCGGCGAGAGCCAGACGCTGGCACTGAACTTCGCCACCCGCACCGATTTGCGGGTCGGCCTGCTCGGCGTGCTGGCTGATTTCGACAGCGCCACCGCTGACCCCGTGGGCTACAACAACCACGCTGTCAATGCCGTGCTGGTGGTGCGTCGTGGCCGTTGAGCCGACACCGATCAGCGTCTAACAACAACACAAAGGGCGCGGCTTCGGTCGCGCCCTTTGCGCCTCAATGCCGCAATGCGCCTTGCTTTGCAGGGCCCATGCCTGCTATCAATAGCACTCCGCTCCGCATTGCGATTGATGATGACAACGGTCGCCAGTTTCGAGATTGATTACCTGCAGTACCTCGCTCCCGATGGCAAGCCACTGCACAAGACAATGCCGAGGTTCGCCAAGGATAGTAAAAACCTGGTTGAACTTTACAAACAGATGCTGCTGGTGCGTACCTTCGACAGCAAATCGGTGGCATTGCAACGCACCGGCAAGCTGGGCACTTACGCCTCCTGCCTTGGCCATGAAGCCGCGCATATCGGCATTGGTTCGGCGATGCGCCCCGAAGATGTGTTTGCCCCCAGTTACCGCGAATACGGCGCGCAGTTCATGCGTGGGGTGCAGCCGCGCGAGGTGCTGATGTATTGGGGCGGCGACGAGCGCGGCAGCGATTTTGCCGTGCCGCGCCAAGATTTCGCCTGGTGCGTGCCGATCGGCACGCAATGCCTGCATGCCGCCGGCGCCGCACTGGCTTTCAAGCTGCGCGGCGAGAAGCGAGTTGCCGTTGCCTGTGTTGGCGATGGCGGCAGCTCCAAGGCCGACACCTATGCCGCGATCAACTCGGCGGGCGCCTACAACCTGCCATTCGTGTTGTGCATCATCAACAATCAATGGGCGATCTCGGTGCCGCGCTCGGCGCAGACCGGCGCCAAGACGTTGGCGCAAAAAGGCATCGCCGGCGGCTTGTTCTGCATCCAGGTCGATGGCAACGACATCATCGCGGTGCGCGCGGCGATGGATGAAGCGCTGGCGCGCGCCCGTGCCGGCAACGGCGGTAGCGTGATCGAGCTGGTCACCTACCGCCTTGGCGACCACACCACCGCTGATGATGCGCGTCGCTACCGTGGCGAAGCGGAAGTCAAGGCGGCATGGGAACGCGAGCCGCTGATTCGCCTGCGCGCCTGGCTGGTCGGCCAAAAAGTCTGGGACGACGAACGCGAAGCCGAGTGGAAAATCGAGTGCGGCAAACGCATCGACACCGAAGTGGACGCCTACCTTGCCAGCCGCACGCAACCGCTGGAGTCGATGTTTGATTATCTTTACGCCGAGTTGCCGCACGACGTTGCGGCGCAGCGCGCACAGGCGCTGGCCTGGGAGGCGCGCAAGCCATGAGCAAGCAAGCCACTCCCATCACCCTGATCGAGGCGATCACCCAGGCATTGGCCTGGGAAATGGCCAATGACAAGAATGTTCTGATTCTCGGCGAAGACGTCGGCGTCAATGGTGGCGTGTTTCGCGCGACCGCCGGCCTGCAACAACGCTTCGGCGATCAGCGCGTGCTCGATACCCCGCTCGACGAAACCACCATCGCCGGCCTCAGCGTCGGTTTGGCGGCGCAGGGCATGAAGCCGATCGCCGAAGTGCAGTTCGATGGTTTCGTCTACCCGATGCTCGATCACATCATCTGTCACGCCGCGCGTCTGCGCACCCGCACCCGTGGCCGGCTCAGTTGCCCGATGGTGTTGCGTGTGCCCTGGGGCGGCGGCATCCGCGCCCCTGAGCATCACAGCGAAGCCAACGAGTCGCTGTTCACCAACGTGCCGGGACTGCGCGTGGTGTTGCCCAGTTCACCGGCGCGCGCCTATGGCCTGTTGCTCGCGGCGATCCGCGATCCGGACCCGGTGATCTTCATGGAGCCCAAGCGCATCTATCGGCAATACAAGGAGCTGGTGCCCGATGACGGCGAAGCGCTGCCGCTGGATGTCTGCTTCGTGCTGCGCGACGGCAGCGATGTCACGCTGGTGACCTGGGGCGCACACGTCAAGGAAACCCTGGAAGCCGCCGATGCGCTGGCGGCCGACGGCATCAGCGCCGAGGTGATCGATGTCGCCACGCTCAAGCCACTGGATTTCGACACCATCCACGAATCGGTGCAAAAAACCGGCCGTTGCGTGATCGTGCATGAAGCTGCGCGCACCGCTGGCTTCGGCGCCGAAATCGCCGCGCAACTGGCTGAAAAATCGATGTACGACCTGCTCGCTCCGGTTGAGCGCGTCACCGGTTACGATGTGCCCATTCCGCTGTTCCGATTGGAGATGAAGTACCTGCCGAGTGTCGAGAAAATCGTGGCCGCGGTAAAACGCACACTGGCGGCGGGATAATGCCGGGGCTCGGAAACGCGCCAGCAACCACGCACCAGCCAGAGCGGATGTCCGCGAAGGACGCAAACTAACGCAAACCAAGTTCAAGTCGTAGGTCGGACCCGCGCCTGGCGGCGCTTGATCCGACCGACATGAGACCCGCACCTGGCGGCGCTAGATCCGACCGACATGAGACCCGCGCCTGACGGCGCTTGATCCGACCTACATGAGATTCGCAATCTTGTCGCCCCGAGCCCCGACATCATCAGAGCCCCCACCATGAGCGAAACCAAAACCTTCTTCCTCCCCGACCTCGGTGAAGGCCTGCCCGATGCCACCATCGTCGAATGGCTGGTCAAGCCGGGCGACAGCATTGCCCTCGATGCGCCGCTGGTTTCGATGGAAACCGCCAAAGCCGTCGTGGATGTGCCATCGCCGGTATCGGGCAAAGTGCTCAAGCTGGCCGGCAACGCCGGTGACATCATCACGACCGGCGCCATGCTTGCCGAGTTCGAGCTCGATGCCAGCAAACCGCAGCGTGCCGAAGGCCATGAC
>PFJA01000081.1 GCA_002782905.1 Lysobacterales bacterium CG_4_10_14_3_um_filter_64_11
AACCAGGCGATGCGGGTGTGTTCGAGAAAGCGGCCGACCACCGAGCGCACACGGATGTTGTCGGAGATGCCGGCGACGCCAGGACGCAATGCGCAGGCACCGCGCACGATCAACTCGATTGTGACGCCGGCCTGCGAGGCTTGGTACAGGGCGCGGATCACCATCGGCTCGGTCAGTGCGTTCATCTTGGCAATGATGTGACCGACGCGGCCGGCGCGCGCGTGCTTGGCTTCACGGCCGATTTTTTCGATGATGCCGGCGTGCAAGGTGAACGGCGCCTGCAGCAGGCGCTTGAGCTTGATTGCCGGCGCCAGGCCGCTGACTTGCTGGAAGATCTGGTGGACATCGCTGCCGATCTCCGGGTGCGCGCTCATCAGGCCGATGTCGGTATACGCGCGTGCGGTGCCGGCGTGGTAGTTGCCGGTCGCCAGATGCACGTAGCGGCGCAGTTTGCCGGCCTCACGGCGCACCACCAGCAGCATTTTGGCGTGGGTCTTGTGGCCAACCACACCGTAAACGACTTGCACGCCGGCTTCCTGCAGGCGGTCGGCGAGGCGAATGTTGGCTTCCTCGTCGAAGCGCGCGCGCAGCTCGATCACCACGGTAACGTCTTTGCCCTTTTGCGCTGCCGCAATCAGATGCTCGATCAGGGTGGCGTCGCCACCGGTGCGATACAAAGTTTGTTTGATCGCCAGCACATTGGGATCAGTGGATGCCTGTTTGACCAGATCGAGTACCGCGTTGAAGGAGTCGAACGGATGGTGCAGCAATACGTCGCCATCGCTGATGCGCTGGAAGATGTTGCTGCCGGCATGCGGCAGCGGCCGCGGCAGTAGCGGCGGAAACTTCAGATCCGCCCGATCGACCAGATCGTAGACCTGGATTACCCGGCTCAAATTGACTGGGCCCTTGATCCGGTAAACCTCGTTTTCGGTGAGCTCGAAGTTTTTTAGCAGGGTGCGCAGGATCGGCCGTGGGCAGTGTTCGGCGATCTCAAGCCGCACTGCACGGCGGAAGCCGCGATTGGCGAGTTCGTCCTTGAGTGCATGGGCGAGATCTTCCACTTCTTCCTCGTCGACGAACAACTCGCTGTTGCGGGTGACCCGGAATTGGTAGGCACCCTTGACCTTCAGCCCGGGGAACAGCTCATCGACGAAGGCGGAAAGCACCGCCGACAGGAACACGAAATCGTGCGGCCCGCCACCAATGTTCGAAGGTAACTGGATGATGCGCGGCAGCGAGCGTGGTGCCCGCACCACCGCCATGTGGCCGGCGCGGCCAAAGGCATCCTTGCCGTGCAGCACCACGATGATGTTCAGGCTCTTGTTGAGGATGCGCGGAAACGGGTGTGCCGGGTCAAGGCCAAGCGGCGACAGCACCGGCAGTATCTCGTCGCGGAAATAACCGCGCAGCCAGCGCTGCTGGCGCGCGGTCCAGCCATCGCGTTGCAGGATGCGGATACCGTTCGCGGCCAGCGTTGGCCGCAGCACCTCGTTCCAGTGTTGGTATTGCTCCGCCACCAGGGCGCGGGTGCGCTCATGGATACGCGCCATCGCCGTGGCCGGGCTGAGGTTGTCCGGGCCCAGGGTGCCGCCAAATTCAAGCTGATGGCGAACGGCGGCGACGCGGATTTCGAAGAACTCATCGAGATTGGTGCTGGAGATGCACAGATAGCGCAGGCGTTCAAGCAGTGGCATTCGGGTATCGGTGGCCTGCGCCAGCACGCGCGCGTTGAACTCCAGTTGCGAGAGCTCACGGTTGAGGAACAGCGCGCCGTCGCGATGGTTGGGTTCGGGATTCATGGGTTCAGGCGATGCTGTGCAAGCGATAATGGGTGCCAACACTATAGAAGAAAATGCAATAAGCACCAGCGCCAAGCAACGGCCAATGACTCATGGGGTTTCGCGCACGCTGCTGGCAGCGAACACGCAGGTGAAGCGGCTGCCGACGCCGACTTCGCTTTCGATCAGCAACTGGGCATGGTGGCGGGCCAGCACGTGTTTGACGATGCTCAGGCCAAGGCCGGTGCCGCCGGAGTCGCGCGAACGGCTGGACGACACCCGATAAAAGCGCTCGGTGATACGCGGAATGTGCTGCGCCGGAATACCGACGCCGGTATCGGTGACGCTGAGCGTGGCGCCGCCATCGTCGCACCGCTGCCAGCGCAGGGTGATGGTGCCGCCATCGGGCGTGTAACGCACCGCGTTGCTGACCAGATTGGAAAACGCGCTGTGCAGCTCCTTGAGGGAGCCGCTCAGGTTGCAGTGTGCCTCGTCGTTGATCGTTATCGTGTGTTTACCGCGACTCAATGCCTGTGCCTCGCGTTGCAGGGTTGGCAGCAGGCTGCTCATGACTACGGTCTCGTCACTGAGACGATGTTGTTCCTCCAGCCGCGACAGCATCAGCAGGTCTTCGACGATCTGCGCCATGCGCTCGGTCTGGCTGCGCATTTGCAAAATGATCGGTGCCCATTCGGGATTGTCGTCGGGTTCGATCAGGTCGAGGTAGCCGTGGATCACGGTCAAGGGTGTGCGCAACTCGTGTGAGACATTGGCGACAAAATCGCGACGGACTTGTTCCAGCCGCATCAGGTGCGAAATGTCGCGCACCACCAGCAGCCATTGCTGGTCGGTATAGGCGATCAGGCGCAGGCTCAGGCGCACGCTGTCGTTGCCGGGCACGCCCAGATCGAGCAGGGGTTCCAGGCGATCCGGGCCATTGATCCATTCCAGCACCCGCGGCGTACGCAGCAGATTGGTGAAGCGGGCACCAAGGTCGCGTGGATAGCGCAGCGCCAGCAGCCGTTCCGCTGCATTGTTGAACCACACGATGGCGAGTGCCTGGCGATCCAGCACCACCGCCCCGTCGGGCACCGCTGCGGCAACCTGGCGATAGACTCGCAGGATTGCGGCCAGCCTGCGCTTGCGTACCAGCGACTCGCGCTGGCGGCGGTACAGCAGGCTTTCCAGTTCACCCCAGACGCCGCGGCCGATGGGAGCAACCAGACGCCGCCGTTCGCGCAGCAGCCGCAGCACCCGCCACAGTCGCAGATAGTGCCAGGCAACCACTGCCAGCGCGACCAGCGCGATGCCGATCCAGGCCGAGCCGAGCGCCGCGTGGCCGACGATCACTCCACCCAGCAGCAGGCCCGCCAGGCGCCACATCGAGGATTGCCACGCGCGGCCCGGGAAGAAACTCATGATCGATCAGGTTGGATGCTCAGTGCCCGCGCCAGCATAGCAGGGCCGGTTGACCGGTACGCCAGTACCATGGCGATCAGAGCGCCGTGGAAAAGCGGTAACCCGAGCCGCGCACGGTCTGGATCAGCGCGTCGAGCGCATGCGGCTCAAGGGTTTTGCGCAAGCGACGGATATGGACATCCACTGTGCGCTCCTCGACATACACGTTGCCACCCCACACGCTATCGAGCAGTTGTGAGCGCGAGTACACGCGCTCGGCGTGGGTCATGAAAAAATGCAGCAGACGGTATTCGGTTGGACCGATCTGGATCGGATTGTCGCGGGCAAATACCCGGTGCGCGGCGACATCGATGCGCAGGCCACCGGCTTCGACGATGCCTTCTTCACTTTCCTCATGGCTGCGGCGCATCACCGCGCGAATCCGCGCCAACAACTCGCGCGCCGAAAACGGTTTGACCATGTAATCGTCGACACCGGCATCGAGGCCGGAGACGCGGTCGTTCTCTTCGCCACGAGCGGTCAGCATGATGATCGGGACATCGCGGGTTACGCCTTCGCGGCGCCAACGGCGAGCCAGTTCCAGGCCGCTGGTGCCGGGCAACATCCAATCAAGCAAGATCAGGTCGGGCGCGTGATCAGCAATCTGCGAAAGCGCTTCACGGGCATCGCCAGCGTGTATCGGTTCGTATTCGGCCTTGCGCAGGGCAAAGGCGATCATGTCACGGATGGCGGGTTCGTCTTCTACGATCAGGATGCGTTTGCGCACGCACGTCACCTTGCCATGGCTGTCAACGAGTAGTCACAGTAGATAACACTTTTGTGACGATAATGTGACATGACAAGCGGCTCCGGGTTATCCGCGTTGCGGTGATCGCGGTGAACGGCTGCGGGGTCGCGGGTTTCGGGCGCGATGCGCCCCGGGTTTCGGGCGCTATGCGCCCCGGGTTTCGGCTTCGCCTCAACCCGGGCT
>PFJA01000275.1 GCA_002782905.1 Lysobacterales bacterium CG_4_10_14_3_um_filter_64_11
CGACGATGTGCTCGCTGTCGAGTTCGACAATTGCGTCGATAAATCGGAACGGTGCCTGTTGTGGCACGGCCTGTAAAACCTGTTCGGGAGTCATTTGTTCAGCACTCCGCCGTTGCTGTTTGCTGACCGCGCCGGATAATCGGTGTACTGGATGCCCGGATAGATGCCGACTTTGGCGTCACGCACGGTGTAGATCGCTTCGCCATCAACGCTTACCGTGCCGTCGCCGATCACCACTGCGCCGCCCTGCATCTGCGCATGGCGACGCACCTCGACCCGATAGCTGACCACGCCATCGTGCGGACGAATCTGGCCGAAGAAATCGACTTCCTTGCAGCCCAGCGCACGGCCGGCGCCAAGCGCACCGCGCAGCGCGCAATACATGCCCAGCAATTGCCAGATTGCGTCGACGCCGAGGCAGCCCGGCTGTACCGGGTCGTTGCTGAAATGACACATAAAATACCAGGCATCCAGATGGATATCCTGCTCGGCCACGATCAGCCCGCGGCGGCCGTTGTGCTCGATTGCGGTGATGCGGTCGAACATCAGCATCGGCGGCAGCGGCAGCGAGGGAATCGTGCCCGGCGCATCCGCGACCAGACTCTGCTTGCCCCAGGCCAGCAGCTCGGGCTTGGACAGGGTTTGTGCGCGCAAAAAATCGGCGTACGACATCAAGCTCATGCGGCGTCTACCTTGTCGCCCGCATTGCGCCGGCACACGTACCCCGGGTTGCGCCGCTGCGCGGCTATAACCCGGGCTACACCAGCTTCGATCGATGCGCTGTCGTAGCCCGGGTTGAGGCCAGCGGCCGAAACCCGGGACATCAACACGCCGCTGCGCCGATTCATGCGCCGACCTCCAACAACAATGCACCCCAACTCAGCCCGCCACCGACCACTGCCAATGCCAGCAGGTCGCCATCGCGCAACTCGGCAACGCGCTGCGAGAGCACGCTGGGCGCACCGGCGGCGCCGCAGTTGCCGTATTCGTTGACGTTGAAGTAATGGTTTTCCGGGCGGATACCGGCACTGCGGCAGATGTTGTCGAGCATGCCGCGGTTGGCCTGGTGGCCGATGAACTTGATGGCCGCGGCACGCGCCTGATCCAGCCGCTCGCGCAGTTGCGCGATCAGCGCCAGGCTGCGCCGAATCGCAAACGTCTGCACGGTGCGGCCCTCCTGGGTGAAATGGCCGGCGTTGACGAAGCGTACCTTGTCGCAGCTCTCCGGGTTGGAGGCGAACTGGCTGTGGCTGATCTTCAGCCGCGCCGGGATCCGTGGCGAGAGCACTTGCGCGCTGCTGCAATCGCCCCACAGCACGCAACTGTTGCGGTCGTTGTAGTTGATCGCGCGGGTACTGTTCTCGGTTTGCAGCACCAGCACAAAATCGGGCAGCCGTTCCGGACGCATGCAATCGAGAAAATGCAGTTGCGCGGCGAGCGATGAACACGCCGAATTGACATCGAAGGCGGGTGCATCGATGCCCAGTTCGGCAGCGATGGTGCAGGCCTCGGCCGGGCAGCTCGATTGCGGCGTGCAACTGCCGGAAATCACCAGGCCGATATCGCCAGTGCTGATGCCCGCTGCCGCGATCGCCTGCTGTGCGGCACGCGCACCGGTTTGCGCGTTGCTGTACAGCGAGGCCTCGATTGCCTGGCGCGGGTCGGCGTTGCGGGTGGTTTTGATGTAGTCCAGCGGCAGCACCGTGCGCCGGCGTTCGATGCCGACCCGCTCCATGATCCAGTCGCCGTCGGTACCGATATCGAGATCGCGCAAGAACGCGTTATCGATGATGTTTTCCGGGTGGAAGTGGCCAAGGCCATGAATATAAGTCATTGCGTTACCCAGCCCTTACAGCGGCGCGATATGTTCGCCGCCATCGACGCGAAGTAGCGCGCCATTCACCCACGCCGCTTCGTCAAGGCACATCAGGGCGATGAAATCGGCGACTGCTTCGGGCGTGGTGGTGCGGTGGAACGGGTTGCGACGCTCGGCGACCGCCTGCATGCCGGCGCTGCCGGGGATCAGCTTCAAGGCGGGTGTTGGCGTGACGCCGGCCTGGATGATGTTGGAGCGGATGCCGAACGGCGCAAACTCCACCGCAATCGCGCGCGATACCGATTCCAACGCCACCTTGGCGGCGGCCACGGCGGCGTAGCCCTTCCACGCGGTGGTGTTGCCCTCGCTGGTCATGCCAAGCACCCGCGCGTCGGCAGCGAACAGGCCGAGGCGGTGCAGGTCCTGCACCCACGACAACAGGCTGGTCCCCATCGCGTAGATGGTGCGCGCCATGTCTTCCTCATCCATCAGCGCGTCGCCATAGTGCGCGGCCTGCAAGGTGTGCAGTGCGCCGACGCCTTGTGCAAGCAGATCGCTTACCGCCTGTTGCAGCGCGCTCGCTTCAACGCCCAGTGCGGCGGCCAGCTTGGCCACGGCATCCTCGCCGCGGGTATCGGCGGTGCTCGGTGCGATCGGCTTGAGATTGCCGAATGCGATCGAATGCAGCAACAGTCGCACCTTGCCGTGTTCGCCCATCGCCGCGGCAAGGTGGGCGAGCGTTTGCGCTCGGCCGTCAGCGGACAGGGCGTCGAGATTGAGCGCCTCGAAGCGCACGCCGCTGGAGCGGATGACATCGAATCCGTGTTCGATGCGCGCCATCGCACCGCGTCGGTCGCGGTGCACGACCAGGATGTTCATGCCGTGGCGGGCCAGCTTTTGTGCCGTGGCCAAACCAAAGCCGCTGGAACCACCAAGAATGACTGCCCAATGGTTTTTATCGAACTCGATCATCGCGTATGCCGGAAAGAGGGGTGAACATCAGCGTTGAGCATCTGGTTGAACCGAAGGTTCAATCGGCGTGTTGTCTCGATTGCGATGAGCCGTGTAACGAAGCAACAGAGCAGCGACATTTCGCAGCACGTGTTGTGCAACACAACGGCCAACGCTACATGATGGTTGCGGTGACAAAAAACAAGGTCGCTGGTGCATCGCGGTGCGCGCGATTAGCGAAAACCGCGCACGCAGCGTGCGGCAATCGGGTGGCCGATCTTCGTGCCCGCCTGTGAGCTTGTCAACTGTGCGCACCCGTAGGGATAGACATGAATGGCCAGCCGCGATCGGGGTGTGTGCTGCGTTGTGCGCTGCCACCAACGGGCCGTGAACCGTTATCATGGCGGCACTGGCTGGGCGCTGGCGCGAACACTCGCTACAGCATGGTCCGGGTCGATTTGCAGGAGTGTCGTGCATGTTGCAAACCGTTGAGCGGCAAACCGGCGCCGATCCGCGATGGTGTGTGCTGTGGCTGCACGGGCTGGGCGCAGATGGCAACGATTTCGCGCCGATTGTGCCGCAACTGGTGCGGCCGGATTGGCCAGCGATACGCTTCGTGTTTCCGCATGCGCCGTTGCGCCAGGTAACCATCAATGGCGGCATGCGCATGCGTGCGTGGTACGACATCCGCAGCCTGTCGATCGATCAACGCGCCGATCAGCAGGGCGTGCGCGAGTCGATGGCGCAGGTGGAAGCACTGATCGCGCGCGAAGGCGAGCGCGGTATCCCGCCCGCGCGAGTCATTCTGGCCGGGTTTTCGCAGGGTGGTGCGATCGCATTGTCCGCCGCGTTGCGCCGCGAGCAAGCGCTCGCCGGGGTGATGGCGCTTTCCACCTATCTGCCGATGGCCGCGCAAACACCCAGCGAGGCAACCGCTGGCGGGTGTGGTACGCCGGTGTTCATGGCGCACGGGCTGCTCGATCCGGTGGTGATGCTCGATCTGGGCGAACGCAGCCGCGATGCCCTGCGCGCCATGGGCGTACCGGTAGAATGGCACACCTATCCGATGCCGCATGCGGTTTGCCCCGATGAGATCAACGACATCCGTCATTGGCTCGATCAACGGTTGCACGGATGAGCCCAACACCGGCGCTACGGGTATTGATCGTTGATGACGAAGC
>PFJA01000156.1 GCA_002782905.1 Lysobacterales bacterium CG_4_10_14_3_um_filter_64_11
CGCGGCCCTGCTCGCCAGCGCGTGCCGCCTCCACCGCGGCGTTGAGCGCCAGCAAGTTGGTCTGGAACGCAATCTCGTCGATCACCCCGATGATGTCGGCAATGCGGCGGCTGCTGGTATTGATCTCGGCCATGGCGGCCACCGCTCTGGATACCACTTCACCGCCACGTTCGGCCTGCTCGCGCGCGCCACGCGCCAGTTGATTGGCCTGGCTGGCGTTCTCGGCATTGTGGCGCACGGTAGCCGTCATCTCCTCCATGCTCGACGCGGTTTCTTCCAGGAACGAGGCTTGTTGCTGGGTGCGCCCGGACAGATCGTTGTTGCCGGCGGCAATCTCGCGCGAGGCGCTGTGCACCGACGCCGAACCCTCGCTGACTTGCGACACGATGCCGCTGAGCGTGGCATCCATTTCGCGCAGTGCCACCAACAACCGATCCACTTCGTTGCTGGATTTCTCATCGGTCTCGATGTGCGTTCCCAGTTCACCATTGGCGATACGATTTGCCACGCCGAGAGCGCTGTTCATTCGCGAAGTCAGTGCCCTGATGAACACGAAATCAAAGCCCATCGACAACACGACACTAAGCGCAATCAAGCCCGCCACCACCAAAAGCACCATGCGGCTGGATTGTTTCTCGAGCTCGACCTTGCTATACGCCACTTCAGTGGCAACCGTGAGCAGATCGTTTACAGCACGCTGAGCGGCATCGAACGCCGGCATCACCTTCATGGTTTCGACTGCCAGCGCGCGCTCGAAGTCTTCGTCGGCCAGCGAGTCCGCCATATCGGTAAACGCCAGTCGCAATTGCTCGCGCGCTTGCGTAAATCGCTCAAGTTCGGCCCGCACTGCGCGATCGCTGATCGCAGCGTCGAGGTCGGCGATGCTGTCGCCGACATCCGCCATCAACGCCTTGACCCGCGGCAACGTCTCGGCAACCACGGATGGGCTTTCCGACAATGCCGCTCGGCGCAAGTCCACACCAACCAGGTTCATGTCGGCACCGATCCGCGCCAGGGACGATGTTTCAAGCAGTTCCTCGTCAAAGAATCCACGCAACGCGGCGCTTGCCTGGGTCAGCCCCCACAGGCCCACACCACCGACCAGCACCTGGAAAAACACCACCGATGCCAGACGCAGCAACATGCGGTGCTTGATGGTGAACGAGCTCAACTTCAGTTTGATGGCCACAACCGTTCTCCTGATGACTCAATTCGTGGCTTCCGGCACGGCCACTGCGTGCTCCAGCACCGTCAAGGCCTTGTCGAGCTGTTGCCATTCTTCGGTGCGCAGCAATTTGTCCACCTGCAGCAACAACACCATGCGCTCACCCGATGGCACCAACCCGCTCAGATACTCGGTATCTACCACCGGTCCAAAATCGGGCACTGCGCACACCTGCTCGGGATCGACATCCAGCACGTCGGATACCGCATCGACCACCATGCCGAAATGGCGACCCGCGATGGCGACGATGATCGTTACCGTCAACTCGTCGCGCGCCTGCTCGGGCAGATTGAAGCGCGCACGCAAGTCCATGATCGGCACAATGGCGCCGCGCAGGTTCAGCACGCCGAGGATGAACGACGGCGATTGCGGGATTCGCGTGACCCTGGACCAACCGCGGATTTCGCGTACAGCGAGGATATCGACGCCGTAGTCCTCGCCAGCCAAGGCGAACGTGAGGTACTGATTGAGCACTTTGGCCTGGGTGTTGGCAACGCGCGCTTGCATCGGTTTCATCATGCTCTCCCGTGTGGCCGCTCATGCGGCCTGCTTGCGGTGCGCAAGCCGCACCAGACCCGCAACATCGACGATCAGCGCGATCGAGCCATCGCCCAGAATCGTCGCCCCGGACAAACCCTGCACCCGCTGGTAGTGGGTTTCCAGCGACTTGATCACCGCCTGCTGTTGACCAAGCAGCGCGTCGACCAGCAAGCCGGCACGCGCGCCATCGCCTTCAACCACGATCACGATCCCGTCGCACGGATCGCTGACCGCGCCGCGGCAGCCAAACACGGTGTGCAGCGGGATGATCGGCAGCACTTCCTCGCGAAAACGGAACACCTCACGGCCAGCGCCGAGCCGGGTGATCTGCGCGCGCTTGATCTGCAGCGACTCGACCACCGCAACCAGCGGCACGATATAACTTTCATTGCCGACCGCTGCGGTGAGGCCATCGATGATGGCCAGCGTGAGCGGCAGCGTGATGGTGAACACCGATCCGCTACCCGCCTTGGTCTGCACGGCGACAGAGCCGCGCAGTTCATTGACGTTGCGACGCACCACATCCATGCCAACGCCACGACCGGAAAGATCGGTCGTTGCCTCGGCGGTGGAGAACCCGGGTTGAAAGATCAATTCGGCGACTTCATCATCGCTCAGGCCATCTGCCGATGCGATCAGACCGCGCTCGATCGCCTTGCGGGCGATCGCGTCGCGGTTGAGTCCGGCACCATCATCGCTGACTTCGACGGTGATGTTGCCGCCCTGATGAAAGGCATCCAGACGCAACGTTCCGGTTGGGTTCTTGCCGGCAGCGACGCGTCGCTCCGGCGTTTCGAAGCCGTGATCCACCGCGTTGCGCACCAGATGCACCAGTGGATCGCCGATCTTTTCCAGAACGGTTTTATCGAGCTCGGTTTGTTCACCGTGCAGTTCCAGATTGACCTGTTTGCCCAGCTTGAGCGACAAGTCGCGCACCAGGCGCGGAAACCGCTGGAACACGAAGCTGATCGGCAACATGCGAATGCGCATGACGCTTTCCTGCAATTCACGGGTATTGCGTTCCAGTTGATTCAATCCCGCGCGCAGCGCTTCAAGGCGTGATGCCTCGAAGTGCTCGCCCAACTGACCCAGCATCGACTGGGTAATCACCAGTTCGCCGACCATGTTGATCAGGGCATCCACCTTGTCGATGTTGACCCGGATCGATCCCGATTCGGCGACCGCGCTGCCGGTTACATTTTCGTGCCGCAGCGGGGTCGGTTTGTCTGCACCCGGACTGGTCGTTCGCAGATCGGAACTGGCGCTGGCGATGGTCGTACCGGCCGCCGCAGCCAGCGGCCGTGCGGCGTTCGCCGCCGGCGCGGCTGAAGCCTGCCTGGCGATGACCAGTTCACAATCGCCTTCGGCCCATTCAAAGACCGCATCGATCTGCTGCCGTTTGACCGTGCCGGCAAGCCGGAGATCCCACGCCAGGTAGCACTGCTCGGGATCGATCTGATCCAGCACCGGGATGCCTTGCACATGCGCATGTACGCCAAGTTCGCCCAACTGCGCCAACTCACGAAACATCCGCAACGGGTCGTTGCCCGCGCGCAGCAACCCGGGCTTGGCGCGAAACAGAATCTCCCAGTCGCTGCTGGCATCGTCGATCAGCGGCGTGTGCGTGGCTTGCGCCGACGTGGCAATGGCCGTGCCCACCGACAGGTGCTGGCGCAGTTCATCGAGCAAGCCATCGCTGGCAGGGTCTGCCGACGCTGCGCCCACGCGCACGCGCGCAAACATGCTGCGCAGCGCATCGACACAACGCAACAACAGCTCCACCACGTCCACCGTCACCGCACGCTTGCCCGAGCGCACGCCATCGAGCAACTCTTCGGCGACATGGGTGAATGCGGCAATTTCCTGGAATCCAAACGTGGCCGAGCCGCCCTTGATCGAGTGCGCCGCACGAAAGATGGTGTTCACCAGCTCGGCATCGGCCGCATCGCTGTCGAGCTTGAGCAAGGCCGACTCCATTGCATCCAACCCTTCCAGACTTTCATCGAAAAAGGTTTGATGAAACTGACGCAGATCGACCTGGCTCATGGCTTCAGCCCAATACGCGGCGAACGGTGGCCAGCAACTGCTCCGGGTCGAACGGCTTGACCAACCAGCCGGTTGCACCGGCGGCCTTGCCTTCCTGCTTCTTCTCCTGGTGCGACTCGGTCGTCAACACCAGAATCGGCACACCGCTGTAGCCCGGCAACTTGCGAATCTCGCGCACCATGCTGATGCCATCCATGCGCGGCATGTTGACGTCGGCCAACACCACATCGAAGGGCTCGGCCGCAGCTGCGTCCACGCCCGCCACACCATCCTCGGCTTCCTTGACCTCGAAGCCGGCGCCTTTGAGAGTAAAGCTGACCATGCCGCGCATGGATGCGGAATCATCGACCACCAGTATC
>PFJA01000037.1 GCA_002782905.1 Lysobacterales bacterium CG_4_10_14_3_um_filter_64_11
AGCAATCTGTTGCAGACTCTGCGAAGCCAGCCGCAGCAGCTTGATACGGAAGCCAGTGTCGCGCGCTACACGCTCGGCCATCTGCGCGGCGAGCATGGAATTGCCGCCAAGGTCGAAGAAGTTGTCGTCGGCATTTACTGCAACTCCACCCAACACGTGTGACCATACAGCAGCCAGGTAGGAAACACGTGGTTCTATGGCTGTGTTGGCTGAGGTTGCAGACGATTGGTTAGCGCGTGCGGGCGTTGGTGTCGATGTTACGTCCAATGGCGGTTGCGGATCGCCGCTCCCGAGCAACTGTGGATGTCCGTCCTCGAAACGGTTGAGTTGTTCCACTCGCTGTAGCGGATCGCCAGTCAGTGTGTCCAGTACCCGAAGGTATCGATCCAGAAGAAGTTGCATGGATTCGGCGCGAAAAATGTCGGCGTTGAAGATCAATCCGCCATTCAGGCCATTTTCGTGCAGCACGAACCACACGCCGATATCCTCGGTAGCACCCGGTTGGAACACCTCGACCCGCTCGTGGCGCAGGTTGCCCCAGCGAATCACGCGCTGACGAATGTCCTGAAACGAAAACAACGCGTGGTAAATCAGTCCACTGAAATTGCCGCGCAGGTTCAGCTCGCGGCCGATGTCTTCAAGCAGAATGTCGGGATGCGCAAAGCTGTCCAGCAAAACATTCCTTACCGATTGCACCAGTTGTGCAAACGGCACGCTGCCATCCACGTCCACGCGCAACGGTAGCAGGTTGGTGAAATAACCCATCATCCCCTCCAGTTCGTCACGGTTTCGGCCGCGCACGGGCGTTGCTACGATGATGTCGCGTTGCCCGCCGACGCCGCTGAGCGTCACAAAATACGCAGTCAACAGGGTGACAAACAAGGTAACGTCGAGCCTGCGGCTGATCATGTTCAGCCGACCCACCAATTCGGGCGACACCTGCACTGCCAGCGAATCGCTGCGACCGGACATGCCGCGACGACGCGGCATGTCGGTGGCCAGTGCCAGTGGCATATCGCCATCGGCATTGCGTCGCCCGAGTTGCTCGCACCAGAACGTGATTTGTCGCGCGTATTCAGGGCCGCGCAGAAACTCGTTATGCCAATCCGAGAAATCGCCGTAACTGACCGGCAGTTCGGGTAGTTGCGATGGTCGTTTCTCGATCAATGCCGCATACAACTCGGCGAGATCGACATACAACAGATCAAACGACCAACCGTCCCAAATGAAATGGTGCGCCATGAAAAACAGTACATGTTCGTCGTCAGCCATTCGGAACAGGCGCACACGCAACAACGGAGCATTGCGCAGATCCGCAAATGGCTGTTCCACCATCGCCTGCATGCGCCGTGCGAGCGTCCTCTCGCGTTGTCCGAGTGGAAGCGGGCGCAGGTCTTCGACCGCCAGCAGGCCGAACTCGACGCTGTCGTGAATTACCTGCACCGGTTCGCCAGCGGTCTCACCAAGGCTGGTGCGCAGTACGCTCTGACGCTGCGCCAATTGCCGAAAAGCGCGATCCAGCGCACCCACATCCAAACGGCCAATCAAACGATGCGCCGAAGGGATGTTGTAGGACAGTTGACCGGGATTGAATGCGTCCAGAAGACGCAGCCGCTCCTGCATCATCGATAGTGGCGCTTGACGCTGATCCGCGCGACGCGCAATCGGCTGTTGTGCCGCGGAGCGCTTCGCACTAGCAAGCTGTCGCACATTCGGCGCCAGCTTCGCTACCGTCGGCGCATCGAACAGCGAGCGCAAGGACAGTGAGATGCCGAGTTCGCGGTTGAGCCGCGAGGTGACCTGAGCCGCCAGCAACGAGTGACCGCCGCTGGCAAAAAAATCATCGTTAATGCCAATTTCTGACACACCGAGCGCCTGTGCCATCGCTTCGGCAAGCTGCGCCTCCAGCGCGTCACGCGGCGCTACCCGCGGCGCATCGTTACGTGCACTGCTCGCCTGCGGCGACGGCAACGCCTTGCGATCGACCTTGCCATTGGGCAGCAACGGCATCGCGCTCAACAGCATCATGTGCTGCGGAATCATGTAATCGGGCAACGTGCCGCGTAGATGCGCCAACAGCACCGACTCATCCGTGGCAAAGCCGGTGCGCGCTATCGCGTATGCGACCAGCCGCGCATCGCCGGGGCGGTCCTCACGCACCATCACCAGCGCGTTGGCAACGGCGGGGTGGGTCAGCAGGGCGTTTTCAATCTCGCCCAGCTCGATGCGATAGCCGCGCACCTTGACCTGGAAGTCCAGCCGACCCAAATGTTCAAGATTACCGTCGCTGCGCCAACGACCGCGATCGCCGGTTCGATACAGCAACGGCGGCGGCGCGTCGCTGTTCGTGTTTGCGACGTGCATTGCGAACGGATTGGGAATGAAGCGCTCGGCGGTCAACTCGGGGCGATGCAGATAACCGAGAGTGACGCCGTCACCCGCGATGCAGATTTCGCCGGGTACACCACGCGGACAGGCATTGCCATGGATATCCAGAATCCACACTTGGGTGTTGGCAATCGGACGTCCGATGTGAACGTCGGGCAAAGCGCCATTGCCGCCAGCCAACACCGGCGTGCAGGTTGACCACACCGTGGTCTCGGTGGGTCCGTACAGATTCCACAGCGCGCCACAGCGCGCCAGCAGTTGTGCCGCCAGTTCGGGTGGTAGCGGTTCGCCACCGCACAACACGGTGAATCCAGGGTTGCCTTGCCAACCGGCATGCAGCAGCAGCCGCCAGGTCGCTGGCGTGGCCTGCATTACCGTGGCCTGTTGCTCGGCAAGCAGGCGCATCAGGGCATTGCCATCGGTTGCCGTGTCTCTATCGGCAATGATCACCTGCGCACCCACGCTCAACGGCAGCAGCAGCTCCAAAACGGCGATATCGAACGACAACGTCGTCACGGCAACCAAGCGATCTTCGGCAGCCATTCCCGGCTGCATGCGCATCGCATGAATGAAGTTGGCCAGCGCGCGATGCGGCACGCTCACGCCCTTGGGGCGACCGGTGGAGCCTGAGGTGTAGATCACATAGGCAATCGACTCGGGCTGGGCGCTGTCGGCATCGCAGCCGATAGCGTGCGTCGGCGCCGCCGCCAGTTCGCCCGTCAGTCGATCCAACGCCAACACCGGGCGCCCGCGCAAATCGAACGTGTCGGCGTATGTGCCTTGCGTGATCAATGCCGCCAGGCCGGCATCACCGGCCATGTAGGCGAGGCGTTCGGACGGAAACCCGGGATCGAGCGGCACATAACCGGCACCGCTCTTGAGGATGCCCAGCAGCCCGGCCAGCATGTCGATGCCGCGATCCAGCGCCAGGCCGACCAAGGTGCCGCGATGCACGCCATGTGTCCGCAACAGATGCGCAATGCGGTTGGCGCGCGCCTCCAACTCGGCATAGCTGACGGCTTGCGCACCCGCCTGCACCGCAATGCGCTGAGGTGTCTGCGCACACTGGCGCTCGAAATGTTCGTGCATGGCGCAGTGCGGTTCAAACGCGGTGACGGCGGGTTGCAATGCCTGCAACTCGGCGAACGCCGATGCGTTCAACCATGGCAGCCCGGCGAAAGCGGCATCGGGCTGCTCGCAGGCGGTGCGCAACACGTGTTCGTAGGCGGCGAGCCAGCGCCGCACCGTTTGCGCATCGAGCAATGCGCAGTTGTACTGGCATTCCAGCCGCAAGGCGCCGTGTTCTTGCACCGCATTGATGAACAATTCGAAGTTTTCGAAGCGGCGTGGATTGCTGGCAAATTCAAGGCTCAGTCCAGCAAACACCGTACTCTCGTGATCGAGCGCCTGATCGATATTGAACATTACACTGACCAGCGGCAGGCGCGACGGATCGCGATTGACTTGCAACTTCTTCAGCAACTCGCCGTAGGTGTAACGCTGGTGATCCAGTGCATCAAGCAAGTCGCCCTGGGTGGCATCCAGCAACACGCCAAACGGCTGCGCCGGATCAATGCGACAGCGCAGCGGCAGCAGGTTGACACAATGGCCGAGTACATCATCGTGGCCATCAACACTCTGCCCCGCAGCCGGAATGCCAATCACTACATCATGGTTCCCGCCGAGGCGTGCCAGTACTCCGGCGAAGCCTGCCAGCAATGCGGCAAACAGGCTGGCGCCATGGCGGCCGCCAAGCCGACGCACGGCACCGATCAACGCGGCATCAAGGGTGTAGTCCTCGCGCGCCGAGGCAAAACCGCGGTGCGCCGGCCGCGGCCGATCCAGCGGCAAATCGAGCACCGGCGCGCCGTCGGCAAAACGCGACAGCCAGTACGCCTCATCGGCAACCCAGGTTGTACCTTGCAACGCGGTGGCCTGCGCCAACGCATACTCGGCGAACGATGCGGCAGGTGCGAGTGATGGCAACAGCTCATCACGTGTCAGCCGCGCGCTGTACAACGCACCCAATTCGCGCACGATCAGCCACCATGACCAGCCGTCACAGACGATGTGATGCGCGGTCAGCAGCAGTGCGTGATCGTCTTCGGCAAGGCGCAGCAGCTCGGCGCGGAACAGCGGGCCGTGGACCAGATCGAACGGAGTTTCCACAGCATGGCGTTTGCGCGCCTGCAACGCGGCATCGGCCGTTGCCGGATCGGCATTGGCAAGGTCGGTGAATGGCAGATCGAGGGCGTCGCCTTCGAGCACGCACAGGGTTTCACCATCCGGGCTGAACACCGCACGCAGCGCATCGCGTCGCGCCAGCAGTGCAGCGAGCGCGGTTCGCAATGCCGCGATGTCCAACGTGCCGCGAAAACGCAGCGACACCGACTCGTTGAACGCCAGCGAGGCATCGCGGCCAAGCTGATCGGCCAACCAGACTTCACGTTGCGGCTCGGTGGTGGGTACCACCCGCAGTAGCGGCATGCCGGCAAACGGATCGTAATCGACCGGCATACCCTGTTTGGTCGGTGCGCCCGGCATCGCGCTCATCGCGCCACCTTCAGAAATTGCCCCGCGTGCTCGGGATGCGGCACGAACCAGGCGGGGTGACCATCGGGCTCACGTCCCAGCCGGGCACCCGCCACTGGCGGATGGGCGGCGTCCATGACGGTGCGCGCCGTGGCGGCATGGCGCGGCAGGAATTGCCCCTCCTGCAATTCGATGACTGCATTCTTGTAGGCCTGAGTAATCTGCTGGAAATCGGCCTCGCTGTGCGCGGTGGTATAGAAGCACGGGAAGTTGTCGAGGATATGCACGCCGCGGCTGCGCATCATCGCAAACAGCAAATCCTGCAACGGATGATCCTCGAGGAATTGCGTCTTCCACACCGAAGCAAAATGCTTGATCGCGATCGGGGCGCCGACATCGGCGCAGAAGGCATTGATTTCATCGGCAAATGCAGTCACCCGCGCATTCAGTTGCTCCTGCAACGCTGGTCCGTGTTGCTGAATGTGCTTGAGCACCGCATCAGCGGCGGCCAGCGCCAACGGATGACGCACAAATGTGCCGGCAAAATAGGTGACGCCAACCTCGGGAATGGAATCATCGCCGAATTGCCACTGGCCGCCATCGAGCGCGTCCATGTACGCGCGCTTGCCGGCGATCACACCGATCGGGTAGCCGCCACCGACCACTTTGCCGTACGTCGCCAGATCGGCCTTGATGCCGAAATGGCCTTGCGCGCCAGCCGGATGCGCACGAAAGCCGGTGACCACTTCATCAAAAATATACAGCGCGCCGGCATCTTGCGTGATCTGGCGCAGCTCGCGCAGAAACTCCAGCGGCTGAAAATCCGGGCGCCGGCTCTGCACCGGCTCCACCATTACCGCCGCCAGCTCATGCGCGTGTTCGCGGATGAATTGCAGCGACTCCGGGGTGCCATAATCGAGCACAATCACATGCTCGGCGGTGTTGCGCAGGATGCCCGGCGCCGCCGGCACCGCACGCCGCTTTTTGGTGCCGCGCACGATCATTTCGTCGATGATGCCGTGATAGGCTCCGTTGAACAGCACCACGGCTTCGCGCCCGGTCACGGTTCGGGCGATGCGCAACGCACCGAGCACCGCTTCCGAACCGGTATTGCACAGCGCAGCCCGATCATGGCCAGTGACTTCGCATAGGCGCCGCGCCACTTCGCCCGCCAACGGGTGCTGCGGGCCGATTTCGTAGCCCAGATCGAGCTGCCGGCGCACCGCATCGAGCACAAAATCCGGTTGCCAGCCGAACAGGCTCATGCCAAAACCATTGAGCGCATCGACGTAATCGTTGCCGTCCAGATCCCACAGGTGCGCGCCTTTGGAGCGTTCGATCACGATTTGATAGACGATCTCCTTGGTCAGCGGCCGGAAGCCGTTGACCACGCGCGGATCGGCCATGTGCGGGCGGTGCGCTTGCGTGTACTGCTTGGATTTGGCGGTGCGCGCGGTGTAACGTGCGATGAAGGCGTCCAGACGCTGGCGCTGCCGCTCATTGAGTTCCAGATTGCCAGCGGTATCGATGCGGGCAATGGCGCCAAATGCCTTCTTGATGTCGTAACGGGTATGCGCGAGTGCGGCTTCATCGTCGCTGACAGCGCTCGGAACGGCGATAGCACTGGGCGCGGCCGTTGCGGTGGTTGCGACAACAGTGGGCGCCGCCAGGGCAGACGCGGTGCCGCCAGTCCCCGACAACAGTGCCAGTTGCTGCGCCATCAACTGCATCTGTTGATCGATCACGCTGCGCAGATAGTCGGATGCGGCAGGCGTGGTCATGATGCTGGCTCCCGGCAAGGGTGCGGCGAAAGTGGCTGCCAACGCGATTTGCGGTCCAACGCTAACTGGCGCTGGCGGCGTGGATGCGGCTTCGGCTGGCAACTGCGCATCCAGCAATACGGTCAGATGTTCCAGGGTAGCGGCTTCGCTCATCAGCTGCCGGAAAGTGATCTTCAACGCAAATGCTTTTTGCAGTTGCAGTGCCACCTGAGTGAGCATCAGGCTATCGAGCCCGAGTTCGATGAAGTGGGTCTGCGGGTCGGCGTCAGCCATGTCGAAACCAGCGATGTCTTCGAACACCTCACGCAGTTGTGCCAGCAGCCGCGGCTTGCGATCGATGGGAGTGGAAACGGTGGCGGCGGAAGTGGGCATGGTGGTGTCCATCGGCATGGGGGCGTCCATCGAGTCAACGGCAGCCAGGCTGGGATGCGGGATGATTTGCGCACTGACGGGAGCCAGCGCATCGACCCAGTGACGCTGACGTTCAAACGGATAGGTGGGCAGGCACAGGCGCTGTCGCCGCGCACGACGATCGAAGCGAGCCGGATCGAGCGCCACACCCTGACACCACAATTGACCTGCAGCGGCACGCATGCTGGCCAGCTCGCGTTCCGGCAAGTCGGCCAGCGATGCGACGGCAATGGCATGCTGCTTTTGCAACAGCGGCTGTTGCCGTGCGAGCGCGCCAAGGGTGGCGCGCGGCCCCACTTCCAGCAATACTCGGCCCCGCACATCGAGCAGTTTCACCAGTGCTGGCGCAAAGCGCACCGGCCGGCGCAAGTGGGTGGCCCAATACTCGGCCGAGCAAGCGCTCGCGGCATCGAGCCAATCCGCGTTGGCGGTGGACAGCAACGGCACGCGCGGCGGATGCCGCTCGACGGCGGCCACCTGCTGCTGGAATGGTGCCACCACCGCATCCATCATCGCCGAATGGAACGCGTGCGAGGTGCGCAGTGGCCGGCAGGCAATGCCGTCGGCTTGCAGTCGCGATTGCAATAACGCCACTGCCTCGGCCGGTCCGGCGACCACGCTGGCGCCCGGCGCGTTGTCGGCCGCCAGCGACAGGCCGTCGGCAAGCCGTGCCTGCATGGCCTCGGCATTCAGCCGTACCGACAGCATCGCGCCAGCCGGCTGCGCCTGCATCAAGGCGCCGCGACGCGCCACCAAGCGGATCGCATCGGCCAGCGAAAACACGCCAGCCAGAGCGGCAGCAACAAACTCGCCGACGCTATGCCCGATCATCGCCACCGGTTGCACGCCAAGGCTCATCCAGCAATGCGCCAGTGCGTATTCAATGGCGAAAATAGCCGGCTGCATGATCGCGGTCGGCAGCAGCGCATCCGCGTCACCGCCAAACAGACAGTCGCGCAAATCAACCGGCAACTCGCCCTGCACGGCGGCTAGGCATTCATCCAGCGCCTCGCGAAAGGCGGGTTCGGCGGCGTACAACGCCTTGCCCATGCCGGCATAGTGCGCGCCCTGGCCGGGAAACATGAAAACGACCTCGTGCGCGTGTGCTGGCCGGCTGCGTACGATCGCTGCCGCCGTTTCGTTGCTGCGCAACTGTGCAATCAGTTGCACGCTGTCATCGGCAACCATGCTGAGTCGATGTGCAAAGGCTTTGCGGCCGACTGCAAGCGTCCAGGCAACATCGGCAAGGTTGGCGTCTGGATGCGATTGCAGGTGTGCGGCAAGCCGCTCGCCGGCAACCGCCAATGCCGCCGGTGTGCGCGCCGACAGCACCAGCAACTGCGGCCCCGCGGCGACATCCGACGCCATCGTCGGCGGCGCTTCTTCCATGATGACATGGGCATTGGTGCCGCCCACCCCGAATGCGCTGACGCCTGCGCGACGCGGCGTGTCCGCAGCCGGCCAGTCGCCTGTTTGCGCCTGTACCGTGAACGGTGAGTGAGCAAGATCAAGGTCGACGTTGGCAGCGTCGAAGTGAATGCTGGCCGGAATGCGCCGCTGTTGCAGTGCCAGCGCGGCCTTGATTGCGCCCGCTGCGCCAGCGGCAATCACCAGATGACCGACGTTGCTTTTGAGTGAGCCAATCCGGCAGCGGCCAAACGCGTCGGCACCGAGTGCGAATGCCTTGCGCAATCCGTCAATCTCGATCGGATCGCCTACCGGAGTGGCAGTGCCATGGGTTTCGACATAGCCGATGCTGCGCGCGTCCACGCCGGCATTATCCAGCGCCATCGCTATCACCGCCGCCTGCCCGTCGCTGCTCGGCGCGGTGAAGCTGGCACGATGGCCACCATCGTTGTTGACCGCGCCGCCGCGAATCAACGCGATCACTGGATTGCCGTCGGCGCGCGCATCCGAGAGCCGCTTGAGCAACAGCACCGCCGCGCCATCGCTGAATACGGTGCCCTGTGCCTTGCTGTCGAAGGTGCGGGTACGGCCGTCCGGCGACAGCATTGAGCCTTCCTGATAACGGTAGCCGCTGCGCGGCGGGCAGGTAATCGATACACCGCCAGCCAGCGCCATGTCGCACTGGCCATTGCGCAGGCTATCCACCGCCTGACAGATCGCCACCAGCGAGGTCGAACAGGCGGTATGCACGCTGATCGCGGGTCCGGTGAGATTGAGCTTGTGCGCGACGCGGGTGGTGATGAAATCCTTTTCGTTGTCCAGCATCACCTGGAATGCGCCCACCTTGTCGATCAGTTCCGGATGCTTGACAACGTGGCGCTGAAAATAGGTGGCGTTGTTCATCCCCGCGAATACCCCGACTGGAGCCGTGGTGCTGTCCGGCGCGTGGCCGCCGCGTTCCAGGCATTCCCAGCACAACTCCAGAAACAAGCGGTGTTGCGGATCCATCAATTCGGCCTGCCGCGGCGCAATGCCAAAGAACGCGGCATCAAAGTCTT
Organism: Lysobacterales bacterium CG_4_10_14_3_um_filter_64_11; assembly: GCA_002782905.1. Taxonomy (GTDB): domain Bacteria; phylum Pseudomonadota; class Gammaproteobacteria; order Xanthomonadales; family Xanthomonadaceae. The sequence goes on from PFJA01000037.1 coordinate 9,578, forward strand.
CCACGCCATCGATTACACCGCGCGCTGCAACATACGCGGGGTCATCGCGTTCACCTGCGTCGATGCCCGGATCGAGTTGCTCGGGTGCGAACATCGTGATGCTGTCGCGACCGGCACACAAGTTGCCCCAGAACGTCTCGACATCAGCAGCACCGGGGAAGCGGCCAGACATGGCGATAATGGCGATCGGTTCGCGCGCATCTGCCGCCGTATCGCTTGGCGCGCCGTGCTGGTGAGCCGCGCTGAGGCGGCAACGCTCGATGCCGGCATGCCCGCCACCGACCCGGAGCGTAGCAAGCGCCGCCGGTGTGGGATGCTGGAAAATCGCAGTGACGGCCAATTGCGGCGGTGCGCTGTCAGCGTTGGGCAAGGGCAGGCGACGTATGCGTTCCAGCAAACGCAGCACCAACAGCGAATTGCCGCCGAGTTCGAAGAAATTATCGTGACGCCCAACTGATTCGATATCCAGCAATTCGGCCATCAACGCACACAGCGCCCGCTCGTCGGCATCAACTGGAGGCTCAAACGCGCAAGCCAGTTCGGGACGCGCACGATCCGGTGGCGGCAACGCCCGCCAGTCGAGCTTGCCATTGGCCGTCACCGGCAGCGCCGGCAGCCACAGGTAATGCGCAGGCACCATGAAATCCGGCAGCACAGCGGCCAGGTGTGCACGCAGTTCCGGCGCACTCGGCTGCATGCCGGGCGTTGCGACCACGTAGGCGACCAGCCGCTTGTCGCCGGGGCGATCGGCCCGCGCCAAAACTGCACAGGCGCGAACCCGCGGATGCCTGGCCAGCACGGCCTGAATTTCGTGCAGTTCGATGCGGTGGCCGCGAATTTTTACCTGGTCGTCGCCGCGCCCGACGAACTCGATGGCGCCGTCGTCGCGGTAGCGCGCGTAATCGCCGGTACGATACAGGCGCGCACCGGGCGTGCCGAACGGATCGCTGATGAAGCGTTCGGCGGTCAGTGTCGGTTGATTGCGATAGCCACGCGCCAGCCCTGTGCCACCGACGTATAGCTCGCCGATCACGCCAGCAGGCACCAGCTCGCGCCGCGCGTTAAGCAGATACACCTGGGTATCGGTTATCGGCCGCCCGATCGGAATCGAACGCGCATCTGCGGGCACTGCATCGATCGCGAAGGTACAGGTGAACGTGGTGCATTCGGTCGGCCCATAGCCGTTGCTGAGCCGCACCTGCGGGCACTGGACGCGCATGCGCCGCACAGGCTCCACCGACAGCGCTTCGCCACCGGTGATCAGTTCGCGCAGCCCGGCCAGATGCTGCGGGTCGTCATCCACCACCGCGTTGAACAACGCCGCAGTCAACCACGCCGTGGTGACGCCATGGCGGGCGATGCGCAACGCCAGATCGGGGCCACTGGGTACCGCCTCGTCATGGACCACAATGCAGCCGCCGTTGAGCAGCGCCCCCCAGATTTCCAGAGTGGAGGCATCGAACCCCAGCGGCGCCGCATGCAGCAGGCGGGTGGTGCAATCGAGTTGCAGGTAATGAGCACCGCACACCAGACGCAGCACAGCGCGCTGCGTCACTTCCACGCCTTTGGGGGTGCCGGTGGAGCCGGAGGTGTACATCACGTAGGCCAGATCACCGCCATCGGCAGGCAGCGTTGCCATTGCCGATGGTGCTGTCGAGGCAAGGACATCGGCCACCACGATGCAACGCAAACTCGTGGGCAACCGTGCGGCATCGGCACGTGAACCCAGCAACGCGACGCCAACGCCGCCATCGGCGGCCATGAACGCCAATCGTTCGGGTGGGAATTCGCAATCCAGCGGTAGATAGGCGGCACCCGCCTTGAGTATGCCCAGCAATGCGGTTACTGCGTCGGCACTGCGCGGCATGGCGACGGCGACCAGATCACCGGCGAGCACCCCGACGTCGCGCAACTGCCGCGCGACCGCATCCGCTCGCTGATCGAGCTGCTGGTAGTCGAGCGTGCGGTGATCGGCATCGATGATTGCTGCGGCCTTCGGGTTGGCATCGCGCACCAGGGCAAAACGCGCGATCAGGGTATCGGGACCGGCGCTGCGTGGCGGGGCATCGTTGCAGTCGTGCAGCAAGCGTTGTCGCTGCGCATCACCCAGCACGTCCATCGTGCGCATTGCCCGTGCAGGGTCAGTGGCAATCGCCGACAAGGCGCGTTGCGTCAGTTCCGCCATGATGGCGATCGCCTCGCCGCTCAGCGGCGCGCGATAGCGCACATGCAGGCTGGCTGGCGTGTCGGCATTCAGCGACCACTGCGAGTGGGCCGAAACCGCGTCATCCGTGGCGATCACCGATGGACTGCTGCCCACCGCCCATGGCGCGCCCTGTGCAATCGCAGCGCCGGACAGGTGCTCAGTCAGCGTTGCGATGCAAGCCCAAGCCGTTGTCGTAGCGTCCAGCGCAACCCGACACTGCCGCGCACCTGCTTCGTCGGCGACCGTGAGCAAGACCTCATCGCGCCCGCTACAGGCGGTTTCCATCAGTACCATCGCGGCACACAACCAGTGCCATGCCGGCACCTCGCCATTGCCCGACAGCAGCGACAGGTCAGCCAACAACGGCAGCGACAGCGATTGCCACGCGCCGCCACCTTTTTTGGCGCCAATGGGCAGCAGATCAAGCAACGAAAGTTCGGTTTCTGGTTGGGTCGTCATGACAGAGGGGCTGGTGGGATCATCGGATGGCATGTCGCAGCTAGAGCAACGGGTGATGCGTTCAGCGATCGTCTTCGGCAAATGCGGTGCTGCCCGACTCGCCACCATGCCGGGCAAGGCGGCGCCAAAGCTTGCGGGCCTGCGCCAGCAACAGCAGGCCGGCATCGAGCAGGGCGGCCGAACCAACCGGTGGCGGCGCAAAGCCCTTTTCGCGCAGCATCGCGTGCGCCTTGTGCAGCAGCGCATCGCGGCGGGTGGCATCGGTGTAATAGGTGAAACTCATGGTGACCGAGGTTTCATCGCCGTTTTCCACCATGTGCGGGCTGGTGGATGGCATGTAAGCACCCTCGCCCGGGCGCAGATCAAACACCCGTGCACGTGCGCGAAAGGCCTCGTCCCACAGCAACAACTTGCGTTCATGCGCATGATGGAAACGATCACGGGCGAGTTCGCTGGCTACCACCGTATCGCTCGCATCCCATACGTAAACACGTTTGCTGCCACGGATCTGCAACAGAAAATTGTGTTCCTTGTCGAAATGAAATGGCGTCACCGTGCGTGGCGATGACACGAAAATCCAGCCGCCGCGATAACACATACCCGGATCATGGCGGTCCAGCATTGGCCGCATGCTATTGAGAACAGCGCCGACGAACTCGCGGTACAGCGGATCGATCTGCACGTTGAGCAATGACAAAAACACCTTGGCGTCTTCCATGTCCGCCATCGATTCCGCCACGGAACGCCGGTTCGGATGCAGGCGCGTGGCTTCATTGAACGGCGTGCCGGCAGTGGCATCATTGCCATGCGTGCGAATACTGCCGATTGCATCGAGCCGGCTCGCCAGCGCACGCAGTTGCGGCATTTGCAGCAAGGGGTGGTCCGCCAGATGGTGCCTGATTGCCTGTACACGCCAAGGATCAAATCCGCCCGGACCGAGCGTGATCAGCGGTTGTGGAAGCATCTGCATTGGATCACTGGATATGGCGGCGTCCACGCTTCAATCCCCCCGAGTATCTGTCTCAGTAAACGTGGTGCGAAGCCGCATGCGGCCAATTCCGGGCACCGGACATTTTGCCCGCAACGGGTTAGGATTGACGGCGGGGAGAGGCGACATGACAATCGATTTCAGTCAGCTTTACGCCGCGCTTGGCCTGCATCCGGACTGTTCGCTGGAGGCGTTTCAGCGCGCCTATCGGCAGCGCCTGTCCGAGTGTCATCCAGACCGTATCCACAGCAAGCCAATCGCGCCCGCTGCATTACCCCTGAGCGAGTTGATTGCGCTGCATTCGAGCGCGATCACGTTCTACCGTGCGCACGGTCGTCTGCCGGGAAGCGCCATCGCCACCCCGGTGCAGCACGCCACGCCAGTCAGCCGCACGGCGATCGATGGCACTGCGCCGCATCATGATCGCTCGACCGCTTGGCGCTGGATTTTTGCGCTCGTCTTGCTCACTGGATCGCTGTTGCTTGGCGTCATGCATGAGCAATCTCAACCTGGGCCAGACACTGCTGCGAGCACACCCCAAGCTGACAGCACGAATCGATTGGCAGTGCGCTCTGATCTGGCTGAAGGACCGCTCGAACTCGGCATGGACCCCGCAACGATACGTGCCATCCAGGGCGAGCCAATGCGTAGCAACGGAGGTACTTGGGAATACGGGCCATCCTGGCTGCGCATCGAGCACGGCGAGCTCGTCGATTGGTACAGCTCACCCTTGTATCGCCTGAAGACCCGGACGCCATCACCTGACGTCGATCGGGAATCCTCAACGTCCTATAAACGTTGACAGCGAGGGTTGCACTGCGTCAACGGGCACCTCGCCCGAACAGCACCACCTCCACCGTCTGCAGCATGATCATCAGGTCAAAAAACAAGCCTTGATTCTTGACATAAAACAGGTCGAACTTGAGCTTCTCTTCGGCATCGCGCACCGATGCGCCATACGGATAACGCAACTGCGCCCAGCCGGTGAGGCCGGGCTTGACGCTGTGGCGGATGTCGTAATAGCGGATTTCCTGATTGAGCTGATCGACGAACTGCGGGCGTTCCGGCCGTGGCCCGACGAAGCTCATGTCGCCGCGCAATACGTTGAACAATTGCGGCAGTTCGTCCAGCCGGGTCAGCCGGATGAAACGGCCAACGCGCGTCGTACGATCATCGTTCTTGGTCGCCCAGCGCGCCTTGCCATCGCTCTCGGCATCCACCCTCATGCTGCGGAACTTGATGACATCAAACGTGCGTCCACCCTGCCCCACCCGGGTCTGGGCGTAAAAAATCGGTGCGCCCGATTCGAGCCAGACGGCCAACGCCACCAGCACCATGAATGGCCATGCCACCAACAACAGCGCGGTGGCGGCGATCAGGTCGAAAAACCGCTTGCTCAGGCGCCGCGTCGCGGATTGATCAAAGCCGCCCGAGAACACCAGCCAGGAAGGATCGACCACATCGAGCTTTACCATTCCCGCTTCGCGCTCGAAGAATGTCGACAGATCGGTCATGGTGATGCCGCGCTGCACACAGGCCAGCATGTCGGACATGGGCAAGCCGCCACGGCGCTCATCGGGTGCCACCACGATCTCATCGATCTGCATGGCCATGGCATAGTCGACCAACAGACCATCCGGACGCACAACGCAAGACTCCGGCACCATGATCGTGTGTCCCGGCAATGGCACGAAACCGGTCAGCACAAACGATTGCCGATCGACACGCCGACGCATGCGCTGATGCAGCAAATCGGCGTTCGCACCGGCACCGAGCACCAGCACCTTTTGCTTGAACACATCGGCACTGAACACGTGCTCGGACAGCACGCGGACAACGATGACGCCGGCCAGTGCCAGGGTGAGTGCGATCAGCAGGACGCCACGACCGATATAGGTCTGCGGAATCAGATAGAACAACACCAGCAAGGCGACTCCGCCAAAAGCAAACGACAGCAGCAGCCGCAGCAGCGTGTCCCAACGATTGCGGCGCACGTTGACCTGATACAGGCCAAACGCCGCCATCGCCAGCGTGATGGTGATCGCGACCAGGAACGTGCGAACTGGCGCAGTTTCAGCAAACAGGCGATGGGACTCGCTGTCGCCGACAAAGCGAATCCATGCGGCGATGCATACTGCAAGGCCGATCAGGATCAGCTCCGTCCCCCACAAGGCGAAGAGCACGCGCCCTTTTTGACTGCGTAACGAGACACTCATGGCAAAATCCCCCGGATGCAACACCCAACCGCATCGCTGCCGTTCCACATTGCGTGCTGTGCCATGTTGCGGCCGCATAGCACCAATCGAGGAGCCGACGCCTGCGGGTCGCGACGACCCACATCACGATTGACCACAATCTGCATGTTTCCACCGTTAATCACTGCTTCGTTGCTGGCCGCCAACGGCGCGGCGGCGCCGAGCTGTCACTGTCCGGCCCCTGCAACAAGCGCACTTGTGGGGTTGGCGCAGCTTGCCTTGCCTGGCATGTTGCGTACCCCCACTCGCCGTCGCACCGGGAGTTGCCCGGCGGCATGTTACCCGGTGCGCATTACAGTCAAACGTGAAGCTCATCGCGCACCGGCCACACCACGCGGCCGCGGTGATCACGGCTGCTGTCATGCCAGCGATGCGTTGTCAGGCTGCAGCCATGCCCAATCAACGGCAACGCCGGGAGCCACTGCGGTCGCTGCGTACCACGCAGCGGGTTCCGTGAAATCAGTAACTTGCAGGTCAAGCTCGGGATGACCGGCAAAAACCACCGGCGCATCCGTTGCCGCTGCAAACGCTGACATCTCCCACGCCAGCCCCACTCCAGCCGCCTTCAGCCAGGCCTCCTTGCGCACCCACAGGCGCAGCAACATTGCCTCGCGCGCGTGCGCGGGCAAACCGTCCAGTGTCACCAGCTCAGCCGGGTGAGCAATGCGCTCAGCCAGATCCGACAGTCCGTGTGCCCGGCTTGCCGGCTCGATATCGATGCCGATGGCGCCAGCCGTGCTCAAGGCAATCGCGACGGCGGTATCGCAGTGACTAAGACTGGTATGCAACGGCGTCCCGGGGACCTGCGGGCAACCGCGTTGATCGCGGATCAAGGGCACCTGGATTGGGTCGCACTGCAAACTGACCGCGAGCCACAAGCGATGCGCAGCATAGGCCAGCGTCAGCAATTCGCGATCCTGGGCAAAACGCTTGCGTGCCACCCGCGCCGTCTCGGCCGAATCCAGCCACTTCCGGGCAGCAGGCGTCAACGCAAGCCACCGCGACGCATCGAGCAGCAGCACGCGCACGCACCGCGCAGGCATCGGTTCTCGGTACCCACGCGGCAAGGCATCGGCAAACACCCGCAGCAACGTCGCCGCCGCTGGGTCGCAGCGCGATGGATCGATTGACGACACGCGTTACCTCGCTTGCCTTTGGCCGGTTCGAAAGCCCATTGTCCGCAAATCGCGTGCGATCACGTTCAGTTGAAGCGCACGCGCACCTTTAGCGAGATCACGATTGGCAACCCCGCAAATCCGGGTAGCGATGACAACGCAGATCACGGTAAATACCGGCAACACCGACCGGCAAACCTGTCACGGCGTTAGCTGCCGCAGGCGGGCGTCGACTCGCGTGATGTGCGGGGCGCCCCATTCAAGCGAGATTGAAGCGTAGATGAAATCGCCGAACGCATCGTGTCGCCTTGACTTGGCGTTTGATCAGCAAGTATGGCGGACCCCGGACGCAATTGCCGTGTACGACGCGCACGCGGCGATCACGTTTGCCGAACTCAAGGCGCGCGTCGATAGCCTGCAGAGGTCGCTGCGCGGCCGTGGTATCGCCGCCGGCAGCTACGTCGGGGTGCATCTGCAGCGCTCATTGGACTACGTGGTCTGCGTGCTCGCCATCCTCAAGGCAAATGC
>PFJA01000297.1 GCA_002782905.1 Lysobacterales bacterium CG_4_10_14_3_um_filter_64_11
GCGAACGAGTAATACGGCATCGCCAGATTGACCCGCGCACTGTGCCGCTCGCGTTGCGGCACGGCAGCGGCGACGGTTTGCGGCGCCAACGCGCTGTCGCTGGTCGCGACATCGGCCACCGACACCGCATCGGAGGCAAGCGGCTGGGCCAGCATCAGGGTAGCGGCAACAAAACCCACGGCGACGCTCAGGCTGGTCAATGTGCTGCGCAGTTTGGTGTGCATGATCGGCTCCTCGGAGACCGGCGACTGTGATTGGCTACCGGTGTTGTAGGTAACTATAACACTACGGCCGAAGATGTCAACCCTGACTTTCGGCCGCCGCGCGCATCCTGCCGCTACCTGAACGAAAATTGCCGGCGTGGCACAATAAGCATTGCCCTGACGCCACTGCACACCGACAATATCGGGCCGCCCAACCGGGCCCGCACCAAACCCCTAGCAGGAGACTGATTGCATGAATGCCGTATCCCGATTCACCTGTGCCCTCGCGGCGGCGCTTGCGCTGGCGATGACGGCCAACGTTGCTGCGCAAGCCAAGCTCGAAACCGAGAAGGACAAGTTCTCCTACACCGTGGGCATGGATCTGGCCAAGATGCTGGAGCCGATCAAAGGCGAGATCGACACCGATATCGCCGTCGCCGCGATGCAAAACGCGCTGGCTGGTGGCAAAACCCAGCTCAGCGACGAGGAAGCCGATGCCGTGCGCAAAGCCTTCCAGCAGCGCATGCAGCAAAAACAGGCGGCGGAGTCCGCTGCCAAGGCCAGCAAAAACGTCGCCGAAGGCGAGGCGTTCCTGGCCGCCAACAAGAGCAAGACCGGGGTGCAGACCACCGCCAGTGGCTTGCAGTATCAGGTGCTGCGTGCCGGCAATGGCGGCAAGCCGCAAGCCACCGACACCGTGCGCGTGCACTATCTGGGCACCCTGCTCGATGGCTCCACCTTCGACAGTTCCTATGATCGCAACGAGCCGGCGCAGTTCGCGCTCAACCAAGTGATCCCGGGCTGGACCGAGGGCGTGGCGCTGATGCCGGTCGGCAGCAAGTACAAGTTCTGGATTCCCAGCAATCTGGGGTATGGCGAGCGTGGCGCTGGCCCGATCGGCCCGAACGCGACGCTGGTGTTCGAGGTGGAACTGCTCGATATCGTGGCACCCGCCGCCGCACAGTAAGATCGGTCGCGGTTGCTGACAACGGCTGGCGGTTTTCCGCCGGCCGTTGTCGTTTGCAACGCGCGCGTGACGCTATCGGATATGCCGGTTACTATCGGCCTCTTGAGCCTCATCACTGGCGGAAACCCCAGCCATGAACGTCACCGTATTTGGTACCGGCTATGTCGGTCTGGTCACCGGAACCTGCCTGGCCGAGGTCGGCAACGACGTCATCTGCGTGGACATTGATGCTGCCAAGGTAGCCACCCTGCAACAGGGCGACATCCCGTTGTTCGAGCCCGGGTTGCAGGACATGGTGCGCGCCAACAGCGCGGCCGGGCGCCTGCACTTCACCTGCGACGCGCCATCCGCCATCGAGCACGCCGAAATCATCTTCATCGCGGTGGGAACGCCATCCGATGAGGACGGCAGTGCCGACATGCGGCATGTGCTGGCAGTTGCCGACACCATTGGCAGGCACCTGCGCAAGCCGACACTGATCGTCAACAAATCCACCGTGCCGGTAGGCACGGCCGGCCGCGTGCAGGCGGCCATACACCGTGCACTGGCCGCGCGCGGCAGTGCGCTCGGCGTTGCCGTGGTATCCAATCCCGAGTTCCTGAAAGAGGGCAATGCAGTGAAGGACTGCATGCGCCCGGATCGCATCGTGATTGGTGCCCGTGACGCCGAAACCGCCGAGCCGCTGCGCCGCCTGTATGCACCGTTCAACCGCAATCACGAGCGCGTGGTGCTGATGGATGTGCGCTCGGCAGAGCTGACCAAATACGCCGCCAATGCCATGCTCGCCACCAAGATCAGTTTCATGAACGAAATGGCCACCATCGCCGAACGCGTCGGCGCCGATATCGAGATGGTGCGCCAGGGTATCGGCTCGGATCCACGCATCGGTTACCACTTCATCTACCCGGGTGTCGGTTACGGTGGTTCATGCTTCCCGAAAGACGTGCGCGCACTGGCTCACACCGCCCGTCAACAGGGCTACCCAGCGCCCCTGCTGAACGCCGTGGAGGTAGTCAACGAGACGCAAAAAGCGCACCTCTTCGAATTGATCCACATGCATTTCAAGGGGCAACTCGCCGGCCGCTGTTTTGCGCTGTGGGGGTTGGCGTTCAAGCCCAACACCGATGACATGCGCGAAGCACCGAGCCGGCGCCTGCTGGAACAGCTTTGGGCCGCCGGCGCCCGCGTGCGCGCCCACGATCCCGAAGCGATGGCCGAAGCCACCCGGATTTATGGCGCGCGTGCCGACCTGATGTTATGCGACACCCCCGAACAGGCATTGCCGGGCGCCGACGCGCTAATCGTGATTACCGAGTGGAAGGCTTTCTGGAGTCCCGACTTCGCGCGTATTCGCGCCAGTCTGCGCGAACCGGTGCTGTTCGATGGCCGCAACGTCTATGCCCCCGATGCAGTCGAAGCGGCGGGAATCGCCTATTACGGTATCGGCCGTGGCCGCTCGGTGACACCAACATGAGCACAGCTGTCGAAGCGCGAGTGGATGAACTTGAAGCGCGTGTCGCGTTTCAAGAACACAGCCTGATCGAGCTGAGCGATGCGCTGGCGCTGGCACGGCTTGAGAACGAACGTACCCACCGCTTGCTGGAGCGTACCTTGGACGAACTGCGCCGCCTGCGTGCGGAACCCTTCACTGATCCCGGCATCGAACCGCCACCACCGCATTACTGAAGCCCACCATGAGTAATTCCCTACGCGACAAGCTGTTGGACCTCGGCTTCAAGGCCAGCCCCAAACCGGAGCCCAAACCCGCGCGTTCGCCGGCCAGGGCGCCGGTACAGCGCGCCGGCCACGTGCCCGCGCACGGCAAGCCGGCGCAGCGCGCGCAGCCACGCGCCGCAGCACAGAGCGCGCGCAGCCAGCACGACATCGATCTGGCAAAGGCGTACGCCATCCGCGCGCAGAAGGAAAAGGACGAGCGCCTCGCCGCCGAACGCGCACAGCAGGAACAGGCGCGCCTGCGCCGCGAAGCCAAAGCCAAACTCGGCGAATTGCTCAACGACGCCACGCTCAATGATCCGTCTGCCGACATCGCCCGTCACTTCGACTACGGCGGCAAGATCAAGCGCATCCATGTCACTGCCGAACAGCTCAAGGCACTCAATGCCGGCGAACTGGGCGTGGTGCAGGCCAATGGCCGTTATCTGCTGGTAACAGCGCAAACCCTGGCATGCGCCGAGGCGATTTTCCCCGCCGCGGTGGCGCTGCGCGTCGATCCCGGCGCCCCAGTGAGCGATGCTGCCTACGCCGATCCGCAATACCAGATTCCGGATGACCTGGTCTGGTAGGGCGGTGCTCGGGAAAAACGTAAAGCCATTTGGTCCGCAAAGGACGCAAAAAGCGCAAAGGAAAGCGCCAACAACATCAAAATCTGGCTGTCGGTTCCACCGACGCGATGCGTCCCGGGTTTCGGCCTGCGGCCTCAACCCGGGCTACCAGAGCTGCCACGACACGATGACGAATACCGGAGGAATGAAACGGGGAGAAGCTGGCAAGTCGCGCAGGGATGCGCGGGCCAAGTGCAGACACGCGCCGTAAAGCACGGCGAGCATCACAGGCAACCGCAGGGGAAAGGCGCCGCTGTTTGACCGAGCGAGCCGCGCAGCGGCGAAGTAAAGGCGCAGCGAGCAAAGCGAGCGGTGTCGCGCAGCGACCGAACACCTGGATGTGCGAGTTCGGCGCCGGCCTGCGGTTGCCCAGAAGCGCAGCGGACCGGGGCGGCAGGAGCCGCACCGACGTGCGACCCGGCGCAAGGCGTTTTCGGCCCTCTCCGCCCTGAAAAGGGCCTCGCCGGCCGCAGGCCGGTGAACGCTACAAAAAACGCGGCAGTTTTGATGCCGGCTCAGTTGCCGGTCGCACCGGTTTCAACCTGATGCAGCTCGCGCAGCAGCCGGCGCCATTCACGGTACTGCTCCTTGGCCGAGCCATGCAAGGTGACTGTCTGCCCTTCCAG
>PFJA01000041.1 GCA_002782905.1 Lysobacterales bacterium CG_4_10_14_3_um_filter_64_11
TCTTTGCGCTTCGCGTCCTTTGCGGATCAAAAGCTTTTCGCTCCGTCCGCCGGGTTCATGGTCCGTGTGCAGTTCCAGCCACTGGAACAGGCGACTCGCCATGACAGCTTGCTCGGAGTTTCTCTAAGGCAACATCGGTTGCAGCACCGACCACACGTTATCGAGCACGCGCGGCTGCGCCGCGGCAGTGGGGTGCAAGCCATCGTCCTGCATCAGCTCCGGTCGCAGCGCCACCCCGTCGAGCAGAAACGGCAGCAGCGCCAGTGCGTGGCGTTGCGCAAGGTCGGCATAGACCGCGCGAAAGCGGTCACGGTAGGCACGGCCGTAATTGGGCGGCAACTCGGTGCCAATCAGCAGCACCTTCGCGCCCGCTTCACGGCTCATGCGGATCATGGCATCGAGGTTTGCCGACAATTCGGCTGGCGGCAGACCACGCAGGCCATCGTTGCCACCCAGTTCGATCACGACGATGGCGGGCCGATGCCGCACCAGCAACTCCGGCAAACGCGCCAGCGCCCCCGCCGAGGTTTCACCGCTGATGCTGGCATTGATGACCGCTGACGCTGGCGCCGAACGCGCATTCAGGCGATCCTGAAGCAACGCCACCCAACCCTCGTGTTGCGCAATATTGTGTGCCGCACTGAGACTGTCGCCCACCACCAGCAGTGGCCCACCAGCGAAAGCCGGCAGACCGCATAACGACAACAGCAGCAGGAGGAATACCCGCAGGCAACGTGCGATACCGCCCTTGCGCCAGCGCAGCGCGGTCATTGGCACGGGTCTGTGGCTCATCATGGAACCCTCAACACTCATCAGCGCATCTCGTTTGGGCAAGTCGGTGCTCGGCCCCGATGGGGAAATCAGGATACTCGACGCCGTTGAAATGACGGTGAACGCCGGTGAATCGATCGCCATCGTCGGCGCCTCGGGTTCGGGCAAGACCACCTTGCTTGGCTTGCTGGCCGGCCTGGATTTGCCCAGCCGTGGCGATATCCACATCGCCGGCGCGCATCTCAACGCGCTTGATGAAGAACAGCGCGCGGCACTGCGCGCGCGTGCGGTGGGCTTCGTGTTCCAGAGCTTTCATCTGCTGCCGGCGCTCACCGCCGAAGAGAATGTGGCACTACCGCTGGAACTGGCCGGACGCAACGAACCGGGCCGTGCACGCGAGGTGCTCGAATCGGTTGGCCTGGGTGCACGCTGCCACCACTATCCGCGGCAGTTGTCCGGCGGCGAGCAGCAGCGAGTGGCCATTGCCCGCGCGTTCGTCACCCGGCCGCGCATCCTGTTTGCCGATGAGCCGACCGGCAACCTCGACCAGGACACCGGCGCCCAGATCAGCGAACTGCTGTTCACGCTGAACCGCGAATATGGCACCACCCTGGTGCTGGTCACCCACGACATGGTGCTGGCCCGTCGCTGCGCACGGGTGTATCGGCTCGATCACGGGCGTCTGGTCGAGCGCGCAGCATGAACATTTTGGCTTATGCCAGCCGCGCCTTGCGCCGCGAGCTGCGCGGTGGCGACTTGCTGACGCTGGCCGCGGCGCTGGTGTTGGCGGTGGCGGTGATGACCGCGGTCGGCACCCTGGTCAACCGGGTTGCCGCTGCGGTCAGTGCCAACGCCGCGCAGATCATCGGCGGTGATTTCGGTTTCGCCGCACGGCAGCCGATCGACCCGGCGATTGCCGACCTGGCGCGCGCGCAAGGGCTCGCGGTGGCGCGCATGCTCAGTTTTCCATCGGTGGTATTCCACGCCGATGCCAGCCAACTGGCGGATATCAAGGCGGTGGATGCCGCCTACCCGCTGCGCGGCGAGCTGAGCGCCAGCACCGACAGCGCCGGGCTGGCGGCGCAAGCGACGCCGGCACCAGCACCCGGCGAAGCCTACGCCGATGCCCGCTTGCTCGCTGCGCTGGGCATTTCGCCCGGCGCGCAGATCGAGTTCGGCAACGGCACGCTGCGGGTAAGCCGGCGCCTGCACGCGGAACCCGACAGCGGCGGCGAGCTGTTGCAACTGGCACCACGCCTGCTGGTGAATCTTGCCGATGTGCAGGGTAGCGACCTGCTTGGGCCGGGCAGCCGCGCCCAGTACCGACTGATGGTGGCCGGCAGCACGACGCAGCTTGAGCGCTTCCGCGCGCGCGTACGCGAGCAAGGCCTGGCCAAGGGCCTGCGCCCGCTCAGCGTACAGGACACCCAGCAGGCCGTGCGCTCGGCATTCGCGCGTGCGCAGGGGTTCCTGTCATTGGCTGCGTTGCTGACGGTGTTGCTGGCCGGCGTGGCCACCGCGCTGGCGGCCAATCGTTTTGCCCTGCAACGGGTCGACACGGTAGCGATCCTGCGCTGCCTGGGCGCTTCACAGCCGCGCATTCTGGCGGCGTTGTGCCTGCAATTGCTGTTGTTGGCGATTCCCGCCTGCGTGCTCGGTGTCGGCCTTGGCCTGCTCGCGCAGGCCGGGCTGGTGGAAGCGCTGGGTAGCCTGATCCCCGGCCGGCTGCCGTTGCCGCAGGCACAACCGGCACTGGCCGGTGTTGCCATCGGTGTCGTGCTGTTGCTCGGCTTCGCTCTGCCGCCGCTGCTGCGCCTGCGCGGGGTGCCGCCGATGCGGGTGCTCAATCGCAGTTTCGCTGCCTTGCCGCCACTTTCGGCGCTGGTCTATCTGGCCGGGCTGGCGGCAGCGGCACTGTTGGTGGTGTTGGCGACACGCGATTTTGCCCTCAGTGCCATCGTGCTTGGCGGCCTCGGCACGCTGGCGGTGGTCGCGGTGGTGTTCGGGCTGCTGCTGTTGCGGCTGCTACGGGTGTTGCAGCCGCACCTGCGCGGCGCGTGGCGCTTGGGGCTGGCAGCGTTGGCCCGGCGCCGTGCGCTGAGCGTGGCGCAACTGGTGGGGCTGGCGTTGTCGCTGTGCGCGCTGTTGTTGCTGGCCGCGATCGGCCCGCAACTGCTGGCGCAATGGCGCGCGAACATGCCACGCGACACACCGAATTATTTTCTGCTCAACGTGCAGGAGCCGCAGCGCGATGCCGTGCTTGCCACCCTGCGCGAGCTGGGAGTGGACCAACCGACGCTGGAACCGTTCGCTACCGGTCGTCTGCTGGCGATCAATGGCCAGGCGCCCGCGCGCCGCGATGGCTGGCGCGAAGCCAACCCGGACGACGCCGGCGGGCGGCAACCAGGCAACGCCGATCGCCCGCTCAACATGAGCTGGCGCCACGATTTTCCGCCCGCCAACACGCTGGTCAGCGGCCAGTATTGGGCGGCCGACAGCCGTGCTGCGGAAGTGTCGATTGAAGCCGGCTGGGCGCAGCGCTTCGACGTGAAGCTCGGCGATCGCATCCGTCTGGGTATTGGCGAACGCGAGCTGGAGGTCACCGTGAGCAACATTCGCGCCGCCGACTGGGACTCCTTCCGAGTCAATTTCTTCGTGGTGCTCAATGCCGGTGCGATGGCCGATGCGCCACACAGCCTGATTTCCAGCGTCTATCTGGCGCCCGCGCAAAAATCCGAGTTGGCGCAAATCAGCCGCCGTTTTCCGAACATTTCAATGCTCGATGTCGATGCCGTACTCGACCGCGTGCGCGAAGTGATCGATCGCGTCAGTCAGGCGGTGCAACTGGTGCTCGCTTTCAGCCTTGCTGCCGGGGTGCTGGTGTTGCTGGCGGCATTGCAGGCAACCGCCAGCGAACGCCGTTTCGAGAGCGCGGTGTTGCGCACGCTCGGCGCTGGCCGCACGCAATTGCGCGCGGCGGTGCTGATCGAGTTTGCCGCGCTCGGCACGCTGGCCGCAGTGATGGCCATCGCCGCCGCCGCGATCACCGGCCGTGTGCTGGCCGAACGCAGCTTTGGCATGACATTGAACCTGCCCTGGGGCACCTTGCTTGCCGGCGGCGGCCTCGGCGTGTTGCTGGCGATTGGCGCCGGCTGGCTGGGCACACGGCGCATCCTCAGCACACCGCCGGGCAACGCCCTGCGTGCGGGTTGATACGGGCGCGCAAACTGGCGCCGCTGCACACCAAAAACCCCCGGTAGCCCGGGTTGAGGCGAAGCCGAAACCCGGGGCGCATCGCGCCCGAAAACCCCGGATCCCGCGCCCATTCACCGCGACCGCTAGCGAAATC
>PFJA01000239.1 GCA_002782905.1 Lysobacterales bacterium CG_4_10_14_3_um_filter_64_11
TTTACGCACCGTCCATCGGGTTCATGGTTCGTGTGCAGTTCAAGACACCGGAACACGCCGCTCGCAATGACCGCGAGTCAGAGTTCCCCTGGAGGTCACCCATGGATCGCAAACACTTTCTGCAACTGATGACCGGAGCTGCCAGCGCACTACTGGCAGCTCCGTTCGCAGCCAGACGCGCGCTCGCAGTGCCGGCGGAATACGATTTCTGGTTTACCCGGCTGATGTACGAATCGGGCGACTGGGACGTCGATGAACGCATGCCGTCCAATCTGATCGATGCGCTGCTGCAATACACCCACCTGCGGGTCGATCCGAAAGAGCAGGTCATCGCGCTGGCCGACCCGCGCCTGCTGAACGCGCCGATGTGTTACCTGGCCGGCCACAAGCTGGTCGAGTTCAATGCCGATGAGCGGCGCAACTTCGAGCGTTACGTGCGCAATGGCGGTTTCGTGTTCGTGGACGATTGCAACCACGATATCGACGGCCTGTTCGCGCGTTCGTTCGAGGCGCAGATGGCCGAACTTTTCGGCGCCGATTCCCTGCAAAAGCTACCGAAAGGGCACCCGATCTACCGCAGCTTTTTTGCCTTCGATGGTCCGCCGACCACCAGCTTCGAGCTCAATGGCTGGGGTGATGATCTGGTGCATGATTACCTCAAGGGCATTCACATCGATGGCCGCCTCGGGGTGCTGTACAGCAACAAGGATTATGGCTGCGAATGGGATTATGACTGGCGCAACAAGCGCTGGCTGGCCGAAGACAACACCCGTTTTGGCGTCAATATCGTGATGTACGCGCTGAGCGCATGAATCAGGGAATCTTTGCATGAGCACATCGTTAACCGAGGCCAGTGTCAGCGCCGAGATTGACCGCCTGAGCACCTTGCGCGCCGCCATTGAGCGTGTGGTGGTCGGTCAGAGCGCGGTAGTCGAGCAATTGCTGATTACCTTGCTTGCTGGCGGTCATTGCTTGTTGGAGGGCGCGCCGGGGCTGGGCAAAACCCTGCTGGTGCGCACCCTCGGGCAGGCGCTGGCGCTGGATTTTCATCGTGTGCAGTTCACCCCTGACCTGATGCCCAGCGACATCATCGGCACGGAAATCCTGGAAGAAGATCACGGCACCGGGCACCGCCACTTCAAGTTCCAGCCCGGCCCGGTGTTCACCCATTTGCTGCTCGCCGACGAGCTCAACCGCACCCCGCCCAAGACCCAGGCGGCATTGCTCGAAGCGATGCAGGAACACACCGTCAGCTATGCCGGTGTTACCCACCCCTTGCCCGAACCCTTTTTCGTGCTGGCAACGCAAAACCCGCTGGAGCAGGCCGGCACCTACCCGTTACCGGAAGCGCAGCTCGATCGCTTCTTGCTGCACGTGCGCGTGGATTACCCCAGCGAGGCGCAGGAGCGCAACATCCTCACCCTGACTACCGGTTCGCAGTCGGAGCGGGTGACACCGGTGATGAGCGGCGATGCGCTGCTGCGCCTGCAAAAGCTGGTGCGCGAGGTGCCGCTGTCGGACGAGCTGACGCTGTGGATCACGCGTCTGGTGCGCGCCAGCCGGCCGCAGGACAGCACTCTAGACTCGATACGACAATGGGTACGCTGGGGCGCCGGGCCGCGCGCCGGGCAGGCGCTGGTGCTGGCGGCCAAAGCCCGCGCCTTGTTGCATGGCCGCCTCGCTGCCACCCGCGAGGATGTCAAGGCCTTGGCGGCGCCGGTCATGCGTCATCGCCTGCTACTGTCGTTTGTTGCCGAGGCCGAGCGGCGCAGCGCCGACGATGTGATCGCGGTGCTGCTTGCATCGGTACCCTACCCCGACGGCAAGTGATGAGAACCTCTTGAAAGCTGCTACGCGACCCGACCGAGCGAGCCACTCGCAATGGCTGCAAGAGATCCTCGAATGGTCGATAACGATCTGATTGCGCCACTGGTGCGGGCGCGCCTGCGTGCGCTGCATTTGCGCATGCGCAGGCCAACCCATACCCCCGGCATCGGTTTGCAAAGCAGTCGCAATCAAGGGCCAGGGCTTGAGTTTGCACAATATCGCGCCTACCAGCCCGGCGATGATCCGCGCAGCGTGGACTGGAAACTCTACGCCCGTTCCGATCGCCACTTCGTGCGCGAAGCCGAGCGCGAAAGTCCGCTCAGCGTGTGGTTGCTGATCGATTGTTCGGCATCGATGGCGCAAAGCGACCCTGACAATCTGACTTGGACACGCCTTGCTGCCGCGCGCAGCGTGGCCGCTTGCGTCATGGAACTGGCGCTGGCACAGGGCGAACGCTTTGGCCTGGTAGCGGTCAATGATCGCGGCATCGCACTGCTGCCTGCCGGCAGTGGCACCCGCCAGCGCGATCGCTGCTTGCAGCAATTGCACGCCTTGCGAGCGCAGGGCCAGTGGCCGGACGAAACCGCGTTGCAACCACTATGGCAGCACCTCGGCGCCAACGCATTGGTGTTGTTGCTGTCGGATGGGTTTGATGAGGCAAGCGTGCTTTTGGCCGAACGCCTGGCTGCGGCACGCCGCGAGCTGCGTTTTATCCAGATACTCAGCGTCGGCGAACGCGATTTCCGGTTTCGTGGCGATTTCCGTTTCCGCGATCCGGAGACCGGCGACGAAGTGCTGGGCAATGCCGAAGCCATGCGCGTCGATTTTCTTGCCCGTTTCGCGCAGGCGCAGACGCAGTTGCAGAAGCGGCTCGCCGCCAGCGGCATCGATCTGGCAACGCTGTATCTGGATCAGCCGGTCGATACGCCGCTGCAACACTGGTTTGCGGATCACGCCACTGCCGGTGTGGCGCGACGATGAGCATCGGCCTGCTGTTTCCGGCGGCACTGACGGCACTGGCCGCACTGGCATTGCCTCTGTTGATTCATCTCACTCGGCGCAGCGACCGCCAGTTGATGACGTTCGCCGCGCTGCGCTGGCTGCGTGCGAAGGAGCGTGCGCGCCGGCGACTGCGCATCGACGAATGGGTGTTGCTGGCACTGCGTTTGTTGTTGCTGGCGGCGGTGGTGGTGCTGCTGGCGCAGCCGGTATGGTTCGCTGCCGGCAATGCGCAGCCGTGGGTCGTGGTGGTGCCTGGCGCCGATCCCGACGCGCTCGCCGACGACCCCGCGTTGCGCGCTGCCGATTGGCATTGGTTGGCGCCGGGCTTTCCCGCGTTCGGCGGTGCCGCGCCGCAGCCGTCGCGCGAAGCCGCCAGCCTGCTGCGTGAACTCGACGCCACGCTGGCGCCGACCCAGCCACTCACCGTGATCGTGCCTGAGCGCCTGAGCGGCCTGGATGGCGAGCGCATCGTGCTGGGCCGCGCAGTCGATTGGCATGTCGTTGCGGCGCTGGCATTGCCCGCCGCCACGGCGCCTGCAGCGATGACGCCAACGGTAGCGATCCGCCACGACGCTGCGCATGCCGCCATCAGCCGCTACTTCGCCGCCGCCGTCAATGCCTGGACTGCCGGCGATGACGATCGCGGTGCTGAACCATCGCCGCCATCGTTGGCGATCGCTCCCGCAGCCCTCGATGTCGCGTTGCCGGCCGGCACCGACTGGCTGCTGTGGCTATCCGACGAAGCGCCGCCAGCGGCTATCGCCAGTTGGCTTGCCGACGGCGGCAGCGTGCTGCGAGTGGCCCGCACCGCCACCGCTGACGCTGACGAAGACGCGGCAGTCGAAATCTGGCGCAGCCAGCAAACCACCACCTGGCTATCGGCACAGCGCCGTGGCCGCGGACGCATGCTGATCGTGCACGGCGCGCCCGATGTCGCGCAGCTACCCGAAGTGCTGCACCCCGAGTTTGCACTGTTGCTGCGCAGTTGGCTTGTTCCGCCCGCGCGCGCACCGGCGCAAGCGATGGCCCGCGATGTGGCACCCACGCATGGCCTGGCGGCGTGGCCAGCGCATGGCAAGCCGCTGCACGACGCGATGCTCTGGCTGATCATCGCGCTGTGGCTGGTTGAGCGCATTCTCGCCAGCGCCCGCCGCAAGGCCGCTCGCGCATGAGCACGCGCAGGCAACTCGCCGCCTTGCTGCGCACCGTGCGCTTGCGCCGCGCGCTGCTGGTGCTGGCTTGCGCGTTGCCCGTGCTGGCCGTCGCCGCTGCTGTCGACTGGCGCTGGCTGGGCAGCGATTTTGCCGCCACGATACCAACCGCCGGGCTGCTGGCGGCCATGCTGTGCGCGAGTATCGTTGCCAGCCGCCTGGACTTGCCATGGCTGTGTCGGCAACTCGACGCCACGTACCGCGAACTGGACGACAGCAGCGCCCTGCTGCTGCTGCGCCCGGCCAACTTGCCAGCACTCAGCCAACTGCAACGTGCCCGCGTCGCACAGCGCTTGCAGCGCGCGCGTGCCGCCGCTCTGCACCCGGCCTGGCCGCGTGCCCGGTTGTTGACGCTGTGGCTCGTCGCCGCCATCACCGTGGCCGCCATCGCGCTCGCCCCGATCACACCAGCGCCGCTGCCAGAACCACCAGAGCCGCCCGTCAGCACCGCCCCGGCGGTCATCGTGCCGCATCTGGCCGCGGCGCAACTGGACATCACGCCGCCGCTGTACACCGGGCTGGCGGCCAGCACCAGCAACACGCTCGATGCCGAGGTGGTGCAAGGTTCACGTCTGCGTTGGCGGCTGCGTTTCGAACCGGAGCCGCGCGAGCCGAGCCTGATTTTTCTCGATGGCTCGGTGCTGCCGCTGACGCCGGTCGATGGCCAATGGCAGGGCGAGCGCACGCTGTCGGCAGCGGCGTTGTATCGCATCGAGATCGCCGCGGCAGCAAGCGAATCGGGCACGCGCATTTACCGCATCCAAACACTGCCCGACCAGCCGCCGGAGCTGCGCGTGATCGAACCGGCGCAGGCACTGACGCGATACCGGCCCGGGCAACGCATCTGGACACTGCTATTCGAGGCCAGTGATGACTACGGCCTTGGCCGCGCGCAAGTGGCAATCACCCACAGCCAGGGCAGTGGCGAGAACGTGCAGTTCAACGACGCCGTGAGCAGCGTTGCCGGCCGCGGCAGCGCCACCCGCCGGCAGTACCGCCATGATATCGATCTCGATGCGCTGGGCTATGGCGAAGGCGATGACCTGATCGTGCGCCTGTCGGTACGCGACAACCGCCAGCCCGAGGCCAACCGCAGCACGCATCCGAGCCTGATCCTGCGCTGGCCGCCGGCGGCGAGCGCGGCCAGCGACGCGCTCGACGGCATCATGCAATCCACCCTGCCCGCCTATTTCCGCAGCCAGCGGCAAATCATCATCGACGCCGAAGCCCTGCTCGCCGAGCAGCCGCAATTGTCGAAAACGACCTTTGTCGATCGCGCCGATGCGATCGGCGTGGATCAACGCATCCTGCGCCTGCGCTATGGCCAGTTCCTCGGCGAAGAAGCCGAGGGCAGCGAACGCCCGCCGAACACCGACGACAGCGACGAATCCGATCCCGGCCATGGCGACCCCGATCATGATCACGCTGCCGCACCGGGCCGGCTCGGCGACGACGTGGCGGTGGTGGCGGAGTTTGGCCACAGCCACGACCACGCCGAGGCCACCACCCTGTTCGATCCGGCCACCCGCGCCTTGCTCAAGTCGGCGCTGGATGCGATGTGGCAATCCGAGGGCATGCTGCGTCAGGGGCACCCTGCGGCGGCCCTGCCGCACGCCTATCGCGCGCTGGACTTCATCAAGCAGGTGCAGCAGGCCAGCCGCATCTATCTCGCCCGCGTCGGGTTGGAGTTGCCGCCGATCGAGTTTGCGCGCCGGCTCAGCGGCAAACCCGCCGGCCAACGCTCGCGCCGCGATCCGCTGGCCGCTGCCGATGTCCAGCGCCGGCCGGTAGCCGAAGCCTGGCAGGCGCTCGATCGGCCCGCGCTGGACATCGCCCCCACCCTCGCGGCGCTGGCCGACTGGATCGTGACGCAGGACGACCCCGATGGCGCCTTGCTCGACGCCCTTGCCGCGACCGCCACGCTGCGCCGCGATCCGCAGTGCGCCGCCTGCCGCAGCCAACTCAAGCAGGCGCTGTGGCCACTGTTGCCGATACCACCCGCGAATGCCAATCTTCGTCCGCAGCTTTCCGCTACGGCACGCGCCTACCTTGATGCCATCGAACGCAACAGCAGCGACCCACACCCGCCGCACGGGACACCCCCATGATGGCTTTGCCGACGCTCATGGCCGGCATCCTGCTGGCTGTCCTCGCGCTCGCCAGCGCCCGCCTGCTCGCGCAGGCCGTGCGCGTGCCCGCCGCCGGCTTTCGCCGGCCACGCGCCTGGCGCGTGAGCGTGCTGATTGCGTTGCATGCGCTCAGTGCCGCGCTGCTGTGGTTGACCCTGTTCCCGCCGCTGCAAACCGTGCCCGCCGCGGGATTGACGGTGTTCACCGCCGGCGCCGACGCCACCGCGAGCGGGCCAGCCGTTACTTTGCCCGAAGCGCCGCAAGGCTTGCACGGCGAACGCGTACCCGATCTCGCCACCGCCCTGCGTCGCCACGGCACCATCGGCCAGCTGCACGTCATCGGCAATGGCTTGTCGGCGCGCGACCGCGACGCCGCGCAGGGGCTTGATCTGCTGTTCAGCCCAGGCGCCGAACCAAGCGGTCTGATCGATCTGCACGCACCGCACTGGCCGCGTGCCGGCCAGTACTGGCAAGTGCGTGGCCGCGTCCAGGGCAGCGCCGATACCCGCGCCGTGCTGCTCGCTCCCGACGACAACATCATCGACAGCGCGCCGATCGACCGCGAAGGCCGCTTCGTGCTGAACGCGCAGGCGCGCAGCCCCGGCCAGACGGTTTTTCAACTGCGCTTGCTCGATGCCGACGATCAGGTGCAGGCCAGCCATGCCGTAGCGGTGGCCACCCGCAGCGGCGATCCGCTGCGCGTCGCCGTTTACGCCGGCGGCAGCAATGCCGAACTCAAATACCTGCGCCGCTGGCTGCGCGATGCCGGCGTGCCATTGCGCAGCGAGCTGCGCATCAGCCCAACGGTTAGCTTGCGTGATCGAGCACTCGATCTGAGCGCCGACAACCTTGCCCAACTCGACGTGTTGATGATCGACGATCGCGCCTGGTATGGGCTGGCCAGCAGCGTGCGCGACGCCATCGTGCGCGCCGCGCGTGGCGGCCTGGGTGTACTGCTGCTGCTCACCGGCGAGCCCGACCGCGAGCAGCGCCAGCAACTGACCACACTGGGCTTCGCGGTCGCGGCGGCGGACGTATCGCGAACCGTGCGCCTGCATCGGCAGCAGCCGATCGCCGCGGCAAACAGCGACGACGATGCGCCCGCGGCGAAACCACTGGAACTGTCGCGACGCGCGCTGCACGTTGCTGCCGCCGCCTCGCAACCCTTGCTGCGCGCCGACGACGGCGAAGCACTCGCGCTATGGCGTGCCAGCGGCCGCGGCCGGGTTGCGCTGTGGTGGCTCACCGACAGCTTTCGCCTGGTGCTGTCCGGTGCGGCCAGCGAACATGCCAACCTCTGGCGTGATGCGCTGTCAACGATCGCCCGACCGCGCGCAATTGCGGCACCGCAGATCACCCCGGAACGGCCGCGCGACGGCACCCGCCTGACGCTATGTGCCGCCACCGACATGCAGGTGCAAACGCCCACCGGCCAACGCGTTGCCCTGCTGCCACGGCGCCTCGCCAGCGGCCAGCGCTGCGCCGGTTTCTGGCCGCAAGCGGACGGCTGGCATGTTGTGCAATCCGCCGATCAGCAGTGGCCGTTCTACGTCTACCCACGCAACCAGGACGCCGCCATGCAGGCCTGGCACGATCGGCACAGCACCGCGCAACTGGCTACCTTCGCAGGCACAGCGCAACCGGCGCAGGCCAGCACCCGCGCATCGCCATGGCCCTACGCGCTGGCCTGGCTGCTGGCATTGGCCATGTTGTGGGTATTCGAACGCCTGCCGGTTGGCTATCGGCCGAGCACCGCTCCGTGAATCAGGCAGTCATTGCGACGAGTGCAGCGACATCGCAATTGAGGCCCGGTAATCGCCATGAATCCGCGCAAGCAGCGTGCGCCCGCGGTCGTGGGCGCAAGCGGCACCCTCTGAAAACAACTGCGTGGAGATTCTGGGGGTGCGGCGGCTGGGCGGAGCGCCGCGAGCCGGATGTCACTCGCAAGCGGCGGGATGACGGGCGTTCGCATGGCTTTGGACCAAGGGGACATTGCAACTTTGCGCTAACACGTCATCGAGATGGGCCTGCCGAGGTCATGCCATGGTGATACCGTCAGTCGCCATCTCCCTTCCCGATCCGGTATGTGACGCCGCTGAGCGGCTGGCCGGCGAACTTCGCGTGTCGCGCAGCCCACTCTATGCTCAGGCGCTTGCTCAGTACCTTGAGCGTTTTAGCGCGCCAGTTGTTACGGCCACGCTGAATGCCACGTATGAGCGAGAAGCTTCCTCACTCGACCTCGCTCCGGCACAGGCCCAGTCAGCGGCACTCCCCGATGCAACGTGGTGAGATTTGGTGGGCTTCACTGCTCACCCCAACAGGTTCTGGCCCAGGATATCGCAGACCGGTCCTGGTACGCCAATCCAACCCGTTCAACGAGAGCCAAATCGCCACGGTCATCGTGGCGGTAGTCACGTCCAACCTCGCACTGGCTAGGGCACCGGCAAGGTTCGCCTCGGCAAGTCCGATTCTGGGTTAGCCACGCCATCGGTCGTCAATGTGTCGCAAATTCTTACACTCGATCGCGTCTTGCTGACGGAGCGCGTTCGTTCAGTTCCGGCAGCAAGTCTTTCGCGGGTCAATGAGGGCGTCAAACTGGTCCTCGGTCCATGACGCGCAACGAATAAGGTTGGAACGTGCGCAGCACGATCTGAACCGTTTGTTGGACGATCTTGCTCGTGGGCGCGCGCCGTGAACGCAATTTTAGCCGTCGCATGGCATCGAACCCGCATCCGGCGCTCCGCGCCACCTCGCTGCGCGCCGCGTCCCTCACGCACTGCGTTCGGGCGTTCGACGTTGCGCAAGCCGATGGCTTGCAAGCGCAACCTCTCACCCCGGCGGGAGAAGGCGTCAGCGCGTACCTGCTGCGCAGCACAGTCGATGCGCGACTATTGGCAATGCTGGATGATCAACTGCACCGCTTCGCGGCCACGAAAGCGGTTGATCGCCAGTTGAAACACCGCGTGGATTTTTGCTGGCGGCGGCTGCCCGGCCCAGCCGCTGAAGTGGATGGCGTCAAGCACCGAGCCGCCGGCTTCGGGCAGTAGTTGCAGGCGCAGGTGGCGCTCGCCGAGCAGCTTCCAGTCGAGCACCGCAAACACGCCATCAAACAGCGGCTCGGGAAAGCCCTGCCCCCACGGCCCGGCCATCGCCAAGGCATGGGCGTTGGCGAGAGTGAACTCGTCGGGCTGCAACGCACCGTCGGTTTCGATTCGCCGCGCCAGCATCGCCGGGTCGATGCGCTGCGCGGCACACGCGGTGAACGCGGCGGTGAATGCCGGCAGCGCATCCTGCGCGAGGCTCAATCCGGCGGCCATGGCATGGCCACCGAAGCGTTCGATCATGCCCGGGTTGCGGGCATCCACCAGCGCCAGTGCATCGCGAATATGAAAGCCCGGGATCGAACGCGCCGAGCCGCGCAGGGGCTGCTCGCCCCGTTCGGCAGCGCCACTGGCAGGAGCGAATGCCAGCACCGGCCGGTGATAGCGATCCTTGAGCCGTGAGGCAACCAGGCCGACCACACCGGGGTGCCAGCCCGCATCGAACAGGCACAGCGCCGCTGGCAGGGCATCGCCATCGAACACAATCTTTGCGGCAAGCATTTCCGCTTCCTCGACCATCTGCTGTTGCAGCACGCGCCGCTCGCCATTGATCGCGTCGAGCTGTGCGGCAAGTGCGCGTGCCTGCACCGGGTCATCGCTGAGCAGGCAGGCAATGCCGATCGCCATGTCTTCCAGGCGGCCCGCGGCATTGAGGCGCGGCGCCAGCGCAAAACCGATATCGGCGCAGCTCAGATGGGCGTGTTCGCGTCCGCAAACGGCAATCAGCGCCTGCACCCCAACATGGCCCAGGCCGCGCCGTATCCGCGCCAGGCCAGCGGCCACCAACACGCGGTTGTTGTAATCGAGCGCAACCATGTCGGCCACCGTTCCGATTGCCACCAGGTCGAGCAGGCTGGACAGGTCGGCTTCGCCACCCGCCGCACCGCGTTCGCGCAAGCGACGGCGCACTTCCAGCAGCAGATAGAACATCACGCCAACGCCGGCCAGCGATTTGCTGGGAAACCGGTCGCCGTCAAGATTCGGATTGACGATGACATCGGCCACTGGCAACTGTGCGCCCGGCAGGTGGTGATCGGTAACGATGACCTGCCAGCCCATCGCCTTGGCGGCCGCCACGCCGGCATGACAGGCGATGCCGCTGTCGACGGTCATCACCACGTTCGGTGACAGCGCGGCAATGTCGCTGACCAACGCTGGCGACAGGCCGTAACCGTGAGTGCTGCGATTGGGCACGCGATAGCGCACCTGGCGTGCGCCGAGCAGGCGCAGGCCGCGCACCGCAACCGCCGTGCCAGTGGCACCATCGCAATCGAAATCCCCAGTGATGACGATGACCGCGTCGCGATCGATCGCCGCGATCAACAGCTCCGCCGCGTCGCCGATGGCACCCAGCAATGCCGGCGGCTGCAACTGCGCCAACCGCAACTGTGCCTGATCGTGGCCGATGATCCCGCGCCCGGCCAGCACCCGCCGCAACAGCGGCGGCACCTGCTCTGGCCAGTCGCCGACGTCGACGCTGCTGCGGCGAACAATTTCGATCGGCTTCACAGCATCGCGCTTTTGCTGCGGCGCCAGAATCGCCAGCGTTGCGCCGCCGTCAACAGCAGGCGATGGCCGTCGGCAAAGTCGAGTTCTACGCGGGTCACCTGCCCGGCGCGCAGTGCGCCGCGCAGCGGCAGTAGCCAATCGTTGGCCAATTGCGCCGGATCGCGCGCGGCGCGCAGGTCGATCAGCACGGCTTGCGCGTTTGCCCCATAGCGCTCCGGCAGCGCGGCAGTATCCGCGCCGGCGCGGCCAGCAAAAGCGCACAGGGAAAAATCGTCGCTCAGCACGGCCTGCACATCGCAGACCACCTGCTCGGGCAATCGCCCGCCACCATGGAACCACAGGCTGTTGATCGGCGGCCGGCCACTGCGCGCACGCGCGCCATTGAGCGGATGATTGTGCAGCACGATCTGCGCCTCGTTGAGCAACGCCCGCCAGCGCCGGCCATCGTTTCCGGCGGGCAACAGATCGTGGATTTCCGCGCCCAGCGCGCTGTCCGGGTCGGTGAATGCCGGCACCTGTGCGTCGCGCGGCAGACTCACATACCAGCGCTCCGGCGATGGCGCCGACAGCGGCCAGCCCAGATCGCCAAACAGCGGTTTGAGCGGGCGCAACAAAGACTCGGTCTCGTCCGGCGTCAACCCCATGTCACCGCACGCCAGCAGGCGCACCGCACTCAGGTCGGCACGCACGTGCGCCGGGTCGGCGCGCAACCAGTGGCCGTCGCCGGCATCACCCATGTCCGCCTGGCGGGTCACCGCTGCCAACGGCCAGCCGCGCGGCAGGGTCTGCATCTGCCGTTGCAACTGCGCCTGATAACCGGCCGCCGCTACCGGCAGTGAATCGGCGCGACACAACCACTCGGCAACACCGGCGATGGCGGTCAAACCAGCCAGTCGGGCGCGCGCAGGCAGCAGCAGGCGATGCTTCACCTCAGGGAGCCTCCCGAACCTGAGTCTGATCGACTGCGCCGGCGCGCGAGCGGCGCATCTTTGACCGATTTTTCGTTGCGAGGCGTCCACCCTGCGCCGCAAAATCGGCCAAACCTGCGCTCGCTCTCGCGCTCGGCTCGCTACGATCGCTCAAGTCCCCGAGGCTCCCTGATATTTCACCGCGATGATGTCGTACTCGCGGCGGCCACCCGGTGCTTCAATGGTGACGCTGTCGCCCTCGCACTTGCCGATCAGCGCACGCGCCAACGGCGAGGAAATCGACACCCGACCGACCTTGATGTCGGATTCCAGATCACCGACGATCTGGTAACACACGGTTTCATCCGACTCCACGTCGCACAGTTCCACCGCCGCCCCAAACACCACCCGCGAGCCGGCGTTGAGGGTGCTGATGTCGATCACTTGGGCATGCGACAGTACCGACTCCAGTTGCTTGATGCGCGCTTCGATGAAGCTCTGCTGCTCGCGCGCGGCGTGGTACTCGGCGTTTTCCTTCAAGTCGCCGTGGGCGCGCGCTTCGGCGATGGCCTCGATCACCCGTGGCCGATCGCTGGACTTCAACCGATCCAGTTCTTCACGCAGGCGCACCGCGCCGGTGTGGGTCAATGGTGCTTTCATTACTGTCGTTCCTTGTCATTGAACAAGGGCCTGCCAAACCATGGCAGGCCCGATTGCGACCCGCACGCGGTGCAGCAACGCGCGGATGGCATGGGCGATCAGCGACCTGATCAAGGATTGCACGGCCTGTCGCGTGCAATGGCAGTGCGTGCCGGCCGGTCGGTGAAAGATTGCACCAGTTCACGCCGTTTTTCCAGCACGGCGAGCGCGTGCGCAGCAACGCCGGTTGCGGCCATGCGGCTGGCCGTGTCGTGACCGCATGCGGTGGCGGGCGGATGGTTGGCTACAGCAGCGTGCGATGCAATTCCTGCAAGGCATTGACACCACCCTCACCACGAAAATCGAGCGAGTGCAACAACGCCCGTGCGCCGGCCACGGTGGTTGAATAGGTCACCCGATGCTGCAAGGCCTCGCGCCGGATCGAGAACGAATCGGCGATCGCCTGTTTGCCTTCGGTGGTGTTGACGATGTAGGCGATTTCACCATTCTTGATCAGATCGACGATATGCGGGCGGCCCTCGGCCACTTTGTTGATTTGCGTGCAATCCAGCCCATGCTCACGCAAAAACAGCGCCGTGCCACTGGTTGCCACCAGCGTAAAGCCACGCCGCAACAATTCGTGCGCGACCGACAGCACCCGCGTCTTGTCTGGATCGCGCACCGAGATGAACGCCTGACCGGGCTGGATCGCGTGGATGCCGGCGGCTTCCTGCGCCCGCGCGAACGCCTGGCCAAAGCTCTGCCCGACACCCATCACCTCGCCAGTGGAGCGCATTTCCGGGCCGAGGATGGGATCGACGTTGAGGAACTTGGAGAACGGGAAGATCGCTTCCTTGACCGAGAAATAGCCGGGGATGACCTCACGGCCGATACCCTGTTCGGCCAGGCTCTGGCCGACCATGCAACGCGCCGCGATCTTGGCCAGCGCCACGCCGGTGGCCTTGGACACGAACGGCACGGTGCGTGCTGCGCGCGGGTTGACCTCCAGCAGAAAGATGTGCGCGTCACCGGCAGTGTCGGTCTGGATCGCAAACTGGGTATTCATCAAGCCGATCACCTTGAGTTCGCGGGCCAGCGCGATCACCTGCTCACGCAAGCGATCCTGCACCGCGGTGGACAGGGTGTACGGCGGCAGCGAGCACGAGGAATCGCCGGAATGCACGCCGGCTTCTTCGATATGCTCCATGATGCCGCCGATGAACACCGCACCCGTGCTGTCGGCGACCACGTCGACATCCACCTCCACCGCGTTGTCGAGAAAACGATCCAGCAACACCGGCGAGGACTCGGACACCCGCACCGCTTCGCGGATGTAACGTTCCAGATCGGCATCCGAATACACCACTTCCATGGCGCGGCCACCGAGCACGTAACTTGGGCGCACCACCAGCGGGTAACCAACCTGCGCCGCCAGTGCAACCGCCTCGTTGGCGGCGCGGACGATGCGATTGGGCGGCTGCAACAAGCGCAGGCGTTCAACCAGCAACTGGAACCGCTCGCGATCCTCGGCCAGGTCGATCGAGTCGGGCGAGGTGCCGATGATCGGCACGCCGGCATCTTCGAGCCCCTGCGCCAGCTTGAGCGGGGTTTGTCCGCCGAACTGCACGATCACGCCGAACGGCTTTTCCAAAGCCACGATCTCCAACACGTCTTCCAGTGTCAGCGATTCGAAATACAGGCGATCGGAGGTGTCGTAGTCGGTGGAAACCGTCTCCGGGTTGCAGTTGATCATGATGGTTTCGTAGCCATCCTGACGCAGCGCCATCGCCGCATGCACACAGCAATAATCGAACTCGATACCCTGGCCGATGCGATTGGGGCCACCGCCGAGCACGATCACTTTGCGCCGATCGGTCGGCTCCGCTTCGCACTCGTCCTCATAGGTGGAATACAGGTAGGCGGTGCGGGTGGCGAACTCGGCCGCGCATGAATCCACCCGCTTGTAAACCGGCCGCAAGCCAAGGGTGTGCCGCAGATGGCGGATCGCGTGCTCATCGGTGCCCAACAAAGCCGCCAGCCGCAGGTCGGAGAAACCCTTGCGCTTGAGCGCACGCAACCGCGGCCAATCCAGCGCGGTCAAACCGTCAGCCACCAGTTCGCCTTCCAGCGCGATCAGCTCTTCGATCTGATCGAGAAACCACGGATCGATCGCCGACAATGCGTGCACGTCTGCCACGCTCATGCCGGCGCGGAACGCATCACCAAGATAGAACAAGCGTTCGGCGCCCGGCTCCTTGAGCTCGCGGCGCAGGCGCAACAAGCCTTCTTCGCTGTGAATGTCGACGCCGGAGGGATCAAAACCCGAGCGCCCGGTTTCCAGCCCGCGCAGCGCTTTTTGCATCGACTCCTGAAACGTACGGCCAATCGCCATCACCTCGCCCACCGACTTCATTTGCGTGGTCAGGCGGGCATCGGCAGCGGGAAACTTTTCAAACGCAAAGCGCGGAATCTTGGTGACCACATAATCGATGGTCGGCTCGAACGACGCTGGCGTTGCGCCGCCGGTAATCTCGTTGCGCAATTCATCCAGGGTGTAGCCGACCGCCAGCTTGGCGGCGACCTTGGCGATCGGAAAACCGGTAGCCTTGGATGCCAGCGCCGAGGAACGCGACACCCGCGGGTTCATCTCGATCACCACCACCCGGCCATTGCTGGCGTTGATGCCGAACTGCACGTTGGAGCCGCCGGTATCGACGCCGATCTTGCGCAGCACCGCAATCGAGGCGTCACGCAGGCGCTGGTATTCCTTGTCGGTGAGCGTTTGCGCCGGCGCCACGGTGATCGAGTCGCCAGTGTGTACACCCATCGGGTCGAGGTTTTCGATCGAACACACGATGATGCAGTTGTCGGCGCGATCGCGCACCACTTCCATCTCGAACTCTTTCCAGCCCAGCACCGATTCCTCGATCAGCACTTCGTGTACCGGCGACAACTCAAGGCCATAGCGAACCACACGCTCGAACTCCTCGCGGTTGTAAGCGATACCGCCGCCGCTGCCGCCGAGCGTGAACGAGGGCCGGATGATGGTGGGGTAGCCAACCCGGCTCTGGATATCGAGCGCCTGTTCGAACGAACGCGCCACTTCGGCTTTCGGGCAGTCCAGGCCAATCTCGGCCATTGCGTTGCGGAACAGTTCGCGATCCTCGGCCATGCGAATCGCCTCGCGCGAGGCACCGATCAATTCGACCTGGTACGCATCGAGCACCCCGGCATCGGCCAGATCGAGCGCACAGTTGAGCGCGGTCTGCCCACCCATGGTCGGCAGCAACGCATCGGGCCGCTCCTTGGCGATGATGCGCTCCACCGTGGCGACGTTGATCGGCTCGATGTACACCGCATCGGCGGTGTCCGGATCGGTCATGATCGTCGCCGGGTTGGAGTTCACCAGCACCACCCGGTAACCCTCGGCCTTGAGCGCCTTGCACGCCTGCGCACCGGAGTAATCGAACTCGCAGGCCTGGCCGATCACGATCGGCCCGGCACCGATGACGAGAATGGTGTGGATGTCGGTTCTGCGGGGCATGGTTTACTCCGGGACTCGGGAGGTGTCGCCCGCGATGCGGGTCTCGGGACTGGGGACTCGGGACTCGGAAAGCAACTTGCGCCGAAGCGCCTGATACAACCGTTGAAGCATGCGGCCTGCGCGATCGCACATCGCCAATGCTGCATCGATCGGCGCCGACGCACCCAAGCCAAGGTCGCGCGAGAGCAACAGTTGCGTCTGCAACTCGGCCGTTGAACCCAGCGCGATAGAATCGAAGCGCGCGTAATCCTTGGTGGACATGCGGGCATTGCCTTCGGCGATATTTGACGGTATCGAGACGGCTGAACGCTGAATCTGTGACGTCAAACCGTAACGCTCATCACGCGGAAATCCCGCCGTAATTTCGTAGACAGTTTTTGCCAGCCCCATTGCCAATTGCCAAACTTCCAACTCGCGGAAGTGCGACGCGCTCACCGAGTTCTCTCCGAGTTCCCGTGCCCCGCTGTTGCCCGTCCGAGTCCCGAGTCCCCAGTCCCGAGTCCCGATGACTGGATGGCTTCCAGAAACCGATCAAAAAGCCCCGCCGCATCGTGCGGCCCCGGACTCGCTTCGGGATGACCCTGAAAACTGAACGCGGGTGCATCAGTCAGTTCAATACCCTGCAACGAGCCATCGAACAGCGAGCGATGGGTGGCGCGGGCGTTGTCGGGCAAGCTCGCCTCGTCGACCGCAAAACCGTGGTTCTGGCTGGTGATCATCACCCGCCCGGTAGCGAGGTCGATCACCGGGTGGTTGCCGCCGTGGTGGCCGAACTTCATCTTCAACGTGCGTGCGCCGGCAGCCAGCGCCAGCAACTGATGGCCAAGGCAGATACCAAACAATGGGATGCGTTCGACAAGCAGCTGGCGGATGGCGCTGATCGCGTAATCGCACGGCTCCGGGTCACCAGGGCCATTGGACAGGAACACGCCATCGGGGCGCAGCGCCAACACCGCTTCGGCGCTGGTCTGCGCCGGCACCACGCTGACCCGGCAGCCGTGATCGGCCAGCATGCGCAGAATGTTGCGCTTGATGCCGAAGTCGTAAGCCACCACATGCCATGTGCTGGCAGGCTGGGTAAAGGCATTGGCGTCCAGATCGAACGAGCCTTGGCGCCAGCTGTAGGTTTCG
>PFJA01000255.1:0-14777 GCA_002782905.1 Lysobacterales bacterium CG_4_10_14_3_um_filter_64_11
TCGATGTGGCGCTGATCGATATCGCCATGCCGGTGATGGATGGCCTGGAAGCCGCGCGCCATCTGGCGCGTCTGGATCAGCCGCCAGCGGTGGTGTTCTGCACCGCTTACGATGCCCATGCACTGGCCGCCTTCGATGCCGGCGCGCTCGATTACCTGCTCAAACCGATACGCAAGGATCGGCTGGCGCAGGCGCTGGCGCGCGCACGGCGGTTTACCGTGGCCGATGCCGACAACCTGCGCAGCACCACACGAGCGCGCACGCACCTGTCGGCGCGCCTCGGCGGCGCTCTGCGCTTGATTCCGTTGTCCGACGTGCACTATTTCGTGGCGGACGAGAAGTACGTGGTGGTGCACCATGCCCATGGTGAGGATCTGATCGAGGACTCGCTCAAGGCGCTTGAGGAAGAGTTTCCCGATCATCTGGTGCGCGTACACCGCGCTTGTCTGGTGGTGTGCGATGAAGTGGCGCAACTGGATCGTGATGGCGATGGCCATGCCCGTATCCGCTTGCGTTCCGGTGCTGGGCCACTGCCGGTCAGCCGCCGCTGCCTGGTGGGGTTGCGCGAACGCTTGAAACATCTTTGAGGATTACCCGGTGAAAATTCTGCGTCTGGCCACGCGCAAGAGCGCGCTCGCCCTGTGGCAAAGCGAACACGTGGCAGCGCGTCTGCGCGCTGCCCATCCCGGCCTTGAGGTGCAATTGGTGCCGATGAGCACGCGCGGCGATCAGGTGCTGGATCGCTCGCTCGCCGCAATTGGCGGCAAGGGCCTGTTCCTGAAAGAGCTGGAAGTAGCTATGTTGGCCGGCGCGGCCGATGCCGCCGTGCATTCGCTCAAAGATGTACCGATGCAGCTCGATGCGCCGTTCACGCTGGCGGCAATCCTGGAACGTGCCGATCCGTTCGATGCGCTGGTCTCCAACCATTACGATTCGTTGTCGGCATTGCCGGCTGGTGCGCGGGTGGGCACCTCGGCATTGCGCCGGCAGGCGCAACTGCGTGCCTGTCGCCCGGATCTGCAATTGCTCGACTTGCGCGGCAACGTCAACACCCGCCTGGCGCGGCTTGATGACGGTGGTTTTGACGCCATCATCCTTGCCTGCGCCGGGTTGCAGCGACTGGGGTTTTCGCAACGCATTCGCAGCCGCTTGATCGCGCCGCAGTGGTTGCCAGCAGTGGCGCAGGGTGCCATCGCCATCGAATCTCGCGCTGACGCCAGCGCGGTGATCGCGTTGTTGGCCGGTCTGGATCACCGCGACAGCCGTCGTTGTGTTGAAGCCGAGCGCGCGATGAACCGCGCCCTGCACGGTAGCTGCCATGTGCCGGTAGCGGCACATGCCACCTTGAGTGCCGCCGGCCTGCATCTGGTCGGTCTGGTCGGTGATGTTGCCACGGGCAAGGTGATCCGTGCCGAGGCCGATGCCGCAGCCGATCAGGCCGATGCCTTGGGGCAGCGCGTTGCCGACGCGTTGTTCGCGCAAGGCGCCGGCGCGTTGTTGCAGGCGTATGTGTCGGAGTGAGTTTCATTGTTGCCCACCCTGTGGGCGACCCAATGCAGCCTGCACGCGGCTGCGCTATACCGCCTCGCCGGCAGCATGCCCCGATGCCCATGCCCACTGGAAGTTGTAACCACCCAGCCAGCCGGTCACATCCACCACCTCACCGACGAAATACAAGCCTGGTACCGTGCGCGATTGCATCGTGCTTGATGACAGTTCGTGGGTATCGACACCCCCCAGCGTCACTTCGGCGGTGCGATAGCCTTCGCTGCCGCTGGCGATCAGCGGAAAGTTTTGCAGCGCCTCGGCAACCGTTCGCAACTCGGGCAGGTTGAATTGCCGGATCGGTTTGCTGTGCAGCCAATGCTCGCACAGCCGTTGCGCAAAACGCTTGGGCAGCAACTCGGCCAGCAGCGTTTTCAGTTCTGCCGCCGGTCGCTCGGCTTGCAGCGTCTGCAAGGTTTGCAGTGCGTCGCTGCCGGGCAACAGGTCGAGCGACAGCGCATCGCCGGGCTGCCAGTACGATGAAATCTGCAAAATCGCCGGGCCGCTGATGCCGCGATGGGTGATCAACATGAAATTGCTGAAACTCTGGCTGTTGCAGGTGACAGTGACCGGCAGCGCCACCCCGCTCAGCTCGGCAAAGCGTTGCTGGTGGGTGCCGCTGAGCGTGAGCGGCACCAGTCCGGCGCGCGTTGGCAACACGCTGTGGCCGAATTGCCGCGCCAGCTCATAGCCAAAACCGCTGGCACCCATGCGGGGAATCGACAGACCACCGCTGGCGACCACCAGTGCCGGCGCGGCAATCGTCCCGTCGTGGGTGTGTACCTGAAACGTGCCGTTATCGGCGTGCTGCACGCGCTCGACAGGGCAGTCGGTTTGCACCTGCACGCCGGCGGCGGCGCATTCGTTGAGCAGCATCGCGACGATCTGTTTCGACGAATCATCGCAAAACAACTGGCCCAGCTCTTTTTCGTGCCAGGCGATACCATGTTTGTCCACCAGCGCGATGAAATGCCACGGTGTGTAGCGCGCCAGCGCCGATTTGCAGAAATGCGGATTGGCCGAAAGGTAGTGGCCGGGCGTGGTGCCGGTGTTGGTGAAATTGCAGCGGCCACCACCCGACATCAGGATTTTCCTGCCGACGCGATTGGCGTGTTCGATCACGCGCACGCGCTTGCCGCGCTGGCCGGCGCGGATCGCGCACATCAGGCCAGCTGCGCCGCCACCCACGATGACCACATCGACGTGTTGCATGCCGTGCGCGCCGCAGTCAGGGTGACGGTCGCGCTGCAGGCGCCATGCGCAGACGCGGGGTGAGCGCGATGCTTGCACTCTCGCTCATCAATTGCAGCTCGCCATCCTGGATCATTGCGGTCAAGCGCATGCCGCGTTGCAGCAGCGCGCACGCCGCCTCGATGCTGCGGCCATCGAAATCGAGCACAGTGAGGTTTTTCAGCCGCGCCAGCGCGCCGCCCTGTTTGCTCCACCAGATATCCGCACTGTTGCCGCTGAAGGTTATCACCGCCACCTGGCGGGCCCGGCCGCAGGCCTTGCGGATGCGCGATTCGTCCGGTTGCCCGAGGTCGATCCAGTGTTCGATGTCGCCGCTGTAATCGCGCAGCCACAGGTCCGGCTCACTGTCATCGCTGAGGCCCCGCCCGAACTCCAGCCGCTCGCTGGCAAACCAGGCAAACGCCAGCAGCCGCGTCATCAGCCGTTGCGCGGTTTCCGACGGGTGCTGGGCCAGAGTGAGGTTGTGCTCGGCGTAGTAATTGCGGTCCATGTCGCTGACCTGCAACTCGACTTTGTAGACGGTGGCCTTGGCTGCCATTGCGCTCATCAATCGCTCAAAGAGCGGCTATTCTAGTCGTGAACCGAAATCCGTGAGTGTTGCGCTGAAGATGAGCACCGATGACACGCCCGCCGTGGACGACCGCGACCAGCGCTGGATGCGCCACGCGCTGGCGCTGGCGGCGCGCGCCGAGCGCGAGGACGACGAGGTGCCAGTGGGCGCGTTGATCGTCGATGCCGACGGCCAGTTGCTGGCGGAGGGCTGGAATCGCAACATCGTTGAGCACGACCCGAGCGCGCATGCCGAGATCGTGGCGATGCGACAGGCCGGGATGCGATTGGGCAACCACCGCTTGCCGGGGTGCACGTTGTACGTGACGCTGGAGCCGTGTGCGATGTGCGCGATGGCGATGATCCATGCGCGGCTGGCGCGCGTGGTGTACGGTGCCAGTGACCCGAAAACCGGGGCGGCCGGCAGCGTGTTCGACCTGTTGGCCGATCCGCGCCATAACCATCGTGTCGCCGTTACCGGCGGGGTGTTGGCGGCAGAGGCGAGCGCGCGGCTGAGCGCGTATTTCCGGGCGCGGCGCGGCGCGCGGCCGCGCTAACGGGGCGCTGAACAAACCGTCATTGCGAGCCGCCTGTTCCAGCCACCGGAACAGGCGGCTCGCAATGACGCCCGACGGGACGTGTTCAGCGTGTTGCTAACGCAATTCGTGGTCGAGTTCTTCGTCGAAACTGCGCACCGCGAGGCGCACTTCCAGGCTGAGGTACAGGCTGGCGACCAGCAGGCACAGCACGCCGACTACGCCAAGCACAGTGGGCAGGCTGGCCAGGCGATAACCGCTGAGGGCATCCAGAGCCAAGGCCAGGCTGGTGCCGACGAAAGCGCCAAGGCCGGAATACAGCATCATGCAGGCGCGCAGCACGTAGCCGCTGCGGCGGCGATGGCGGCGGATTTGCAGTTGCAGCGCGGCGTTGTCGGCCACGTCGTCGCGGCGGCGCATCGCCAGCAGAGTGCGCAGACGATCCACCACCCGCGCCAGCCGGTTGTTTGCCGAGATCAGCAGCGAACCGGTGGCGGCCATCAGCAAGGCAGGCGCCAGCATCGCCGTCAGCACGCTGTAGTGGTTGAGCGATTCCATGGGCAAGGTGGCGGGCTCCGGTGGGGCGGTGCAACATTGCCGGCAGCGCTGCGCGCAGCGGCGGCGGTGCCTGCAATGCGCACGGCTGACGTATGATGCCGCAATTGCCGGCGATAGGCATGGATCGATATGACCGACACGCAATGCAGCGATGACAACCTGATCTGGATCGATCTGGAAATGACCGGGCTCGACCCGGACACCGATTCGATCATCGAGATCGCCACGCTGGTCACCGATGTCGACCTGAACGTGTTGGCGAGTGGCCCCGAGTTGGCGATTCGCCATCCGCTTGCGCGTTTGCAGGCGATGGACGAATGGAACCGCAACACCCACGGTAAATCCGGGTTGTGGCAAAGAGTGCTCGATTCCGACTGCACCCATGCCCAGGCCGAGCAGGCGACGCTGGATTTTCTGGCGCGCTGGGTGCCGGCCGGAAAGTCGCCGATCTGCGGCAACTCGATCGGTCAGGATCGCCGTTTTCTGGTGCGCCAAATGCCGATGCTGGAACGCTATTTTCATTACCGCAATCTGGACGTGAGCACGCTCAAGGAGCTGGCCCGGCGTTGGGCGCCGCAGGTGTTCGAAGGCGTCAAAAAAGCCGGCACCCATACCGCGCTTTCGGATATCCAAGAATCCATCGCTGAGCTGCGCCATTATCGGCAGTACATGGGCGCGCTTGGCGGCATGGCGGGGAGCTGATCGATCATGTTCGGCCGGTTGCGGGTGTCGCGAAACGTACTGCTTGCCGCGCTGGTGCTGCTGTCGTTCGCCGGCACTGTGCTCGCCATCGACAGCAAGGCGCTGGCAACCTATTCGCGTGAGGTGTGGACCACCCGTGATGGTTTGCCGCACAACCAGGTCAACGGCATTGCGCAAACACCGGAAGGCTATTTGTGGTTCGCCACCTGGGAAGGGCTGGTGCGCTACAACGGGCAGGAGTTTCGTACCTTCGGTGGCCGCGAGATTCCCGAACTGCGCGATAACGGCATCCGCTCGGTCGCGGTCGGCGCGAGTGGCAATCTGCTGGTGGCCACCTCGCGCGGCGGTGTCGGTGTGCGTCGCCAAGGCGTCTGGCAAGGTTACACGGTGGCCGATGGCCTGGCGCAAAACGAGTCGATGGCTGTCGCCGAAGACCGTGCTGGCAATGTCTGGGTGGCGCACGAGAGCGAGGGGGTGTCGCGGATCGGCAGCGATGGTCGCATTCGCGTGTTCGATGTATCGCCGAGCGCGGATGCCGGCATCACCTATGCGGTGTTCGTCGATCATACCGATGTCGTTTGGGTGGGCACCGGCGAAGGACTGGTCCGCATCGAAGGCGAGCGTGTGCTGCATTTCGACCAGACCCACGGGCTACCAACGGGTGCCGTATTCGCCATTGTGCAAAGCCGCGACGGCTTGTTGTATGTGGGCACCGAGCATGGCGTGTTTCAGGGTATGGGCGGGCGGTTCCAGGCGATATCGGTGCGCATGCCCGACGAGGCGGTGGCGAGCCTGCAAGTGGCTGACGCTGGCGATGTCTGGATCGGTACCGTCAACCGCGGTTTGCTGCGATTCAGCGCCAGCCGTGGGTTGGAACAGATCGATACCGCCATGGGCCTGCCCAACAACCGGGTACCGTCGTTGTTCATCGACAGCGAGGAAAACGTCTGGGTTGGCACCAACGCGGGTCTGGTGCGCCTGGCCGACACGCCTTTTGTGAGTTACGACCAGCAACTGGGGTTGTCCAACGACTACGTGCGCGCCTTGTTGCAGACCCGCAGTGGCGACATCCTGATCGGCAGCAGCGGTGGCGTTGATCGCTGGCGCAATGAGGTCATCAGCGCCATCGGTGCCGATGCCGGGCTTGGCGGTGATGCCATCCTCAGCCTCGCTGAAGATCGCGATGGCAGCTTGTGGATTGGCATGTATTCCAAGGGTCTTATCCACTGGAAGGACGAGCGGATCGTCAGCCAGCAAACGATGCTGGGCGAGTTGCCGGCAAGTCAGGTGCGGGCGTTGCTGGTGGCCCGTGATGGCAGCCTGTGGGTGGGTGTTGCGCGTGGTCTGGCGCATATAAAGGACGGCACCACAACCGTATTTACCCGCGAGCAGGGGTTGCCGCGCAACTTTGTGGTCAGCCTGTACCAGGCGCGCGATGGCCGGATCTGGGTGGGTACCGCCGATGGTGTGGCGTGGATAAAAGATGACGTAGTCACCGCGATCGACTTGTCCGCCATGCATGGCGCACAGGATGTGTTCGGTATGCATGAAGATGCCGATGGCACCATGTGGTTTGCCACCGACCGCGGACTGGTGCGTTTGCGCGACGGGCAACTGGCGGTTCTGGGCAAGCCGGAGGGCTTGCCGGTGATTACCGTGTTCCAGGTCATCACCGATGCCTACGACAACTTCTGGCTGACCTCCAACTCGGGCGTGATCCAGTTGCGTCGCAACGATGTCGAGGCGGTGATGGCGGGGCATATGGAAACGCTGCCCAGTCGACAGTTCAGCGAAGCCGATGGCATGGGCAGCGCGCAATGCAACGGCGGTTCCGGCCCGGCCGCGCTGCTCGCGCGCGATGGCAGCCTGTGGGTGGCCACTGCCAAGGGCGCGGCCGTGATTCAACCGGACAAACTGGCGAAATACCAGTTCGCGCCGCCACCGGTGGTGATCGAAGGGGTGCGCGTGGACGGCCAGCCGGTAGCCGCGGGTGCCGCAATCGTGGCCTCACCCGGGGTGCGCAAGATCGAGTTTGATTATGTCAGTCTGAGTTTTCGTACCCCCGAGCAGATTCGCTATCGCTATCGCTTGAAGGGGTTCGATCGCGATTGGGTGGAGCGTGCGCGCCAGCGCAGTGCGCAATACACCAATTTGCCGCCTGGCAAATACCAGTTTCAGGTGGCTGCCGGTCGCGCCGGGCAGTGGAGCGATGCGTTGGCGATCCAGGCGTTTGAACTGGAACCGCGGTTGTATCAGCGTGGCTGGTTCGTGCCGTTACTGGTTTTGCTGTTGGCAATGGCACTGTATGTGGGGTTCCGGTTGCGTGTGCGTGCGATGGAAGTGCGCGAGCTTGAGCTGGCCGAACAGGTGGCGCAGCGCACCCTGGCACTGAGCGAAAAGAACAACGAACTGAAAGCACTCAACCGGCAGATATTGGCGCACTCCGATGCCTTTGCGCGGCAGGCACGCAGCGATGCGCTAACCGGCATTGGCAATCGCCGCGACATGGAAGAGCGCCTGGCCTCGGCATTTCACGAAAGCCTTACCCAAGGCAAACCGCTATGTCTTGCATTGCTGGATATCGACAATTTCAAACGTATCAACGACCGCTATTCGCATCAGGCGGGTGATAGCGCGCTCAAGGCCATCGCCACGGCATTGAAGAATGAGTTGGCAGCCTGCAACGCGCGCTCGGGGCACACCTGCTGTGCAGCGCGCTGGGGCGGTGAGGAGTTTGCGCTGCTGTTCCTGGGAGT
Source organism: Lysobacterales bacterium CG_4_10_14_3_um_filter_64_11 (assembly GCA_002782905.1). GTDB lineage: Bacteria > Pseudomonadota > Gammaproteobacteria > Xanthomonadales > Xanthomonadaceae. The sequence continues at coordinate 7,898 of PFJA01000255.1, forward strand.
TGAACTCGATGCTGGCCGCAACATGGCCGAACGCGTGCGCGTGGCCATCGAGTCGATCGATTGCCGTGGCTTTGCGCCGGGTTTGATCATCACCGGAAGCATCGGTATTGCTGACAGTACCGGCTGCCAGAACCACGAGCGCATGGTGTCGCATGCCGACAAGCAGCTCTACCAAGCCAAGGCGGCAGGCCGTAATCGGGTGATGGGGTGATCAACGGCCAGCGACGGCGAGCATGGCGCTGGCTGCGCGGCGCCCTCGCGGTTGTTGCGTTCGGGTCGCCCGCGCTTGCGCTGCCTGCCGAACGCATCACGGTGGCCGCCGCGGCTGATCTGAAGTTTGCCATGGACGAAATCGTCAGTGCGTATGTGCGTACCCATTCCGATGCCAGCGTCGATGTGGTGTACGGCTCGTCGGGCAAGTTCGCCACCCAGATTCGCCAAGGTGCCCCGTACGATCTGTATTTCTCCGCCGATATCGCGTATCCGTGTGCGTTGGCCGATGCCGGGTTTGCCGCTTCGCCGGTGAAGCCCTATGCGCTGGGTCGGATCGTGTTGTGGAGTGCCGGCATGGATGCCTCGACGATGACGCTGCACAGCTTGGTCGATCCGCGCATCCGCCGGATCGCCATTGCCAACCCGACGCATGCGCCGTACGGCAAGCGTGCCGAGGAAGCCTTGCGCGCGGCCGGTATTTGGACGCGGGTGCAGCACAAGCTGGTTTATGGCGACAACATCGCGCATACCGCTCAGTTTGTGCAAAGCGGCAATGCCCAGATCGGCATCATCGCGCTGTCATTGGCGCTCAATCCGCAATTGGCGGCGCACGGTGGCTACGGGTTGATTCCCGCCGCCCTGCATGAGCCCCTGCAGCAAGGGTACATGGTGACCGCCCGCGCCGCGGATAACCCACTGGCGAGGGCTTTCGCGGACTACATCGATTCGGCGCCAGCACGTGCGGCGTTGGCACGCTACGGCTTCGTGCTGCCGCGGCCGGCCACGGGGCCAGGGCAGCGATCAACCAGTGCTGCATGTGCGCCATGACGGTACCGATGTTGAGCGCCAGCGATCTGCAGGCCATTGGCCTGACCCTGCGTCTGGCGACTACGGTTACCCTGATCCTGCTGGTCGTGGGCACGCCCATTGCGTGGTGGCTGGCGCGCACGCCCTCGCGCTGGCGCGGTGTGTGCAGCGCACTGGTGGCATTGCCATTAGTGTTGCCGCCGTCGGTGCTGGGCTTTTATCTGCTGCTGGCGATGGGCCCGGACGGGCCCTTGGGTCGGCTGACCGCAGTGCTGGAACTGGCGCCGTTGGCATTCACGTTTCCGGGTTTGGTGGTCGCATCGGTGTTGTATTCGCTGCCGTTCATGGTGCAACCGCTGCAATCAGCGTTTGCATCGCTCGGTGAGCGTCCGCTGGAAATGGCAGCAACACTGCGCGCATCGCCGCTGGATCGATTTTTTACCGTGGTACTGCCATTGACCCGCTCGGGTTACCTCACGGCCGGCATCCTGACCTTTGCCCACACCGTGGGCGAGTTTGGTGTGGTGTTGATGATCGGTGGCAATCTACCGGGCGTCAGCCGGGTGGCTTCAGTGCAGATCTATGATTACGTCGAGGCGTTGGACTACAGCCAGGCGCATCGGCTGGCGGCAGTGCTGCTGCTGTTTTCGTTTGTGGTGTTGCTGGCCGTGTATGGCGGTCGACGCCGGGGACACCCGTGGTGAGCGTGGATGGCACGCTGCGCGTGCAACTGCATTTGCAGCGCCAGGATTTCTGTCTCGATGTCGATCTGCATTTGCCGGGGCAGGGCATCACAGTATTGTTTGGGCCGTCGGGATCGGGAAAAAGCACGTTGCTGCGCTGTGTTGCCGGCCTTGAGCGCGCGGCACGCGGCAGCCTGCGCGTTGCCGGCGAGGTGTGGCTCGATGGCAGCCGCTCGCTGCCAACGCATCGCCGCGCGGTAGGTTATGTATTTCAGGAAGGTACCCTGTTCGCGCATCTGGATGTGGCCGGCAATCTCGACTACGCTCGCCGGCGCAGTGGCGCGACAACCGCATTGCCCTTGCAGCAGCTGATCGAGCTACTCGATATCGGCGCACTGTTGGCGCGCCGTCCGCAGACACTTTCCGGTGGCGAGCGGCAACGGGTGTGCATCGCCCAAGCGCTGGCCAGCAACCCGCAGGTGTTGTTGATGGACGAGCCGTTGGCCTCACTGGATCAGGCACGCAAGCGGGAGTTGCTGCCGTATCTGGATCGCCTGCACCAACAGGCGGCGATTCCGTTGCTGTACGTTACCCACGACCCCGCCGAAGCCATCCATTTGGGTGATCACCTGGTGCTGCTGCAAAGCGGCCACACGCTGGCCAGTGGCCCGTTGGCGAGCGTGCTGGCCAGCCACGGCGAGGCGATTACTCCTGATGACGCGCTGGGTACGGTTCTGGATGGGGTGGTCGGCGCCCACGATGCGGCGTGGCACCTGCTGCGCGTGGATGTTCCGGGCGCGGCCTTGTGGGTGCCCGACAACGGCCTCGCGCCAGGCCGCACGGTGCGGGTGCGGGTGTTGGCACGTGATGTCAGTCTGGTTCGTGATCGCCCCGAGGGTTCGAGCATCCTCAATGCGTTGCTGGGTGAAGTGCAGATGATCGGTGATGACGCACACCCGGGTTTGCTGAATGTGCAGTTGCGGGTGGCGGACGTGACGTGGTGGGCGCGGGTGACCCGGCGCTCGGCGGCTGCGCTTGAGCTCACGCCCGGCCTTTCGCTATGGTTGCAGGTCAAGTCGGTGGCGTTGCTGTTGTAATCCGCGCGCTGTTTCCCGGGTTGCGACGGTTGCGGTAAACGCAAGCGGGGCCCCGGGTTTCGGCTTCGCCTCAACCCGAGCTGCTGGGGGGGGTCGGGGCGGCGGTGATGGCAAAGCCGGCGGGTAGGCGGATGTTGACGTCGCGCTGCGGGTAAGGGATGCCAATGCCGGCGGCACCCAATTCGCGATGTGTGGCCTCCAGCAGGTCGCTGCGGGCAGGCCCATAGTCCTCGGTCGCCACCCAGGCGCGCAGTATCAGGTCCACCGAGTTGTCGCCAAGTGCCATCACGATGACATCGGCGGCCGGTTCGGCGAGTACCTTGTCATGCGCATTGGCGAGATCGAGCAACACCTTGCGTGCGTGGCGCACGTCGGCGTCGTAGCTGATGCCGACCGGCACGTCGATGCGGCGCTGCGCACGTGCGGTGAAATTGATGATCGGCACGCTGGTGATCTGGCTGTTGGGCAGCACCACCTCGTGGTTCTCGATGGTGCGCAGCAGGGTCTGGAATACCCGCACCTGCTCGACCACGCCATCGATGCCGGCGATGTTGACCACATCACCGGCGCGAAATGGCCGTAGCGCGATCAACATAACGCCGGAGGCGATGTTCGACAGCGAATCCTTCAGTGCCAGACCAATCGCCAGGCCAGCGGCGCCGAGCAGAGCCAGCAACGACGTGGTCGGCACGCCGAGCTGGTCGAGCGCAGCCACCAGCACCACCACCAGCAGCGCGCCATAGGCCAGGTTGTGCAGGAAGTTGCTGAGAATCGTGTCGAAGCCGAGGCGGGCGAATGCACGGTCGATCAGGTGCAACAGCCGCCGCGCCAGCCACAGGCCGAGCAGCAGCAGCGCCAGCGCACCGGCGATGCGCAAGCCCCACGCCGTGGCAATCTGCAACCAATCGGTTTGTGCGATGAACTTGCGCAACGCGTCCATCGATGGCTCCGTCAATGGCCCGCTGCTTTGCTACGCGCCAGCCGCAGCCAGGTATCAACCACGGTATCGGGATTGAGCGACACCGATTCAATGCCCTGCTGCATCAGCCATTCCGCCAGATCGGGGTGATCGGACGGGCCTTGGCCGCAAATGCCGATGTACTTGCCTTTGCTGCGGGCGCTACTGATCGCCATTGACAGCAGCTTCTTCACTGCCGGATCACGCTCGTCGAACAAATGCGCCACCACGCCGGAGTCTCGATCCAGGCCCAGGGTGAGCTGGGTCAGGTCGTTGGAGCCGATCGAGAAGCCGTCGAAGATGTCGAGGAACTCGTCGGCCAGCAGTGCGTTGGACGGCACCTCGCACATCATGATGATCTTGAGGCCGTTGACGCCGCGCTCCAGGCCATTTTTTGCCAGCGTCGCAATCACCTTGCGGCCTTCATCGAGGGTGCGCACGAACGGAATCATCACCCAGGCATTGGTCAGGCCCATTTCGTCGCGCACTTTGCGCATCGCCTGGCATTCGAGCGCGAAGCAGTCGGCAAAGCTGGGATCGACGTAACGCGAGGCGCCACGGAAACCGATCATCGGGTTTTCTTCGTGCGGCTCGTACTGCGCGCCGCCGATCAGGTTGGCGTATTCGTTGGACTTGAAATCGGACAGCCGCACGATTACTGGATATGGCGCAAATGCCGCGGTGAGGGTGGCGATGCCTTCGGCCAGGCGTTCGACGTAGAAACTCACTGGATCGGCATAACCGGCAATCAATTCATCGATGCGGGCGCGGATATCGGGCGGCTGGCGCTCGTACTGCAACAGCGCCTTGGGATGGATGCCGATCTGCCGCGCAATGACAAACTCCAGCCGCGCCAGACCGATGCCCTGATGCGGCAACTGGGCAAAATCGAAGGCACGCTCGGGGTTGCCGACGTTCATCATGATCTTGAGCGGCGCTGGCGGCATCTCGTTGAGATCGGCGGTGGTGTGCTCAAAGCCCAGCTCGCCGGCATAGATGTAACCGGTGTCGCCTTCCGCGCACGATACCGTCACCGCGTCGCCGTCATTGATCGATGCCATCGCATTGCCACAGCCGACCACGGCCGGCACACCCAACTCGCGCGCGATGATCGCGGCATGGCAGGTACGACCGCCGCGATTGGTGACGATGGCCGCGGCGCGCTTCATCACCGGCTCCCAGTCCGGGTCGGTCATGTCGGCGACCAGCACATCGCCCGGGCGCACGCGATCCATTTCGGCAATCGAGCGAATCACCCGCGCCACGCCGGAACCGATCTTCTGGCCGATCGCGCGGCCTTCGCTCAGCACTGGGCCACGTTCGTTGAGGTGGTAGCGCTCGATCTGGGTGGCGTGTGCGCGCGAGCGCACCGTCTCCGGACGCGCCTGCACGATGAACAGCTTGCCAGTAATGCCGTCCTTGGCCCATTCGATATCCATCGGTCGGTGGTAATGGTCCTCGATGGTGAGCGCCTGGCGTGCCAGTTCCTGCACATCGTGATCGTCGATCGAAAAACGCTGGCGCAATGCGGCCGGGGTATCTTCGTTGCGCACACGCTCGCCGGGCGCATCGGAATACACCATGCGGATCGCCTTGGAGCCCAACTGCCGCCGCAACACCGCCGGTTTGCCGGCGCGCAGGGTGGGTTTGTAGACATAGAACTCGTCGGGATTGACCGCGCCTTGCACCACGTTTTCGCCAAGGCCATAGCTGGCGGTGATGAACACCACGTCGCGAAAGCCCGATTCGGTATCCAGCGTGAACAACACGCCCGATGCGCCGACGTCCGAGCGCACCATCAACTGCACGCCAGCGGAGAGGAACACGTCCTCGTGCTTGAAGCCGTGGTGGACGCGGTAAGCGATGGCGCGGTCGTTGTACAGCGAGGCGAATACTTCCTTTACCCGGTGCACCACAGCATCGGCGCCCACGACGTTGAGGAAGGTCTCCTGCTGGCCGGCGAACGAGGCGTCCGGCAGATCTTCGGCGGTGGCTGACGAGCGCACTGCAACCGATACCTCGCCGCCGTTTTCGGCGCACAGCCGTGCGTAGGCGCTGCGAATGTCTGCGTCCAGCGCGCCATGCAGCGGCGCATCGATCACCCACTGGCGGATTTCGCCACCAGCGGCAGTGAGCGCTGCAACATCCTCGACATCGAGCGTGGCCAGACGCTCGAAAATGCGCTGATACAGGTTGTTGTGCGCGATGAACTCGCGAAACGCGTGCGCGGTAGTGGCGAAACCGCCCGGTACCGACACCCCCAGACCATCGAGATTTCCGATCATTTCGCCCAGCGAGGCGTTTTTGCCGCCCACATCGGCGAGGTCGGACAGCCGCAATTCGTTCAGCCACAGGATGTTCGCAGTCAAAACCGGTCTCCAGACACTTCGGTGGGGTTTGCCCGAGCCGGCTGGCTTGGGCCTCGGTAGCTTGCCAAATCAGGTGTTTGCGCGGTGAATGCGCGTGCCCGAAGCGGTTCGCGCGGCGATCTGCATCCGTAAACCGCATATGATGCGGTGCAACGCACACGCAAACAAGCTTGTGTGGCCGGTCAAAACGTGCGTTCGCGCATCGCAGGTCACGTCAGGCTGAACGAAAATCCCCGCCAGAACGGGCCAGAGGGCAACAGATGAAACAATTTCGACCGGTGTTCTATGTTTCTGATGGTACCGGCATCACCGCCGAGACCATTGGCCACAGCCTGCTCACCCAGTTCAACGGCGCCGAGTTCCAGACCCGCCGCATCGCCTTCGTCGATAGCGAAGAAAAGGCGCTGGACGTGGCCGCTCAGGCGCGCTCGGCAAGCGCCAGCGCCGGGGTGCGCGCGATCATCATCAGCACCGTGATCGACGGCCGGCTCAACGCCATTCTCGGCGAAAGTGGCGCCCTGCTGATCGATGCGTTCACACCGTTCATTGCCATGCTCGAGCGGGAGTTTGGCGTGGCCGGGCAACCGCGCGTTGGCCAGGCGCATGGCATGGTCAACCAGGCCGCGTATGAAGCGCGCATCAATGCCACCAATTACGCGCTCAGCCACGATGACGGCGCCAGCACCCGCTACGAAGAAGCCGACCTGATTCTGGTCGGCGTGTCGCGCTCCGGCAAAACCCCCACCTGCCTGT
>PFJA01000255.1:14794-16897 GCA_002782905.1 Lysobacterales bacterium CG_4_10_14_3_um_filter_64_11
GGCATTCGTGCGGCCAACTATCCGCTTACCGACGACGATCTGCACCGGTTGGAGCTGCCGCCCGGCCTGCGCCCTTATCGCAACAAGCTGTTCGCCCTGACCATCGATCCGCTGCGCTTGCAACAGATTCGCCAAGAGCGCCGACCCAACTCGACCTACGCGAAGCTGGAACAGTGCAAACGCGAGGTCAGTGCCGCCGAAGCCCTGTTTCGCACCGAACGGCTACCGTCGCTCAACACCACCCACACGTCGATCGAGGAAATCGCCAGCAAAATCCTGACCGTGCTCGGGATCGAGCGCAAGCTGTTGTGAGCGAGGCGGTGCGGGGTCGGGGTGTGGGGTTGCACAGGCATGCACAAGCCCCATGCTAGGATCGAGCACATGGCCCAGTCAGGCACCGCCGCCAGAACCATACCCAGCAGCCGCTTCGCGTGGCTGATGGCGCTGTATGCCGAAAACTTCCGGCGCATCCAGCAGGTGGTGGATCTGGCGGCGCTCGATGAAGGCCGCTGGTGCTCGCGCGGGGCCGACGGGCTTGACCTGCATGTCGATGTGCTGGCGCGGCATCGCTACATGCTGGAACTGCGCATGAGCTACGCCTTCGCCGACCCAGCGACCGGGTTGCCGGAGCCATCGGCCTATGTGCGGGTGTATCTGGATGCGTGTCAGGCCGAGGTGACGCACTGTTACGTTGGCCAGCGCTGGCAGGACGTGCTGGGCACCCATCCGCCGGCACACGCGGTGTTCGCGCACCGGCTGCGGATGAATACGTTTTTGTCGAAGTGGCTGGAGCACCTGCGCGGCGCCGGCCATGGTGGCGACTGGTTGCCGGCCGAAGCGGCGGCCGGCGCATGGCCAGTGCGAGCGTGTATCGCCTGAGTTCGATCAATCGGCTTGCGGCCACGGCGCCATTTTTCGGCCGATGGCAGCGTAGTAATACAGCGGATTGCCTTCCACCGAAATGCGGTGCTGGTAGCGTTCCAGATGGTGCAGGTGCAGCGATTCGCCAGCCAGCAGGCGTTTGACCAAACTGGAAAAGTCGTCGCCATCGGATTTGCCGAGAAACGTCTCCTTGACGTTGAATGCGATCCAGCCACCATCTTCAACCAGGTTGAATGCTTCGCGCAGCGCCGATTCGGGAATGTCGTTGTAACCCAGCGCGGCAACGGTGGTCAGGCAACTGAACTTCCAGCGTTGCAGTTCTTCCTTCACGGCGGGATCGGGCTTGCTCAGGTCGGCGACGCAGTAGTCGTCGTAGAGCCCGGGTCGATCGCGCTCGAGTGCGTCGCGCGCCACCGCCGAAATATCCACGCCGACCATGCGCGACACGCCGTGGCGGGCGAGGGCTTCGCCCATCATGCCGTTGCCGGCACCAAAATCGAGCACGCGCAGGCCGCTGACGCGCTCGCCGGCGCGGGTGATCACGGCGTTGAGGCGATCGGCCAGAAAGTGCGGCGAATCGCACTTCAAGCGGTCATAAAATATCTGCTCATAAAGACCGGGGATAGCGAAAATCCGGTCGTAGTCGTGAAATCGGAATTTTTCGCTGCCGTTTTCGCTGTCCAAAACGAAATAGACATCGCTCTCGGACTCCTTGCTGAAATCGATTTGCGGGAGTCGTATGCGGTGTCGAGTGTTCATGGTGCTGTCTCCTTGGTGGTGTAAAAAAGGATCATTGCCGCGCCAGCAGGCGCAGGCCGCGCGGTGTGAGTGCCCGTTCGATCGCCTCGAACAAGCCTTGCACCAGCAGTGCCAGCACGGCAGCGGGGATTGCGCCCTCCAGAATCAGGCCGATGTTGTCGAGGCGGATGCCGGTGAGGATCGGCTGGCCGTAGCCACCGGCGCCGATCAGGGCGCCCAGTGTGGCGGTGCCGACATTGATGACAGCGGCGGTTTTCACGCCGGCCAGGATTGAGCGCAAGGCCAGCGGCAACTCGACCCGATAGAGTTGCGCGCGGCGCGACAGGCCGATGGCAGCGGCGGTTTCGCGCAACTCCACCGCGATGCCGACGAGGCCGGCGTGGGTGTTGCGCACGATCGGCAGCAGGCTGTACAAAAACAGGGCGGCGATAGCGGGCTTGGCGCCGATGCCGAACAGCGGAA
>PFJA01000173.1 GCA_002782905.1 Lysobacterales bacterium CG_4_10_14_3_um_filter_64_11
TCGATCTTCTCGAGGACGTTGCAGCCTTCGTCGCGCAAGACCCTGACCAGCGCGTGGAGATCCTCCACCCGGTAGTTGACCATGAACGACGCCGTGCTGGGCACAAACGGGTCGCCTTGCGCCGAACCAATCGACCACACGGTAGTACCGGCGACCGGCTTGCCCTCAGCGTCGGTCCAGGTGAAAGCCGTGCCGCCCCAATCCTGGACATCGATTCCAAGGTGCCGCTTGTACCAAGCCCGTAGCGCCGGAGCGTCCTTGGCCTTGAAGAAAATACCGCCGATGCCTGTGACTCGCTTCATTGAACCTCCGATGGCGGGTAGTGGCGCATTGTATTGCCAACTGACGCCTGCGTTCACTTGCCGGGCCGGCTGCAAGGGACGTGATGTCGCGGAAAACCGTCATGCCGGCGCGGTCAAGTGCAACGCGTTGTTAGCTGGGGCGGCAGCCTTGCGAAGTCCGTCCGACAATTGGCCGAGCCGCGAGAGCAACACAAAGAAGTCAGCAGTGGCAATCGATGCCTTCCAGTTCGGGCTCTCGCCTTTGCTCCTGCGATCGCAAAACGAAAAATCCTGCGATTGGTTGATCGAAAAGTTGGCGTGTGCAATCGCGTTCCGGAGCCGATGAAGCAGATAATAAATCGGATGAGTGCCAAACTTTTCGTCCTTGAGCGTGCTGGTGAACAGATCGGGACTGGCGCTCTCATCCAGAAGTTTGTATACCTCATGGTTCTCCGGCAAATGCCAGATTTCCTTCGGAACGACGATCAATCAATATAGAAGTCCCGCGACGTAGGCAGGGTTCTTGAATTGGTACTCGATTCCTGGCACGCCTAACTCGGCAAGCACCAGCTGAACACACGATTGGAAGCCGCCACTATCAACGGCGCGATCTACAATCCCGGTGTTGATGAAGGAGCGTATCGGTATCTCTGCGCGGAAATCATCCATCTGGTCAACGCCTCGACTCCAAGAGCGAACAAATCAAAGACACGGTGGCGTCGAGCGGGTACGTCATAGCGGTTTAGTTCAACACCAAGTCTGCGACGAACCGCCACGTATCGCCGCGGCCTATCCCGGGGCGGGAGCGCTCGCTTACGGTGAACTTCATCGACGAATCATGGCGTTACCCCCGATGCGTCAGCCTTTCGCCACAGCCTGTCACGGTAATGTTGATGCGCGTGATCGCGGGCGCTGCACCACTCGGTGCCGTTGCGCGGTGACACCGGCAGCACGCGGCGCGGAGTCTTCCCACAGCACCTCGGGACAGGCGTCGCGGATAGATCTGCCAACCAAACGCCATTGCGGCTAAGCTGCACCACTGCGCCGCCACCATGAGCCTTCCCATGCCCCAGCTATTCGCCCGCCGCCCCATTGCCGCCCCCGACAGTCAGGGCTTCAGCCGTCAGATCGGTGGGCTGGGACTGATTGCCCTCGGTGTCGGCGGCATCATCGGCACCGGCATCTTTGTCCTCACCGGCACCGCGGCCGCGCTGCACGCCGGGCCGGCAGTGGCATTGAGCTTCGTCATCGCCGCCTTGGCCTGCGCGCTGGCGGCGATGTGCTACGCCGAACTGGCGACGGTGATTCCGGTGTCGGGCAGTGCCTACAGCTACACCTACGCCACCCTCGGCGAGTTGCCGGCGTGGTTCGTGGCCTGGAACCTGATTCTGGAATACTTGCTCGGTGCCAGTCTGGTCGCGGTCGGCTGGTCGGGCTATCTGGTCAGCGCGCTCAACGATGTCGATGTAATGATTCCGGCGGCGCTGACGCAGGCGCCGCTGGCGCACACTCTTGCCGGCTGGCATGGCAGCGGCGCACTGCTCAACCTGCCGGCGATGGCGGTGATTGCGGTGATGGGCGCGCTCGCCTACACCGGCCTGCGCAACAGCGCCCGCGCCAATGCGGTGTTTTTGCTGATCAAACTAGGCGTGATCCTCGGCTTCATCGTGTTTGGCGTCTGGCATGTTGATGCCACCCGCTGGCTACCGTTCATCCCGGAAAACACCGGCATCGCCGGGCAGTTTGGCTGGACCGGGGTGATGCAGGGTGCGGCCATGGTGTTCTTCACCTACCTCGGCTTTGATGCACTGGCGACCATGGCGCAGGAAGTGAAGCAGCCGCAGCGCAACGTGCCGATCGGCATCTTTGGCGCGTTGGCGGTTTGCACCGTGCTCTACATTGCGGTGGCGATGGTGGTAACTGGGTTGGTCGATTACCGCGATCTGAATGTCGATGCGCCGGTGGCGCTGGCGCTGGACCGCACCGCCGCGCTGCTGTGGCTGGCACCGTGGCTGAAATGGGGCGCCATCGCCGGCATGACCTCGGTGCTGCTGGTGATCCTTACCGCGCTGCCACGCATCTTCCACGCGGTCGCCAGCGATGGCCTGTTGCCGGCACGGCTGGCGCGCCTGCATCCGCGCTTCGCCACGCCGGCGATCTTGATCGTGATCTGCACCGGCACCGCGATGCTGATGGCCGGCCTGCTGCCGCTGCATGTGCTCGGTGAGCTGATTTCGCTCGGCACGCTGGCGGCGTTCAGCGTGGTCTGCGCCGCCGTGCCGGTGCTGCGCCGTACCCGCCCCGAACTCGAACGCGCATTCCGGGTGCCGTTCGCCGATGTCACCGCCAGCCTCGGCGTACTCGCCTGCCTGTACCTGATGTCGTCGGTGAGCGCCGCGGGTTGGTTGCGCTTCGGCGTGTGGACGCTCATCGGCATCGCACTGTATGCGCTGTACGGCTATCACCGCTCGCCGCTGCGGCGCGCTGAACTGCATTGAGCCGATGCGCTGCAGGTGCCCGGCGCGGCTGGCGACGCGTCTGCTGGCAGGCGCGCGGCGTGCGCCATCAGCGGAGCACACCATGACGTGCGCGGTCGAATGGTCTGAATGCCGGCCGTTAAGGATGGTCTGAATAAGTCCATCCTGGACTTTTCCGGCTCGCCATCCATGGCCTGCGGAAACTCTGATTTGATCAGAGTTTCCTTAACCGAAAGTGCGCCTGCACTCAACCACGCTGTGATGCCATTGCTGGTTTATCGGGCGATGCCTGAAAACGTCAGGCTCAGGGCAATGAACAGCCCAGCCCGGTGAGGCTGCTCAGGCGTTTTAGCGCGAACTCTCCGCTCCCGAAGCCCGCCAACGGCGAGTCAAATTCAGCGAGGCCATCGTCGCAACCCAGTTGCAGACGCAACACTCCCCAATCGAAGCGCTCCACTGCTGTGGCGTCGAACCCACGACCAAAACGCGCACCGCGCGTCGCGGTAAGGGATGGAAACACCACGGCATCGCCATCGCTTTGGCCGACGCCGATCATCCAGAACTGATTGCCGTCGGCATCATAGGTGTACCAAACCAGCAACGCTTCACCCGATGCCATCCACTGCAAGCTGAAACCCTGGCCGTCGAACGCCGGATCGAACCACGAACCGCTCTGCAACGCGCGCGCATCATCGACACTGCCTGTGGGTGGATCGCAATCGATACGCATGGTGCGGCTGAGCTTGGTCGATTCGATCACTTGCGCCTGGCCGAACGCGCTGTACGCGAATGCGCCGCTGCTGCAATCGTCGAAAACGAGGGTGACGCTGCCCGCAGGCGTGCGCACCACGTCGTGGGGGTTGAAGCCGGGGCCAAACTTACCGCCGGAGGTGACCTGCATCTGCGGAAACTCCACACGGTTACCGTGCACCTCGCCGATGCCGATCAGCCAGCGCTGACGCTGCAACTCATCATAGGTGAACCAGTACAGCAGGGCACTGCCATCTGCGAGCATCTCCAGCGTCCAGCCCTCGCCATCGCGCGCAGGGTCGAACCAGGCCGCACTGTGTCCCGCACCGGGAATCGGCAGCTCGGTCAGGCGAAACTCGCGCATACCACCAAGCGCGTTGAACGAAAAGATGCGTTCACCAAACACGCGGACATTGGTGACAAAAAACGGCGTCGTTTGCCGATCGAGCCGCACGGGAGTGCGTGGATTGCGAAGATCAACGAGGTCGAGCCCGAGGTCA
>PFJA01000012.1 GCA_002782905.1 Lysobacterales bacterium CG_4_10_14_3_um_filter_64_11
AATCGGCGTTGACATCGACAGCATGGGCGGGGTTTGCGGAAAGCAAGATCAGCGGCGCGGCGAACAGCCACAGTGCCGAGGCCACGGAGGCATGGGGACGCTTGGATGGGTTGTACACAGGGGGGTACTCCGGAACGTGGATGGATGCAGCCCCCTGAACTGCACGCACATTTTCCGGATACGTGTTGATGCAATTTGCGTGTTGCTCCACAGATCGTGAAGCGATCATCACCACAAACTGCGAACCACTCCACAAGACTGACATCGGTGGCGTATTTCGTCTCTGGCGACCCGTGCAACGCTTCTATGGACAGCCAGAGACAAGGCGCGCCATCGGTGGTGTGGCAACGGGGCTTTGCTGCATGCGCAAAGCATCATCGATGGATGGGCAAGCACCAGTCGCCGGAATCGCCGCACGGCTGATGCTGCGGGTGCAGCGCATCCACTGGGCTGTCTTCAACCCCTGTATTCAATACCCGCCAGACTTTTGATCCGTTGCATCAATGCAATGCCCATCACATGCAGCCCTGGGCGCAAGTCGTTGCTGCGCAAGACGTGAAAGCAGGAGTGCAACCACTGCCGGATAATGCGCAACCATGACGCCCCGTGACGCCCAGCGGGTGAGAGTACGCTCTTGGCATCGTTGACCCAGTTTACACAGCCGACGCCGACTGGCGGCGATGAAACCACACGCGGCACGGGCCGTTCCAACGCATCGTTGTACGCCATCGCGCATACGTTGATGCCGCAGCGGGCGGCAAACTCCACGTACCACCACGCACGCGTGTTGACCTCCAGGATGCGAAACACACCGTTACGCGAATCGCGTTTGAACTCGGCACTGAAGATGCCACGATAATTCAATCGGGCAAGCAGGTCGCACAAAGTGTCGTAGGCGCCCGAGACGTCGCGCAGCGCGACGGTTTCACAATATGAACTGTTACCGAAATCCGGGGGGTAGATACGCACTCTGCGACGCGCCATCACCCCGCTGATGTCACCAAGGCGATCACGAAAGCCGTCGATGAAATAGTGATCAGCCGCTGAGCCGGGGACGTACTCCTGTGCGATCACGCCAAAACCCGCGGTATGCAGTTCATCCCACAGCCGGTTCAGTTCGTCGCGATCATGTGCCCATATGCCTTTTTTGCCAAAGGCGTTGTTGAAATGCTGTGAATCCATGGGTTTGACGAAGACACGATCCATCTTGTCGAATGGAACCGCCAATACATCCGCCTGCGAGTTGAGAGTGAAGGTGCGCGGATGCGGCAAACCCGCCGTGGCCAGAAACTGCCCGAATCGCTGTTTGTCTTGCAGGATGTCTAGCGTCTCATGGCTGCTGGAAGAAAAATGGAATCGGTTGGCGAGTCTGCTGCCAGCAAGCCCTGCAATCCACAGCGCCGCATCGTCCGCGCCGGGCATTAGTACGGCCCGATCAAGCGTGACCGCGCTGACATAGTGGTGGGTGTGCTCGTTGATTTCGCCGTGCCACGCGCCAACGCCAGGTGGCGGACGATACCAACGCGAATACATACAGAGATCATCAGGCGGACACGCGATGTACGACGGGATGCCGGCTTGCGCCAGACAGCGCAGCATGCCGAGCCCGGTATAGTCGCGCGCGATGACGATCACCGGTATCGCCTTGCTTGCAGCGGGTGTGCGCAGTGGCAAATCAGCTATGGCGTCATTGTCCACACACGAACCTATCCGTTGACGAGTCGTGCCATTTACAACGTGCTTTCGCGGAGCACTCGGACAGATCCGGTAGTGCGATGCTGGTTTCGAAAAGGGCCGGGCGCAAGAAAAAAGGGCAGGCTTGGCGGCACATCCGCCGAGCCTGCCCACAAAACGCGGTTCGGGCGTGGATCAGGGGTTCAACGTGGAACTGGTGCCCTTGCTCGCGGTGGAGAGATTGGTGAGGAAGCCTTTGGGATCACGCAGCAGGCTCATCAGCGTTACCGGTCCGGTGGCCGTGACCTGCAGATTCCACTTGCCATTACCATTGCCAAAGCGCCCACTGAGTCCTTTGCCAGGCGCACCCAATTCCAGGTCGGATGCGCTCAGCTCGATCGCCGCACCGGCCGCGAGGCTGAGCGCTGCTGCGCCAATCGGAGCAGTTGCGCCGGTATCGTCGACACCTTGAATGGTCAGTGCAACTGCCTGCGATCCCGGATTGATGATGCGCAACGCGCTGACCTGGTTCGGGTTATCGGCCGGGTTGAAGGTCGGAACCAGTGTGTTCAGCCCGTTTCCGCTGACGATGTCATGAATCGTGGTGAGGAAGCCATCCGGAGTACGAATCAGCGCCATCGGCAGCAGGTTGAGATCGCTTTGCAGCACCAACCGCCAATTGCCATTGCCATCGCCCAGGCTTCCGGTCAATCCCTTGGCGGTGTTGCCGAACTCGACATCCTGCGCGTTGAACTGACGCGATTCGTTCGCGGCCAATGTCAGCGTCATCGTGCCGGTAGAACGTCGGCCGCTGTCATCGATACCCCATACCTGCACGACACCGCTGGTAGCGTCGCGGTTGATCAGGCGGACAAAACCCTGCTGCTGGGTGTTGGATGCCGGTGGCACCATCCACAACACCTCCTCACCCGGCATCGGCTGCGACAGATCGGATACCGTGGACAAATTGGTGAGCTTGCCTACGGGATCGAACAACAGGCTTTGCACGGTGATGCGCGCGGTGGCGGAAACCGTCAACTGCCACTTGCCGGCGCCATCACCGAGCTTGCCAGTCAACCCAAGCGCGGCATTGCCGTTCTCCAGATCGACCGAGCTCAACTCGATGGATGCCAATGGCGCGAGCGTGGTGGTAACCATCGATTGCCCCAGTTGGCCACTGTCGTCACGGCCTTCAATCTGGATGTCAACCGCCTGCAGGTTGGTGTTGATGACGCGCAGCCGGCTCAACTGATTGGGGTTCTGCGCAGGGTTGAAGATCGGCACCAGCCAGTCCACGCCGTCACCGCTGACGCGATCATGCATGGCGGTGAGGAAGCCATCCGGGGTGCGGATATACGCCAACGGCTCGATATCCAGATCGGTGCGGATCACCAGCGTCCAGTTTCCACTGCCGGCTCCAAGGTTACCCTCGAGGCCCTTGCCCGGGTTGCCGAACTCGATGTCCTGTGAGTTGAACTGACGCGACTCATAGGGATTCAAGGTGAGAGTGATCACGCCTGACGAGCGCGTGCCGCTCGCATCGAGGCCCCACACCGTGACCGCACCGGGCCGATTCTCGCGATTGATCAGGCGCACGAAGCCCTGCTGCTGTGTGTTGGATGCCGGCGGTACCATCCACAGGTACTGGTCGGTCGGGTCGAGAACCAGATTATCGATGGTGAACGACACAACCGGCGAGCTGCCACTGTTGCCGGCGGCGTCATAGGCCTTGGCAACCAAGGTGTGAACGCCATTGCTCAGGGTCTGCGAATCCAGCGCGAATGCATACGGATTGCTGGTATCGGTGCCGGTCAGCGCACCATCGACGAGAAACTCCACGCGCGTGACGCCGACATTGTCGCTGGCGGTGGCGGTCAGCGCGATGCTGCCACTGTTGCCGTTTGCCGTGGCTGTGGCGGTCGGCGGCGTGGTGTCGCTGGTGCCGCCACCGGCGTTGCTCACCATGAAGTTGACCGTGGCCGAGGTGCCGACATTGCCGGCGGCGTCGTAGGCTTTGGCGACCAGTGTGTGATCGCCGTCGCTCAGCGTGGTGGAATCAAGGTTTATCGCATACGGGCTGGTTGCATCGCTGCCCTTGACCACACCATCGACCAGAAAATCGACCCGGGTGACGCCGACATTGTCGCTGGCGGTGGCAGTGAGGCTGATGCTGCCACTGCCGCCAGATACGGCCGCTGTCGCTGCGGGTGCGGTGATGTCGGCTGGCGGTGGCGGTGGCGGGGCAGCCGCGCCAAGCAGGTTGTCGGGCAACCGCACCATGA
>PFJA01000226.1 GCA_002782905.1 Lysobacterales bacterium CG_4_10_14_3_um_filter_64_11
CTGGCGCTGGCAAGCGGCTCGGCGCTGTTGGTCGACGACTATGGCCACCACCCGGCAGAGTTGCAGGCGGTGTTCGCTGCCGCGCGCGCCGGCTGGCCCGAGCGGCGGCTGGTGATCGCGTTTCAGCCGCATCGCTATACCCGTACCCGCGACCTGCTTGATGAGTTCGCGGCGGTACTGTCGCAGGCCGACGCACTGGTGTTGACCGAGGTCTATCCCGCCGGTGAAGCACCGATCATCGGTGCCGACGGCAAGTCGTTGGCGCGCGCGATTCGCGCACGTGGGCGCATCGATCCGGTGCTGGCGGCGAGCGCGCGCGAGCTGCCGGCGGTGCTGGCCGATGTGCTGGTGGATGGCGATTTGTTGATTGTGATGGGTGCTGGCGATATTGGCCAGGTGGCTGCCGGCTTGGCCACGCTTGGCCTGCCAGCGCGCGGGGGCAATGCATGAACGCACAACGCAACCCCAGCAGGTTTGGCCGCGTCGCGGTGCTCATGGGTGGTACCAGCAGTGAGCGGGAGGTATCGCTGAACTCGGGCGAGAATGTGCTGCACGCACTGCGCGCGCATG
Organism: Lysobacterales bacterium CG_4_10_14_3_um_filter_64_11; assembly: GCA_002782905.1. Lineage (GTDB taxonomy): Bacteria > Pseudomonadota > Gammaproteobacteria > Xanthomonadales > Xanthomonadaceae. The sequence goes on from PFJA01000226.1 coordinate 571, forward strand.
GGGTGGACGCGCTGGCGGTCGATGGCGTGCCGGCATTGCTCGCGGGTCTGCAACAGCGTGCCTACGATCGCGTGTTCAACGTGTTGCATGGCAACAAGGGTGGCGGCGAAGACGGCGTGGTGCAGGGCCTGCTCGAAGCCTACGCGATTCCGGTCACCGGCTCGTCGCTGCTAGGCACCGCGCTGGCGATGGACAAAGTTCGCAGCAAGCAGATCTGGCTGGCACTGGGATTGCCGACACCGCGCTACACCCGCCTGTCGCCTGGCGATGACGTGTCGGCAGCGGCGCTGCAATTGGGTCTGCCGGTGATCGTCAAGCCCGCCTGCGAGGGTTCCAGCGTCGGCATCACGCGGGTATTCGCACTCGATGACCTGGCGCCGGCAGTGGCGCTGGCAGCGCGCTATCGCGGCGATCTGTTGATGGAGCAGCTGATCGTCGGCAGCGAATACACCGTTGCCATTCTCGCCGACAGCGCCCTGCCCAGTATCCGCATCGTGCCGGCCGGCGCGTACTACGACTATCACGCCAAATACCTCGCCGAGGACACGCAATACGTCTGCCCTGGCTTTGCTGATCCGCTCGCCGAAGCGCAGATCCGCGCGCTGGCACTGCATGCCTTCGAGGCGCTGGCATGCAGCGGTTGGGGCCGCGTCGACGTGATGCGCGACAGCGCGGGCAACAACTGGCTGCTGGAAGTGAATACCGCGCCGGGCATGACCAGCCACTCGCTGGTTCCGAAGGCGGCGCAGGCGGTCGGTATCGACTTCGACACGCTGTGCTGGCGCATTCTCGAGTTGACCCTGGGCGGTGCTGCGCCATGAATGTCTGGCTGCGCCTGAGCATATGGGGTATCGCCGTGCTGCTGGTGCTGCTGCCGCTGGTGGCAGTGGTCAACGGCTGGATCGCGGCACAGCGCTGGCCGCTGACGCGCTTGCAGGTGACCGGCGAATTGGATCATGTCAGCGCGCAAGCGGTGCGCGTGGCGGTGCTGCCGGAACTGGGCATGGGTTTTTTTGCCACCGATCTGCGCCGCGTTCGCGATGCTGCCGCTGCGCTGCCGTGGGTGGCTTCGGTACAAGTGCGCAAACGCTGGCCGGACCTGCTGCAAGTGGATGTGCGCGAACACCGGCCGTTTGCCCGCTGGGGCGAGCAGCAATGGTTGTCGCACGATGGCGTGATCTTCTCGGCACCTGATGATGCTGCATTGGCGCATTTGCCGCGCCTGAGTGGCACACCGCGCCGGGTTGCCGAGGTGGTGGCGTTGTACCAGTTTGCCGACAGTGGCTTCGCTGCACTGGATCGCCACGTCACCGAGTTGCAGTTGTCGCCGCGCGGCAGTTGGAGCCTGGGTCTGGACGATGGCAGCCACGTGCTGATCGGTCGCGACGATGCCACCGCGCGTCTGACGCGCTTGCTGCGTGCGATGCCGCAGGTCACTGCCAGCAACGCCGCAGTGATGGTACGCGCCGACCTTCGCTACACCAATGGCATCGCACTGCGGTTTGCCGGCAACGGTGTGGACGATGCCAAACCGCTGCAAACAAGGGATATGCGATGAACCGCAAAGGCGACAAGTCACTCATCGTTGGCCTCGATATCGGCACCGCCAAGGTGATTGCCCTGGTCGGTGAATACGCGCCGGGCGGCACCATCGAGGTGATTGGTCTGGGCAGCCACGATTCGCGCGGCATGAAGCGCGGCGTAGTGGTCGATATCGAATCCACGGTGCGTTCGATCCAGAGCGCGCTCGAAGAGGCCGAGCAGATGGCCGGTTGCGAGATTCGCTCGGTGTACGCGTCGATCTCGGGTAGCCACACGCAATGCCGCAACTCGCCCGGCATGTCGCCGATCCGCGATGGCGAGGTGACCTATGCCGATCTGGACCGGGTGCTGGAAGCCGCCAAAGCGGTTGCCATTCCCTCGGATCAAAAAATCCTGCATGCCATTGCCCAGGAATACATCGTCGACAACTCGCAGGAGGGCATTCGCCATCCGGTCGGCATGTCCGGGGTGCGTCTGGAAGTGCGCGCACATCTGGTGGTGGGCGCGCAATCGGCGGCGCAGAACATCACCAAGTGCATCAATCGCTGCCACCTGCAGGTCGATGACCTGGTGCTCAGCGCGCTGGCATCGAGCACTGCGGTGTTGACCAACGACGAAAAGGAGTTGGGTGTGGTGCTGGTCGATATCGGTGCCGGCACCACCGACATTGCGGTATTCGTGCAGGGCGCCATTCGCCATACCGCGTCGTTGCCGATTGCCGGCGACCAGGTGACCAATGACATCGCCCACTTGCTGCGCACGCCCACCCCCGAGGCCGAGCAGATCAAGGTGCGTTACGCCTGTGCGCTGGCGCAACTGGCCACGGCCGAAGAAACCATTCAAGTGCCGAGTGTTGGTGATCGCCCGCCGCGCCGCCTGGCACGGCAGGCGCTGGCTGAAGCGGTGCAGGAGCGTTACGAAGAAATCTTCGAAATGGTGCAGGCCGAGTTGCGCCGCTCCGGCTACGAAGAATTGGTGCGTGCCGGGCTGGTGCTGACTGGCGGCGCAGCGCGCATGGAGGGGGTCGTCGATCTGGCCGAGGAAATGTTGCACATGCCAGTGCGGCTGGGTATTCCGCAACAGGTTACCGGTCTTGGCGAGGTCATCAACAACCCGGTCTATGCCACCGGCATCGGGCTGTTGTTGTGGGGTAGTCAGATCGAAAACCCGAGCCGGCCGAGCTTGCCGCTTGGCAAGGTAGGCAAGGCGTTGGCGCGCTTGCGCAATTGGTACCGAGGTGAGTTTTGACCGTGTTCACCGCGCGTGGGTGGCATGGCGTCAGGCGGCAACGACAGACACAAACAGGGCGTAGCAAATCAGCAGGCAACAGCAGCAATTACGGAGGAAGTACCCATGGCCAAGTTTGAATTGATCGAAAAAGTGGCACCCAACGCGATCATCAAGGTGATCGGCATCGGCGGTGGCGGCGGCAACGCCGTCGCGCACATGGTCAACAGTGCGGTGGAGGGCGTCGAGTTCATCTGCGCCAACACCGACTCGCAGGCGATCAAAAACTCGGGCGCCAAGTTGCAGTTGCAGCTCGGCAGCAACGTCACCAAGGGCCTGGGCGCCGGCGCCAACCCCGAAGTGGGCCGGCAGTCGGCGTTGGAGGATCGCGAACGCATCGTCGAGGCACTGGAAGGGGCCGATATGGTGTTCATCACCGCCGGCATGGGTGGTGGAACCGGCACTGGCGCCGCGCCGGTCGTCGCGCAACTGGCCAAGGAAATGGGCATTCTCACGGTCGCGGTGGTTACCAAGCCGTTCCCGTTCGAGGGCCGCCGCCGCATGCAGGTGGCGCTCAAGGGCATCGAAGAGCTGAGCCAGCATTGCGATTCGCTGATCACCGTGCCGAATGAAAAGCTGATTACCGTGCTCGGCCGCGAAGCGACCATGGTGCAGGCCTTCCGTGCCGCCAACGATGTGC
>PFJA01000127.1:0-3737 GCA_002782905.1 Lysobacterales bacterium CG_4_10_14_3_um_filter_64_11
TAGGCGTTGAGCACCTTGTCGAGGGTGCGCACCACCGTCGGCCAGATGCTTTGCATGCTGCCCGAGGTATCGATGACAAAGATGATGTATTCGCTGTCCACCGGAATGCCGCCAACGAGCTGATTCGCTGCCGCTGGCCGCACCGCCTGCAGGCGCAGCATCTCGGCGGTAAGCTCCTGGCGGGCAACGGCCAGGCGCTGCTCGATGGTGGTGGCGGCACGTGCGGTGAGTGCCGCTGCCTCGCGCTCGCTGCGCGCCGCTGCGGCACCCGGCGCCAGCCGCGTGACATCGCGCTGCACCAGCGCCAGCAGGTTTTGCGTATCAGCCAGTTGCTGTTGCTGGCTCTTGATGCGCTGTTCGAGCTCAGGCAGTTCCTTCGCCAACGTGATCGCCGTGTTTTCCAGGCCGATGCCGCGATCACGGGTCACGGTCGGCTCCGCCACCTTGACGATCACCAGCAACATCACGATCGCGCCAAAACCGCCACTGATGGCATCCAGAAAGGACAGGCTGAACACCTCGTGTTCCTTGCGCCGACGCCGTTTCATGGCCAATCCCGCGACGGCGCGAGAAAACTGCCACCGGTGATCTGCGCCAACTGCCAATAGGCGCCGGCTGCCTTGGAATCCCCTTCCATCGGCAACAACAGGGTATGCACCACAATGCCGCGCGGCAGCGCACGCAAGGCCTCAGCGAACAAATCCATGCGCTGATCACCCGATACCAGGCCACCGCGAATCGCCGTGCCCTGGGTTGGCAAGCCGTCGGTGAGCAGGTAGATGTTGTCGGGCTGCGGCGACAACCTCGCCGCAGCGGCGAATGCACGGGTCAAACTGGTTCCGCCCGCAGGAACGCGCTGGCGCAAGTTCTGGATCGCGGCGGTGAGCTGCGCGCCGCTAGCCACGGCCAGCCAGTTGCCGGTAGTTTCGGCAACCGCCGACTCGACGGTGGTGTTGAACGCATACACCTGAAACTGTGCCGATGGCGGCACTTGCGTGCTGATCCAATCCACCGCATTCAACGCCCAACGCCATTTCGCGGCTGCCCGCTGCGTCGCCGGATCCATGTTACGGCGGCGGATCACCCCGACCACGGTTTCATCGAGCATGCTGGCCGAAACATCGACCAGTATCAGTATCCGTTTGCCCTTGACCTCCAGCCCGGCGAGGTATTGGCGGCTACCGGCACCGGCGCGCTCGCGGGTGGCATTGGCCTGTTCGACCTGGCGGGCGCGCAACTCGTCCACGCGCGCCTGCAAGGTCAACACTTCCGACTTCAAACGAGCCAGCTTGCTGTCGTCGCTGCCGGTTCCGTCGGCGTTTTGCGATTTCAATTGCTGCGCAAGGCTCGCGGCACGCGCCTGCGCGGCACGCAATTGCTGCTGCGTTGCCTGCAATGCCGCGGCCATCTGCGCGGCGGCCTGGCGCTTTTTCAGCACTTCATCTTCGAGTGCGCTGACCTTTTCGGCGCTGGCGTGATTTTTCTGGCTGGCCACCACTTCGGTGGCATGGTGCAGAATCATGAACAGCAAAATCACCGCGCCCAGACCAACCGACATCGCGTCGATAAATGCCAGATTGGCGGTATTGATCGCGCGTCTATTCCTGGCCATGGCCAGCGGTCACCACGATGAACTGCCACTCGCTGTCGGACCGATCCAGACGCAGGCGATCGCCGGCCAGCACCACTGGCTCGCCGGTCGCCGGCTGATCGTTGATCAGCACCGACACCCCCGCAGGTACCTGCAGGCACGCTTTACCCTGATGCAAACGCACCCGCACCCCCGAGGTATCGGCGGTGCCGGGCAGTAGCAACGGCTGCTCGCTCAGTGGCAACGCCCGCCAACCGAGCAAGACATGGCTCGGCGTTGGCGTGCCGGTCGGTGCTTGCGTCGGCTCGGCAACGCTATCCGGCAGCGCGCTCGCCCGCGCCAGACGGGTAACAAAAGCCGGCGCTGCGGGATCGGAACGAATGGCGTCGAAGTGCTGCAGCGCCCCTTGCAGCACCGCATCCTCGGCACACACCGCAGCGGCGATGCCCTGCTGCGCGAAAGCCTCCGCCAGACCGGGACACGCGGCCAGGCGATAGCCGAGCACCACCCGCTCGGGATGGTTGCCACGCGCCATCGCCACCAGCGTCTGGTAATCGGCCGCGACTGCGGATACCAACGACTGTCGCGACAGCTCTACCCGATACACGCGGGCGCCGACATCCATTTCCAGGGTCGCCGACTCGCGCTCGCGCAGCGTGCGCAACCAGTCGGGCAGGCGCACGTACAGCAACTGCTCACTGTCGGCGCGATGCAGTGGGTCGAAGCGCGTTTCATGCAAAAACAGCTCGGCGATCAGCGCCGCCCAGGTATCGTAAAACGCGCTGATGCCGCGCTTGGAAGCCTCAACCGAAGGCCCCGAAGCCCACTGCCGGTCACCGCTGATCGGTGTCGCGCGCACCCGCTGCCATTGCCCATCGAGGTACAACAAGCGGTCGCCGTCGGCGATGCCGCTGGCAGCGGCAACCGGCGCCGCCACCAGCCCGACCGTGGGGATTTTGCAGGCTTGCGCAATACCCAGCAGCAGCGCCAATTGCTGGCGATCCCAGTCTGGTGGCACCGCAAACACCACCTCGTCGTCGGCGTGCCCGACCTTTTCCCAGATCGCATGCAGGTGAAACCAGGCGAGGTCGGCGTGGCTCCTGGCACTGCCGGCAGGGCGCAACAACGGTTGCTGATCGAGCTGCGCCCAGAAACGGTCGTGTGTCTGCCGCGGGTTGAGCCGCGCACGCGCGCGCGCGGCATCGCCAAGCACCAGTTCGCGCCCCTCGATTACGGCACAACAGGCGCTGGAATGCCGTAGACCGTTGGCATCGGCCACGCTCAGGGCGATGTCGCTGATTTCGATGACACAGGGCGTGCGCATTCAGCGGGTCTGCAAATGCTGGATCAGGTTGCGATCACAGGCGCCATTGGCATCCAGCACCAGGCGTTCCTGCATCAATTGCAACTGGTACAGCACAAACATCAGCACGATCGACAGGATCAATGCAATAAGGGTGGAGTTGAACGCCAGACCGAGCGCCGAGGTAACCCCGGTGATATCGCCCTCGACCGCCTTGTATGCCATGCCCAGCGCCTGACCAATGCCACGCACGGTGCCGATGAATCCGATCGACGGAATCGCCCAGGCGATGTAGCGCACCAAGGCCAGTTCCGAATCGAGGCGGTCGGTTTCGGTTTCGCACACCGAATCCACCACCGCCGAAACATCCTGCACACTGCGGGTGACACGAAACCGCCGCAAGGCGGCGAGCAGTGCGCGCGGATAGAGGTAGTCACGCTCAATGGGCGGCAACGCCTCGATGGCGCGGGCATAGTCGCGGGCGTCTTCGGGCAGGATGCTCTCACCGGTGGCAATCGGAATGACATCCTGACGCAGCAACGCCTGCTGCCGCAACAAGCCGCGCCATTTGTAAGCCAGGATCGCCATCGCCCACAGCATCAGGATGAAACACGTTTCCTGCTCGTAGTCGCGCACGATGATCCATATCGATTGCCCGGGCACGATATCCGGGTTTTCGGCGATCTGCGCAGTATGGGTGGCTTCATCGGCGGCCGCTTGCGGCCTGATCAGCACCACGTAGAACGAATGCACGATCACCACGGACAGCAACAGGGCAAACAGCTGAAACATGAACTCGGATGAAAAACGACTTCTCACGCGTGATTCTCCGTCGAGATTTGG
>PFJA01000127.1:3752-3894 GCA_002782905.1 Lysobacterales bacterium CG_4_10_14_3_um_filter_64_11
ATATGGCTGGCAATAGCGCGGACACGGCAGGCGTTCGCTGCGCTCGGTCGGTCGCTTCGCGACAAAGGCTTCGCTACGCTCGGTCGGTCGCTTCGCGACACCGGCTTCGCCTGTCCCGCCTTCGCTACGCTCGGTCGGTCAC
>PFJA01000050.1 GCA_002782905.1 Lysobacterales bacterium CG_4_10_14_3_um_filter_64_11
CGGGCGTGCGTACTTCGTATTCGATGGCGTGTTCCCGCGCGAGCAGGTCGGTGGCCTTGCCACCGAGCTGGTGCCGCATTTCTTCCGCTCGCTGTGCGATGCCGCCGGCCTCAACCTGCACCTGAGCGTGCGCGGCGAGAATGCGCATCACATGGTCGAAGCCTGCTTCAAGGCAGTGGCGCGCGCGCTGCGCCAGGCCATCGCGCGCAGCGGCAGCGAGTTGCCCAGCACCAAGGGCCAGCTATGAAGGTCGCGGTGGTCGACTCGGGCGGTGCCAATATCGCCTCGGTGTGCTTTGCCTTGCAGCGGCTCGGGGTGGATGCCGAACTGACCGGCGATGCCGCAGTGATTGTTCGTGCCGAGCGGGTCATCCTGCCCGGTGTCGGCGCGGCGGCGCCGGCGATGGCGCGCTTGCGCGAACTCGATCTGGTGCAAACGTTGCGTGAACTGACGGTGCCGCTGCTTGGCATCTGTCTCGGCATGCAGTTGCTGTTCGAGGCCTCCGACGAGGGCGACACGCCGTGCCTTGGTTTGCTGCGGGGGCGGGTCACGCTGCTTCCCGATGCACCCGGCGTGCGCATTCCGCACATGGGCTGGAACACGCTGCAACCGCTGCGTGCGGTGTCGCTACTCGCCGGCATCGATGCGTGTGCGCAAGCCTATTTCGTACACAGTTATGCGGCGCCAGTCAGCACCGACTGCATCGCCGCCTGTGACCATGGGCAACGATTCGCGGCCATGGTGCAACGGGGCAATGTAGCGGGCGCGCAGTTTCATCCCGAGCGCTCGGCCAGCACCGGCGCGCGCGTGTTGCGCAATTTTCTCGAAAAGGGATTGGCATGAATGGCCCCCACGTAAGCCAGAACTCCCGCGGCTCGTCATTCCCGCGAAAGCGGGAATCCAGTGGCTTCAAGAAATCGACAGGAGCGGGGCGCTGGATGCCTGGTGTAGCCTGCCCTCGAATGCTTGAATCGGGGGCGGGCATGACGGCGCTAAGCAAGTGCCACTCGGGATTGGCATGAGCTTCATCATCTATCCCGCCATCGATGTGCGCGAGGGCAAGGTGGTGCGCCTGACGCAGGGCGACTACGCGCGCCAGACCATCTACGGCGACGATCCGCTGGCGCTGGCGCAACGCTACGCCGATGCCGGCGCGCGGTGGCTGCATCTGGTCGATCTGGATGCTGCGCGCGCCGGAGGTTACACCTTGCTGCCGCTGCTGAAGGCGCTGGCTGAGCGCACGGCGCTCAAGGTGCAAACCGGCGGTGGCGTACGCAGCGAAGGCGATGTCGCACGCCTGCTTGATGCTGGCGCGCAGCGCGTGGTTATCGGCTCGCTGGCGGTGCGCGAGCCGGAAATCGTGGCCGGCTGGATCGCGAATTTTTCTGCCGAACGCATCACCGTGGCGCTCGATACCCGCCAGGACGAACGCGGCAGTTGGCGGCTGCCGGTACACGGCTGGACCGAAGACGGCGAGCGCGATCTCGATACGTTGGCGGCCGCCTATGCCGATGTTGGCCTTCGCCACCTGCTATGCACCGACATCGCCCGTGACGGCATGTTGTCCGGGCCGAATCAGGCGCTGTACCAGCACCTGACCGATCGCCTGCCGGCACTGGCGGTGCAGGCGTCGGGTGGGGTGCGCGATCGGCACGACGTGATCGCCGCACGCGCCAGCGGTTGTGCCGGCGTGGTGCTCGGCAAGGCATTGCTGGACGGTCGCCTTGAATTGGCGCAGGCGCTGACATGCTGAGCCGGCGGCTGATCCCGTGTCTGGACGTGCGTGATGGCGTGGTGGTCAAGGGCGTGCGTTTTCGCGATCACGTGGTGGTAGGAGCGATCGAGGAACTGGCGCTGCGTTATCGCGATCAAGGCGCCGATGAGCTGGTGTTCTACGACATCACCGCCAGCCCCGAGCAGCGCACCGTCGATCGGCATTGGGTGCAGCGGGTGGCACGGTTGATCGATATCCCGTTCTGCGTCGCCGGTGGCATTCGCAGTGTCGCCGATGCGCGCGCCGTACTGCATGCCGGTGCCGACAAAATTTCGGTGAACACCCCGGCGCTGGAGCGGCCGGAGTTGATCGACGAGTTGGCCGCCGTGTTCGGCGTGCAATGCGTGGTGGTGGGTATCGACAGCCTGCGTGATGGCGATGGCGAATGGCGGGTGCGGCAGTACAGCGGCGACCCATCGCGCACCTGTGCGCCGGGTGTGCGCACGCTCGACTGGCTGCGCGAGGTGCAACAACGCGGGGCTGGCGAGATCGTGCTCAATTGCATGGGCACCGATGGCGTGCGCGCGGGTTATGACCTGGCGCAATTGCAGGCGGCGCGCGCGCTGTGCCGGGTGCCGCTAGTGGCGTCCGGCGGTGCCGGCGCGATGGCGCATTTTGCCGAAGTGTTTGCCAACGCCGATGTCGATGCCGCACTGGCCGCCAGCGTATTCCATTCCGGCGAGATCGCCATCCCCGCACTGAAAACGTATCTGGCGGACCGTGGCATCACGGTGCGGCCAGTGGAGAGTGACGATGCAACCCGATGAGATCGCCATCCTGGCGTTCGCCAAACAGGGCGGCCTGCTGCCGGCCATCGTTCAGCATGCCCAAACCGGCCAAGTGCTGATGCTGGGCTACATGAACCGCGAAGCATTGGACAAAACACTGACGAGCGGACAGGTGACGTTCTACAGCCGCAGCCGCGAGTGCCTGTGGACCAAAGGCGAAACCTCGGGGCACGTGCTCGATCTGGTTGGCATCGAGAGCGACTGCGACCACGACACCCTGCTGGTGCAGGCGCTGCCGCACGGCCCCACCTGCCACCTCGGCCGGCCAAGCTGTTTTCCCGACCCGCCGGAGAACTTCCTCGCCACCCTCGATGCGCTGGTGAAGGATCGCGCCATCGCCGCACCGGCGGACAGCTACACCGGCAAACTGTTTGCCGCCGGCGTGCGCCGCATCGCGCAAAAAGTGGGCGAGGAGGGCGTGGAAACCGCACTCGCAGCGGTGGCGCAGGATGATGACGCCCTGCTCGGCGAAGCCGCCGATCTGATCTATCACCTGCTGGTACTGCTGCGCGCACGCGGCCTCGGGCTGGCCGATGCCGTGGCGGTGCTGGCGCAGCGGCACGCCGGCAAGCCATAACGTTCTGGTTGTGCGCCGTTTATTACGTCAAAGCAGGGCCGTTGGTCGGCAAAGGACGCGAAGAGCGCAAACGAGAATCCAGCGCAATGGCACTGGTATCGCCGTCATGCCCGCCCCCGATTCACGTATTCGAGGGCAACCTGCAGCGGGCATCCAGCGCCTTTCGCTGTTGCCAAAACTCCGGAAGCCACTGGATTCCCGTTGTCACGGGAACGACAGCATGGAAACAGCCGCTTCCCGGGCTCGCGGACGGATTTCATGACGTTCTTGGCGTCTTGGCGTCTTGGCGAGAGCTGGCTTCTTTTGCATCCACAAGTACCGACGAGCCAAAAAAGTTCGAACGCACTTGCTGCAATCCGCTCCGGCTCCTCCTTTGCGCACTTCGCGTCCTTTGCGGACCCAAGGCTTTGTGCGTTGGCTTCGGTGCCAACTGATTGAAGCACGGTAGCGGGTACGCGACCCACGCGCCACACATTGGCCTAAAATGGCGCAACCACTCACCGGAAGAAATATCGCCGTGACCACCATCGAGCACGAAGATTTTGTGCAGAGTATCGCCGATGCGCTGCAATACATTTCCTACTATCATCCGGTCGATTACATCAAGAACCTCGCTGCTGCCTACGAGCGTGAGCAATCGCCGGCGGCCAAGGACGCCATCGCGCAGATATTGGTCAATTCGCGCCTGTGCGCGGAAGGGCATCGGCCGATCTGCCAGGATACCGGCATCGTCACCGTGTTCCTCGAAGTGGGCATGGATGTGCGCTGGCACGCCAAGGGTTCGATCCAGGACATGGTGGACGAAGGCGTTCGCCGCGCCTACCTGCACCCGGACAACAAACTGCGTGCCAGCGTGCTCGCCGACCCCGCTGGCAAGCGAACCAACACCCGCGACAACACGCCAGCGGTGGTCAATGTCACGCTGGTGCCGGGCAATACGGTGGACGTGATCGTCGCCGCCAAGGGCGGCGGCTCCGAGGCCAAGAGCAAGTTTGCGATGCTCAATCCGTCCGATTCGATCGTCGATTGGGTGCTCAAGACGGTACCGACGATGGGCGCTGGTTGGTGCCCGCCGGGCCTGCTCGGCATCGGCATCGGCGGCACCGCCGAAAAGGCGATGTTGCTGGCCAAGGAAGCGCTGATGGAGCCGATCGACATCACCGAGCTGATCGCGCGCGGCGCCAGCAACCGGGCCGAGGAACTGCGCCTTGAGCTGTACGAAAAGGTCAACGCGCTGGGCATCGGCGCGCAGGGTCTGGGCGGCCTCACCACCGTGCTCGACGTCAAGGTGAAGGACTATCCCACCCATGCCGCCAACTTGCCGGTGGCGATGATTCCCAATTGCGCGGCGACACGGCATGCGCATTTCACGCTCGATGGCAGCGGCCCGGTGGCGCTCGATCCGCCGTCGCTGGCCGATTGGCCGACGCTCACCTATGACGCCAGCACCGGCCGACGGGTGAATCTCGACACCATCACCGCCACTGACGTGGTCCGCTTCAAACCCGGCGAAGTGTTGCTGCTCAGCGGCAAGCTGTTCACTGGCCGCGACGCCGCACACAAGCGCATGGTGGAGATGCTGGATCGCGGCGAAGCGCTGCCGGTGGATCTGCGCGGCAAGTTCATCTACTACGTTGGCCCGGTTGATCCGGTGCGCGACGAAGTGATGGGCCCGGCCGGCCCGACCACCGCCACGCGCATGGACAAGTTCACCGAACAGGTGCTGGCGCAGACCGGCCTGCTCGGCATGATCGGCAAGGCCGAGCGCGGCCCGGCGGCCATCGCAGCGATCAAGAAGCACCGCTCGGTGTACCTGATGGCGGTTGGCGGCGCCGCCTATCTGGTGTCCAAGGCGATCAAGGCTGCGCGCGTGGTCGGCTTCGCCGACCTGGGCATGGAAGCGATTTACGAGTTCACCGTGCAGGACATGCCGGTCACCGTTGCGGTCGATTCCACGGGCGAATCGGTGCACCAGACTGGCCCGCGCGAATGGCAGTCGCGGATCGGCAAGATTCCGGTGGTGCTGGAGTAGGGTGCCTGCTTGGGTGTCGCTGCGGTAGGGCATTGCAACGCAATCGATGGCATCGCCGTGCCGAGCGACGCCAGGACACTGGCCTGGCGTCGTCTCGCCGGATGTGCTGGCGGTGCTCAGAAGCGGAAGGTCAATGCGCCCTGGATGCGATAGTCGAGCTTGTCCTGATCGCCCTTGAAACGCTCGACCAGCGGCAGGCCAAACGACAGCCCGAGGCCGACGTCGTTGGTGAGCGCAACCTGGATGCCAGGTGACAGGTAGAGTTGGTTGACACCGGAATTGCGCTCGCGTGCGCCGTCCACCGTTTGCCGCTCGCGCCAGGTTCCATTGAGTTCCAGGATCAGGTCGACTGCGTTGGCAAGGCGATGGCTTACCGCCGCGTTGTAGGAGAAGATGTCGCCAAGGTTGGTGTTCTGCGTGCCTTCGCTGGTCAGCGTGTACACGCTGCTCAGGTTGAAGGTTGTCGCGCCCGCGACGCGCGTGTATGCCAAGCCCAGGAAAGGATCCCAAGAGCCGCTGCCCGGCTGGTGCTCGGCCTCGAAGCGCGACCCTGAAAGGGTTCTTTCGTCGGTTTTTCCGGTAGGCACCTTGATCCCGAACAACACTGCCGCGTGCTGCCCGGCTTGATCGTCATGGAAAAAACGATACTGTCCAAACGCCGAGAGATCGCCGACGCCGGTGGCATCACCCAAGGTGTCGATTTCACCGTCTTCGGGTTCGCTCACCGAGTTGCGCACGTTGTAGGGCAAGCGAAAGCCAACGGTCAGGTCGTCGCTGACGCCGTAGGCAAGGCCCAACGACGTGCTCCACAGCGAGCGCACGCGATGCAGGTCGGCGGTCGCATCGGCTTCATGTAATGCCAGTGCGCGATCAGCGGGAAGCGTCTGCACGTTGATGTACTCCGAGCGCAACCCGAATGCCCAGTCGCCCCTGCCGAGGCCGATGGCACTTTCGGTGCCGATTGCACCGGAGATCTGGCCGCCACCGAGTGAATTCGATCCGGCGTGGCTGGCATTGGCGACACCCGGCAACGCAGCCGCCATGGCGAGTGCCAATGCGATACTCAAGCGGGCAAGGGGCAGGGTGGCGGGAAAGGTTTGGCGACGGGATGCACCGAGATCAGTCATGAATCCGATTCCTTGGTAAAGGTGGCAACAAAGGTGACGTGCATACTGCGTGGCAAGCAAACACGGGTCAATGCGGCACTTCACCGCGCTAAAAGTCACCTGAAAGGTGTTTTGGAAACGCGCATCGATGCAAAGTCTTCGCGTGCCATGGATGGCCTGCGTACGGAGCAATCACATCACGCACGGGATTGTTCCGGCGGCGACGAGATCAGCGATGTCGGTCTTCGCGAGTCTGAAACGTCCGGGATGGCCGTGTTCAGGCCATCCGATCAGCACGCGTTGCGGCGGTGGCAGGCTGCGCAAGCGCAGCGCTTGCGCGCAATGGCCAGCGACACCGACAGGGAACTATCGCAGGCAATGACGTTCGGATAAGGTGCATCAATTTCCCCGCGAGGCTTATGGCGATCAGGCAAGGACTTCCCCGCGCAGTGGTTGCGCCGCGCGCGCTGCGAAAAACCCCGTGTTGGGCGCGCGTGTTGCTGACGCTGGGGCTGTTTTCCGGCGTGGCCCCGGGCATCGCCGCCAGCGGCGATGGCGTGCTGGCGGGCTTCGAGCGCCCCAATGTGCAGCTTGCCGACTATCGCGGGCAGGTCGTGTTGCTGCATTTCTGGGCCTCGTGGTGTGCGCCGTGCCTGCGTGAGATTCCCGCGCTGGAAGCCTTTTACAATGGCCCATATCGCGAGCTTGCCGAGCGCGGTCTGGTGGTGCTCACGGTCAGCAATGATTTCCGGATCGGCGATGTCCGCCGCTTTCAGACCGAACGCACGTTGTCGGCGCCGATCTTTCTTGACATGCTCGGCAGCCTGCATGACGAGATGAAGATGATCGGTCTTCCTGCAACCGCCGTGATCGGTCGCGACGGGCAGGTCGTCAAACGGCTCTACGGTTCACAGGATTGGGAAAGCCCAGCATTTCGGGCGATGATAGAAGGCTACGTTGCCAACTGATGGGCAAATCGATGCATCGCACGCGCAAGGGATATCCGATGGACAGCACACGGCCGCACAGCCCGATGCTCGGGGTGGTTTCACTGTTAATGCTGCTGGCAGCTTCCGGCATGGCAATGGCGCAATCGGCTGGCGACGCTGCCGAGCCGAGCGATCTTGGCCTGCCCAAGGATTTCGCGCCAGCGCTCGCCGCCGAGTCGGTGGATACCGCGCCGGCACCCATCGCTGCGAACCCCGATGCGATTGACAGCCTGCTCGCCGAGCTTACCGCTACCAGCGAGGCGATCAAGGAGCAACCCGGCGCGACCGAGGCGACGCAATTTCCGGGTGTTGCCGGCCCGAGCGACTGGATTCAGGCCATGCGCGTGACGCGCGACGACAACCCGTTGCTGGACAGTGCCTGCAAGGATCAGGCAATGCGCGTGTCGATGGAATCATTGGCTGCGCTGGAAGGCGCCGAGGGCGAGCATGGCGCCATGCAGGCCGCTGCCGACCATGTACGCCAGCATCAGGGATTCATCAAGGATGGCAGCATCTCGCATGCCGATTACCTGCGCGAGATTGCCGAGTGCACCAGTTTTTGCGCGCCGCTGGTGGCGCAACTGATGCAATGCCATATTCTCTCGGTAGCGCGCCTGGAGCATGGCATCGTGTTGTTCGATCTGGGCAGCGACACGGTAACGCCGAGCTTCAAATCCGGGCTGCTCGACACGGTGTCCAAACAGTTGCAGGAAAACGCCGGCCACAAGGCGGTGCTGATCGGCCGGGCCAGCCAGATTGGCGATTTGCGTCACAACCGCGCCCTGTCGGCACGCCGCGCGCTGGCCGTGAAAGACGTGTTGCTGGGGGCGGGGATTGCCGCAGAGCGTATCGAAACCATGTGGTTCGGCTGGGAGCCGCCGCAGATCAGTGATGTGGTTGCCAGCGAATATGGCGTGTCACGGTTGTACGATACGGTTGGCCGCGACAAGATCAATCAGAGTGTGGTGGTGGTGATCTACTGAGCGCCGCGCATGGCAGGTACGCCGCACTACACACGCTCCTGCGCTTGCAACAAGGCCAACAGACCGGTAAGCAGCGTGCTGGGGTTGGGCGGACAACCCGGCAGGTACAGATCTACCGGAACCAGTTCGGCCAGATCCCTCGCTACCGCGTAGCTACCGGCAAAACAGCCGCCGTTGCGCGCGCAGTCACCGACCGCAACCACCCATTTCGGGCTGGGCGTGGCGTGGTAGGTGCGCAGCAGTGCTTCACGCATATTGCAGGTGATCGGGCCGGTAATCAGCAGCACGTCGGCGTGCCGCGGTGAGGGCACAAAATGCAGGCCGAAGCGTTCCAGATCGTAAAACGCATTGCTGAGCGCGTTGATTTCCAGTTCGCAGCCATTGCACGATCCGGCATCGATCATGCGGATCGCCAGACTGCGCCCCAAGCGTTGGCGGGCGCGGCCATCGAGCGCGGCTGCCAACTCGGCCACCGCGTCGGCGGGCGGCGGCGGTTCGGTCAAGGGCAATTGATTCAGACTCTGGAACAGCAGTTTGCGCATGGTTGATCAAGATTACAGGTCGTGGCCCGAATAAGAGCAGTTGAACGATTTGTTGCACAGCGGAAAGTCAGCAACGATGTTGCCGTCAATGGCCGCTTCCAACAGCGGCCAGTGAAACCAGGACGGATCGCGCAAATGACAACGGGCAACCCGGCCGTCGGCGCCGACACGCACCCAGGCCAGCACGTCGCCGCGGAAACCTTCGACCAGGGCGATGCCCTCAACGATGCCAGCACAAACCGGCAGTGCCATTCGCACTGGGCCGGCGGGTAGCTCGGCAAGAATCTGTTCGATCAGGCGCAGGCTTTGTTCGACTTCCTCGATACGGATCCAGACGCGGTCGTTGACGTCGCCGTTTTGGCGCACCGGCACGGTAAAGTGCAAGCGGTCGTAAGGCGCGTAACCGGGCACGCGGCGGGCGTCGAAATCGCGTCCGGAGGCGCGCCCGACATAGCCACCGGCAGCAAAGGAACGGGCCAGGCCGCCATCAAGTATGCCGGTGCCGACCATGCGGTCCTGCAGCGAGGCGGTGCTGTCGTAGAGTTCGATCAGCGCCGGAAAGTGTAGCCGCACTTCGTCGATCAGGGCCTGCACTGCGCCACCGCCACCCGCGTCGATGTCCGCCACGAGCCCGCCGGGGACCACGCAATCACGCATCTGACGGTGGCCAAAAGCGCTGGCCGCGGCGCGCAGCACGCGTTCGCGCAGCACCGCGCAATGCGCCTGCATCAGGCCGAAGCCGGCATCGTTGCAGATCGCGCCGATGTCGCCGAAATGATTGCCAATGCGCTCAAGCTCAGCCATCAGGGCGCGCAGCCACTGCGCCCGCGGCGGCACCCGCGCCGTACACGCCGATTCAACGGCGTGCGCAAACGCCAGCGCATAGGCAACTGTGCTGTCGCCGCTGACCCGGCCGGCCAATTGGCTGGCGCGGGCCAGATCGGCGCCCAGCAGCAGGCGTTCCACGCCTTTGTGCGCATACCCCAGGCGGGCCTCCAGACGCACCACGATTTCGCCGCTGGCGGTGATCCGGAAATGGCCGGGCTCGATTATGCCGGCGTGCACCGGGCCAACCGGAATCTGATGCAGGCTGTGGCCTTCGTTGGCGAGGAAAGCATACCGCCGGCCACCGCCGTCGTTGTGGGTAGCGGCAGCCAGTGGATGCGTCACCGGCCAGCGGCCATGATCGAGCCATGGGCGGGTATCGGGCAGCCCTTCCGGGACCAGCCCGTACATATCGAACAGTGCGCGCTCCAAGCGCAACGCTGCCGGGTGGCGCAATCCGATCGACGGATAGCAGCGCTCCGGACACGGCAGGCTGAGCACGGCAAAACTGACTTCGCGCGGATCGTGCAGCGCCATGTGCACACTATCGACATCGCCCCACAAGCCGAGCAGCGACAGCTCGCCCACCGCCAACTGCGCCGCCGCCAGATTCCAGTGCTGGCTATCGACCAGCCAGCGCGGCCACGGCCGGTGCCCGGGCACCGGCTGACCCGGGCCGAACCGGCTCAGTGGCTTGGCAATGGCGATGACGGTGTCAGTCACGTGATCGATCTCATCCGAGCATGGCCGCCACATGCTGGAACCACAGCACCAGCGCGGGGGGCAAGTACAAACCAGCGCTCAACACCAGCGCCAGATGGGCGTACAGCGGCACATACGAAGCCTTGACCGCAGCGGTGCTGCCGCTGGGCTCGCCAAACGCCAGCGCGGTCAGCCGCAACAGCAGTGCACCGAACGCAACCAGCAGGCCAAGCACCAGTGGCAGGGCCAGCCACGGCGCGTGCGCAATGGTCGAACTGACAACCAGAAATTCGCTCATGAAGATGCCCATCGGCGGTACCCCGGCGATCGCCAGCACGCCGCCGACCAGGCCCCAACCGAGCAGCGGGTGGGTCTGGGTCAGCCCACGGATATCGGCGATGTTCTGGGTGCCCTTGATTTGGGCGACGTGGCCGACCGCAAAAAAGATCGCCGATTTGGTCAGGCTGTGCATGACCATGTGCAGCAATCCGGCAAAGTTGGCAATCACGCCGCCCATGCCGAATGCGAACGTGATGATTCCCATGTGTTCGATCGAGGAATAAGCAAACAGCCGCTTGATGTCGCGTCGACGATAGAGCATGAATGCGGCAAACACCAGCGAGACCAGGCCCATGATCATCATCAGCGGCCCCGGCGCCAACGCCCCCGGGCTGGCGGCGAGCAGCAACTTGTAACGCAGCAGGGCGTACAGGGCGACATTGAGCAACAACCCCGACAACACCGCCGAGATCGGCGTTGGACCCTCGGCATGGGCATCGGGCAGCCAGGCGTGCAGCGGCGCCAGCCCCATCTTGGTGCCATAGCCGAGCAACAGAAACACAAATGCCAGATTCAACAGGGCCGGATCAAAGGCCGCCACGTTTTGCATCAGCACTGTCCACAGCATGGCGTTGTTGCCTTCACCGACTACCGGTTGTGCCGCCATGTACACCAGAATGGTGCCGAACAAGGCCAGCGCGATGCCAACACTGCCGAGTATGAAATATTTCCAGGCCGCTTCCAACGCCGCTGGGGTGCGATAGATGCCAACCATCAGCACCGTGGTCAGTGTCGCCACTTCCACGCCAACCCACATCAGCCCGAGATTGTTGGCGACGAAGGCCAGGTTCATGGCGAACGCCAGTACCTGATACATCGCATGGTAGAAGCGCAGGTAGGGTGCCGGCAGCTTGCCGGTCTCCAACTCATGGCCGATATAGCTGGCGCTGAACACGCTGGTGGTGAACGCGACGAAGGTATTGAGCACAATGAATACGATGTTCAGATCATCGACCAGCAGATAATTGCCCGGTGGCGGACGCTCGACAAAAAACAGCGATGACGCCGCCAACAGGGTCGCCAGCGCTGCCAGCACATTGATGCGTGCCGACACTTTGTAGTTGGGCAGCAGCGCCAGTACAGGCGCACTCAGCAGTGGAATCAACACCACCATCAACACCGGATCGAAGGCCCAGGCACCCACTATTGGCCCCCACGATGGCTATCGAGCGCACTCAAATCGACGGTATCGAAGCGCTCGCGGATGCGGAACAGGAAAATACCAATGACGATGAACGCAATCAGCACCGAGAACGCCACGCTGATCTCGACCACCAGCGGCATGCCCTTGGCACCGGTCGCCGCCAGCACCAGGCCATTTTCCAGTGACATGAAACCGATCACCTGGCCGACCGCGTTGCGCCGGGTCACCATCATCAACATGCCGAGCAGAATCACCGACAGCGCAAATGCCAGATCTTCGCGCGCCACCGGTGCGGCGTTGCCAGTCACCCGCAACATCACCACCATCGACAAGGCGACCAGACCGATACCGATGAACATGGTCGAGCCGATGCCGACCACCGGCTCGATCTCGCGGTGGATACCGAGTTGCTTGATGATGCGGTGCAGTGCCACCGGAATGACAATCGCCTTGAACAGCAGCGCAATCGCTGCCGTGATGTACAGGTGCGGCGCCTGCTGCATGTATGCCTGCCAGGCCACCGACAGTGCCAGCAGCACCGCCTGCACGGCGAAAATATTGATCAGTGCAGACAGCCGATCCTGATACAGCATCATGAAACTGACCAGCACCAGGCCTCCGGCCAGTGCATGGGCGATGTCGAAAACCAGACGTTCCACTACAGGCCCCTTGATACAAACAACAGCAGTGTGCCGAGCAGGCCCAGCATCAGTGCCGCGCCCAGGAACTGCGAGACGCGGAACACCCGCATCTTGGCGATCACGGTCTCGAACAGCGCCAGCAATATGCCGAACAACGTCAACTTCAGCAGATAGCTGAGAATGCCGAACCCATACTCGACCGGCGTGCCCCCTTGTGGCGCGATCCCCCAGGGCACGAACACGCTGGCAATCAGCGACACATAGAGCAGCAGTTTGAGCGAGCCGCCAAACTCGATCATCGCCAGATGGCGACCCGAGTATTCGAGCACCATCGCCTCATGCACCATGGTCAGTTCCAGGTGCGAGGTCGGATTGTCCACTGGAATGCGCGCATTCTCGGCCAACGCCACCATGATCAATGCGACCAGTGCCAGCGCCAGTGAGATGCGCATGCCGACGTCGGCACTGGCCAGAAAAACGGAAACGGTCGAGAGCTGGGTGGAGCCCGCAATCAGCGCGACGGTGAACACGATCAACAGCATCGCGGGTTCGGCGAGCGAGGCGATCATCACTTCGCGACTGGACCCGATACCGCCAAAGCTGGTGCCAATATCCATGCCCGAGAGCGCCAGGAAAAACCGTGCGCTACCCAGCAACGCAATGATCGCGATCAGGTCGGCGGCCCAGTTGAACATCAGGCCCGTGGCAAACGTCGGCACCAGCGTGGCTGCCACCCAAGTCGCCGCAAAAATCAGGTACGGCGCCACCCGAAACAACCAGGAGGCGTTGTCCGCCAATACCACTTCCTTGCGCGACAGGCGCAGCAGATCCCGGTAGGGCTGCAACAGCGGCGGCCCCTGTCGACGCAACAACCGCGACTTGGTCTTGCGCACCAAGCCGGTAAGCAACGGTGCCAATGCCAGCACCAAGGCCATTTGCAAGGCCTGCACCAGGACGTCGAGGATCACGGCCATATCGCAAGCACCAGCAGCAGCGTGATCAGGGTGAGGAATACCAGGCTCAAGTAACGCCGGATGGTGAGAAACTGCACCCGGTTGATCTGTTCGGCGCCAAACTGCACGCCGCGCACCACCGGCAAATACAGCAACTCCCAGATGCGGTCACCCAGCGTGGCGACAAACCGTGCCGGCCGGATGTCGCCCGGGGCAGGCAGATCCAACTGCTCGCGCAGGCGAAACGCCAATTCACCGAACACCCGACGAATTGGCTGCGCAAAACTGCCGGCGGTGTACTGCGTCGCCGGATCGGCATCGGGGAAGCCGCAGTCCCAGGCTGGCGCTCGACGCAAGGCACGCGAGGCATAACGATGGATCACCAATGCCGCCAGCGTACCGGACAGGGCAATGAACACGAACACCAGCAGGCCGTTGTACGAACTGCGACTGGCGGTGATCGGGATGATCGACAGCCAGGGGATGCTCGCCTGCATCGGCATCCGGTCGCCGATCAGCGATACCGTTACCGGCGCCAGTGCATCGATCACCAGACCCGGCAAAATGCCGGCCAGCAGGCACAACAACGCAAAACTCAGCATGGTCAGCAACGAATAGCGATCCACCTCGTGTGCCTGCATCGCCGCCGCCGAGCGCGGCCGGCCGAGGAAGGTGACGCCGAATGCCTTGACGAAACAGGCGGCCGCCAGCGCCGCCGACAGTGCCAGCAATCCGCCCACCGCCGGTACCATGATCTTGAGCCCCCACTGCGGCAGATCGGTGCTTTGCAAGATCGCCTGAAAGGTCAGCCATTCCGAAACAAAGCCATTCAGCGGTGGCAGCGCCGAGATCGCGACGCAGCCGACCAGAAACGCGAAACTGGTGTACGGCATGCGATGAATCAGGCCGCCAAGTTGTTCCATGTCGCGCTGACCGGTGGCCGTCAGTACCGCACCGGCACCGAAAAACAGCAGGCTCTTGAACAGGGAGTGATTGAATACATGAAACAGCGCTGCGGTCAGCGCCAGTGCCGCGGCGCCGCTCATGGCATTGGTCTGAAATGCCAGCGCCAGCCCCAAGCCGATGTAGATGATGCCGATGTTTTCCACCGTGTGATAGGCAAGCAGACGCTTCAAGTCGTGTTGCATCAGCGCATAAATCACCCCCAGCACGGTGGAGATGCCGCCGAGGCACAATACCAGCAGGCCCCACCACCAAGCGGGTTCGCCGAGCAAATCGAAAATGATCCGCATCGATCCGTACACCGCCACCTTGGTCATCACCCCGCTCATCAGTGCGGAGACGTGGCTGGGCGCGGCGGGATGCGCCAACGGCAACCAAACGTGCAGCGGCACCAGACCGGCTTTTGAGCCCGCTCCCAGCAGCACCAGCACCAGCACCAGCCCGGACAGCGCCGGTGAGTGCGCCGCCGCGCGCATCGCGTCGAAACCATAGTGGCCGTCGGGGCCGGCCAATAACCCGAACGCGAGCAACAAGGCCAAGGTGCCGAAGCTGGCCATGACCAGGTAGATGTAGGCCGCGCGGGTGTTTTCATGGTCGCGGTGTTGGGTCATCACCAGTGCCCACGAGGTCAGCGACATGAACTCCCAACACAGCAAGAACGTAAACGCATCGTCAGCCAGTACGACCAGATTCATGCCGGCCAGGAATGCCGCATAAAACGGCAGTACGCGGTGCGGGGCGGTTTCGTGACGACCATAGCCGAGCGCGTAGACGCTGGCCGCTGCGCCGCCCAGGTTGACCACGATCAGAAAAAAGGTGGCCAGCGCATCAAGCCGGAAATGGGCGCCCAACCACGGCAGACCCAGCGGCAAAACCCGCACGCTGGTGCCGGCGTCGGGCGCGAGCAGATGCAGCACGAGCAGGCCCAGCGCCGCGGCGCACAGCGCGGCGCAGGCGACGTACACCGCGTGGCTTGCCCAGCGCATCTGGCTGAATGTCACCGCCGCCACGGCGGTGGCCAGCAAGGCTGCAACCACCCACAGCAGCATGACCACGGGTGTCATGAGATGCGCTTCATTGCCAAGCCCCAGGCGTGCGCAGCCATGGCTCCGGCGTTGTGCCACATCGCGCCGGCAGCGTAGCAACGCTCCGGCCGCTCGATCCCGGCAGATCAACCCCGACGCCATCCGCCGTGCTGGTCATCGGGATCAACGAACCGCCCTGGCCACGCCCTGCGTGCACCTTCGGGTCGGCAGCGAGCGCTCGGCACGTGCTGCCATTGGACGTTGATCGGGTGTCAGCGGGACACCAGCGGCACGGCGTGACGATGCGGTACTCATGCGGCCGAATGTCCATTCAGTGGGATGAAAACGGAAAACCGGCGGAACGGATCAAATATAGTCTCACGCACCCTGACTGGCAACGACTTCGACACGACTTCGACATACGCGCGGGCATCACGTTGCAGCGCAACGCGGCGTTGATTGTGCAGGCCAGTGGTGATTGCCGCCACTGGCCTGCGACGCCTTGCTGTTACCGGTTGGAGATCATCGGATCGAAAGTCAGCTCGCAATCATTACTGGTGTCGGTTACTTCGATGGCGTAGTAGGCGTTCTCCATCGGCACGTTGTTCTGGTTCATGATGGTGGCGACGCGCGGTGAATTGTTGGGGTTTGACAACTGCTGGTCCGGGTCGTTTTCGAAGCTGACGCCGCGGATTTTCAGCGCCGGGTCACTGGCCAGTTTGACCGTTATCACCACCTTGCCACGGCCGTGTACAACAACGTTGCCGTGATCATCGGAGCCGCCGTCATAGCGATAGGTATAGCTGTTGTCGCATCCGTCCAGCGTGTTCCAACCGGCTTCGGCGGGGGCGCCTTTTTGCACGCTGAGGGTAACGAAGGGCGGGTTGCCGGGTTGCGCATTGGTGTTGGCGGGCTGGTCCATGGCATTGCTCCTTGCGGTGGGTGAAAGCCGGCGGGGATTCGACGGCGGGGTGCGTCACTTGTTGTGGCTTGGCAGCGGGTAGCGCGGGTCGTTGAAGCCGGCGCTGCGCAGAGTGTCAGCCAGCGCCAGTGCTTGTACGGTGTCGCCGGTGTCCTGCGCGAGTTGTGTCCGCAGCACGAGGTTCATCACCCCGGTTTGTGCGCCACTGCTGAGCAATTCGCGCGCTTTGCCCCAGCTTGCCTGCGCCTGCTCTATCTGCCCGGCAGC
>PFJA01000119.1:0-2764 GCA_002782905.1 Lysobacterales bacterium CG_4_10_14_3_um_filter_64_11
CTCATCCAGATGCGAGCGGCTGGCCGCGACACGCAGCGGCAGTGCCGCCGGCCGCAGGGTAGCGAGTGCGCTGTCGGCGTCGCCCTGCCGCAAAAACGCACCGCGCGCGCGCGTGGCGTACACCAACTCATCCAGTGCCGGCGCGTAAACCACGCCGAACACCGGCGCATCGCCATCGATCAAGGCGATATTGACGGTGAACTCGCCGTTGCGCTTGACGAACTCACGGGTGCCATCCAGTGGATCGACCAGCCAGTAGCGCTGCCAGTGCCGGCGCACGTTCCAGTCGATCGCTGCCGATTCCTCCGATAGCACCGGGATGTCGGCATCGAGCGCCTGCAAACCGGCGACGATCAGTCGATGCGCGGCCATGTCGGCTTCGGTGAGCGGCGATGCGTCAGCTTTCACTGCCACATCAAAATCGCGCGCATACACCGCCATGATCGCAGCGCCGGCAACGCGTGCGAGTTCGATGCAGTGGGCAACATACCGTTCAGGCATCGCTGCCGGCATCGGGGTTGTGCGCCAACCATTCGCGGGCAATGAACAATGCCGCCAACGCACGCCCCTCGGAGAACTCATCGCACAGCATCAGTTGATCGAGTGCGTCCAGGCGCCACGGCAACACTTCCAGTGGTTCGGGTTCATCGCCAGCCAGGCGTTCGGGGTACAAGTCGTGCGCCAGCACCAGATGGGTGACGTGATCCATGTAACTGGGCACCAGCGACAAGGTCCGCAACACCTGCAACCGGCGCGCGCCAAAACCCACTTCCTCCTTGAGCTCGCGATTGGCAGCCTGCAACGGCGTCTCGCCATCATCGATGCGCCCACGCGGCAGGCCCAGTTCATAACGGTGCAGGCCACAGGCGTATTCGCGGGTCAGCAGCACCACACCGGGTTCGGACACCGCAACGATCACCACCGCGCCATTGCCGCGTGCACGCTGCCGCCGATAGACGCGGTGCTCACCATTGCTGAACTCCAGTTGCAGTTCTTCGCGTCCCTCGCCGAGGTCGGTAATGCCATGGATGGTGGGTAGCCGCAGGGTCACGGTTTGGCCCCGTACCAAAGCCCCTGCATGCGCAGCTCACGCGCACCGGATGCAGCCGGCTTGCCGATCCATTGCAGCGCCGGCAACAGTGCCGGATCGCGCGCGCTCAGCCGCACCGTGCCGGAATAACCCAACGGCGACAACCACAGTTGTCCATCGACATCGAGCGGGCCACCGTCATCGTCGAGCACCACGCTGGCCGCGTTCGGCGCGTCGAGCAGCAGACGGCCACGCAACGTGCCAAGATCGGCACTGGCGCTACCCGCCAGCGCCGCATCGGCCCACACCGCATCGCCAACGAGCACCACCAGCGCATGATCGCGCAACTCGGCCGCGTGAATAGCCACGCGAATGCGGCCCAGCGGCCGCAACTCGGGCACCGCGAACACGCCTGCGAGGTAATACGCCGGCAGTTCACTGCGCAATTGGCTGACCCCGAGCGCGGAAACCGAACGCCAGATCTGGCTTTCTGCGCTGCCCCAATCGCCACGCGCCTCGACATCGGCACGCAGACGCAGTGCAAACAGGGCCGATGGATACAGGCGCCAGCGCAAGCTGCCCAGCGCACGCCCGCGATAAACCACTTCGCCGATGCCACCACGCCACACGCTGCCAGCAACCGACGACAGATACAGATCCGGTACCCGCGCCTGAACCGCGTTGACCAGCAACTGCGCCGGTGCGAACGCCAGTGTCGCCGCCACAGCCAGCAGCAGCACCAGCAGCACCAGCAGCACGCGGCGAATCATGGTGCTGCCTCGGTGAGCAGCACGCGCGCATCCACCCGGCCAGCACTGGCGCGCTGCACCGATAATTGCTCCAGCGCCACGCCTTGCCCGGCAACCTGCTGCAACCAGCGCACCAGGGTATTGAAATCGGCGGCCGACAGTGTGGTGCGCACACGATGGCTGCCCTGCGGTTCGACGCTGACCAGCGAACCGCCCAAACCCGCTTCGCGCGCGCCGGCATCGATGCGAGCCAACAACGAGCGCGCATCGGTGCTCGGCGCCTGTGCCAAACCACCGGCCGCCGCCAGTTGCTGCGCCGCCGGCCGCATCCAGGCCAATGCCTCGGCCTGCGCAACAGCCTGGGCACGCACGGCGTGGCGCGCACGCGACAGCGGTTGCCAAAGCAGCGCCCAGACCAGCATCAGCAGCGCCAGCGACGCACCGATTTGCACAACGCCTCGATCACGCGCGCTCAGGCCATTCCACCACGCCTTCATCGCCGGCCTCCACTCACTCGCAAACGCCCCTCGACACCCTTGCTGCCGGGCGTGACAGTAGTCAATTCGGTAATCGCCGCCAGCGCAAGCCGCTGCCGCAACGCATCAAGGCTTGCCACATCCGGCGCACTGACCACCAACTCCAGCTGGTCGTCGCGCCACTCCAGTGCGTCCAATTGCAGCCGCGCATCGCTGACCAGCGCCGGCGCCGCCTGCGCCAGCAACGCCAGGCCAGCATCACCGCGGCCCTGGCCGGCGGCGGCCAGCGCACTGCGCAATTGTTGCTCGGCATCGACCACGCGGCTGGCAGCGGGCACAGCGGCGCGGAACAAATCGGCCATTTCCGCACGCTGGCGTTCGACCAGCCTCGCCCACTGCGCGCGCTCCAGCAGCGCCTGCGCAAAACTCAACAGCAGTGCCGCCAGCGCCAACGCACCCGCCCATCGCCACGCACGCTGGGCGCGCCCGGCCCGCCGCCGCGGCGCGTA
>PFJA01000119.1:2810-2952 GCA_002782905.1 Lysobacterales bacterium CG_4_10_14_3_um_filter_64_11
GCATAGGCCAGCAAGCCATCGTCCACTCGGCGCCTGCTGCGCAACGGCAACGGCGACGCCTGCTCGCCCACCACAATCGCATCGAGCTCAGCAGCGATACGGCCGGCGACCACCGCCAACTCATCGGCTTGGCCAACGAAAG
>PFJA01000119.1:2960-3766 GCA_002782905.1 Lysobacterales bacterium CG_4_10_14_3_um_filter_64_11
TCACCGTAACGCAGCAGCGCGCGATTGGGTTCCAGCAGCACCGTCGCCGCGCCGGCCTGCCACGGCAACAACAGCGGCTCGGGGATCACCGCATCAGGTTCCAACCCCTGTCCACGCAGTACCGCGAGCAGCGCATCGAGCCGACTGCGCGCCACCACCGCCACCAACACCTGTTGTGGATCGACTGCCGGCAGCCACGCCACATGCTGGGTTTCGATCGCGGCAGCAAGCTGATCCTCGATCGCATACGGCAACGCCTGCTGCATCTGTGCCGCTGAACGCGCCACCCGCGGCGCCGTCATCAGCAACACATCTTGCGCCGGAAAAACCACCCACAGACGATCATCCGGAGCAACCGGCGGCACGCCAACCCGAATCCGGGCCGGCGCTGATGCAGACAACCAACGCAACTCACCATCGGCCGCAATGCGGAGCAAGATTCGAGACATGGGCAGATTCTAGCAGTGAAGCCGGGACTCGGGACTCGGGACTCGGGGGATATAAAGCCCCGCGATCCGCAAAGGACGCAAAAGACGCAAATGAAATCCTGATTGGTGGTAGCCCGGGTTAGGCCGCAGGCCGTAACCCGGGATGTTGCGCGTGGCCGCGGTGAACCAGTGTACCGCCAAGGTTTCGGGCGCGATGCGCCCCGGGTTTCTGGCGCGATGCACCCCGGGTTTCGGCTTCGCCTCAACCCGGGCTACCGGGGGTCTGTGGCTCGCAGCGGTGCCAGCTTGCGCGCGTTGTGGTAGCCCGGGTTAGGCCGCAGGCCGTAACCCGGGATGTTGCACGTGGCCGCGGTGAAC
>PFJA01000222.1:0-8673 GCA_002782905.1 Lysobacterales bacterium CG_4_10_14_3_um_filter_64_11
CGCGACCCGCGAGCCGCCGATAGGCGTGCACCAAGCGCGTCTCATCCGCCTTCAACGAGATCGCGTCAGTGCCTTCGCCGCCGTTGACCATGGGGCCAGTGCCGGTAGCCAGCCACTCGATGCAAACCCCGGCAAGCCCGGCAAGCGCGAACAGCCGTGCCGGTGACGGCGCGCTGCCTTCGCCGCGTTCCCAATATGCCCGACTGCGCTGCGATCCACCTTCAGCATGGCCGCCAACTGCGTCTGCTTCCAGCCGTTGCGGAGACGTGCGGCTCGGATACGGTCGGACAAACGCATGGTTTTAGCTTCCATCGGAGTTAAGCGGGTTCGGAACCAGAAATCCCCGGGCCACATCCTGTGGATCGAACACACATCCGTGCGCAGGTGGCCATTTTATGTGCTATCCGTCACAGTTTGCCACCCTGCCGCAACACGAAGGCCGCAACAGGGCACCGCTGAACAAGTCGTCACCCCAGCCGCCGATTAACACATTCGAGGGCAGGCTACAGCCGGGATCCATTGGTGTTTGCAACGGATGCCAGCGTGCGCTGGGGTGCCGGAAAGACACTTGTTGAGAGCATCCTTGGTCGCGTGCAGTGCGTAACACCAAGCCCAAACCACACCGCACAGCGAGCACCGGCACCGGCACGACCAGAGCCTACCAAAGCAACTACTGCGTGTCTGTCAGCCAATCACTGACGCACGTGTAGGAAAATTCCTACACCGCGCCTCGGAACAACAGCCC
This sequence comes from Lysobacterales bacterium CG_4_10_14_3_um_filter_64_11, assembly GCA_002782905.1. GTDB lineage: Bacteria > Pseudomonadota > Gammaproteobacteria > Xanthomonadales > Xanthomonadaceae. The sequence goes on from PFJA01000222.1 coordinate 746, forward strand.
CGTCAGCCGGACGTTGCTTTGATAGTAGATACACTCGCACTTGAGCGACGCAGCGGCGAACGTTACCAGTACGCCACATGCCCATGGCCCGCACGCGCCGGCGAGCCACCCAACGGCGACTTGCCAGCGGGCGAGTGGCGGCTTGGGTCAACGGCACGTGGCGCGAAGGCTACCAACCGCGCAACATCCACCACGCCAAGCCGTCCAAGCGCGTAGATTTCACCTGGTGAACGATATTCAGCAAATTGGTGAATATCGCTCACACGCCGCGCCAACGTATTGATTTTGCGGCACCACGATTTGTCCATGTGAACGATACTCACGCGGCATGCAGCGAAAACAACCCGTCGCGGCGCGGGGTGGGCTTGACGAACGAAGTGCCGCCGCTGTGTGATGTGGTCGCCAGCGATGGGCTGGTCAAATCAAACAGAAGGAATGACAATGCGTGAGTTGACTAGTTTTGATACTCAAGCCGTTTCTGCAGGCTTAGTGCCTTTGCTTGTAGTGCTGGGGTTCGTCTGGTACGAAGCGCCAAACATCGAGTCCGCAGTAAATGGGTTCTTTGACTCCATGCTTGAACATCAGTGACGCGCCGATATCGAAAGTTGTCGGTAATCCTTTCGATTGTTCTAATGGCCGTGTGGTTTTTCGCGCCATACATTGAAAAGGGTATCTTTTTCATTTTCTCAAAATTATGAGAAGGATTTTTTCATGATTGAGCTTTGCGCTGAGGAAGTTCAGGCTGTGTCCGGCGCCGATGTCTACTACGATATCGGACATTCGCTTGGTGAGTTCTATTGGGCAGCACGGGATTACATGTCTGAGGTGGTATACCCCTATTATCTGTGGTAATAACACGGCGATCCTTCGACAGTCTGCTGTCACCGGCAGGCTGTCGAACTCAGAACTCAGGAGATCACCTCAATGTCTGTTGTGCCCAAGCTGACTTGTATCCGTAAACACAACATTGATTACAACTGGTCGGCCGAAGCCTCTCCTGGCGTCATGGTAGTCTTGGGTGTCGTTTTTATCTTTCTGATGGCTCCTGAGATATTGGCAATCGCTCTGTCTCCTGTTATTTCATCGGTAACAGGTTATTCAGAAAATCATTCATCATGGATTGTCAGGTTGTTGGTGTTTACATTCGCAATCTATTTATGTGTATGTTTAATTTCTCGACTCTCATGCTTTAGGGATTTGCCGGGTGGTTTGTCGATTTCATCTTCTAAGGTTTTCGCGATATCTGTGGTAGCGGCTTTCCTGATTTTTTTGTTATTGAAGTATTATCAGGCTCATCTCAGCCATAACGACGTGTTGGCTCTGCAGAAGAACGTCACCAAGTTTAAAGTCGATTTACGTTCGATGCCGTTATTAGTGCTATTTGTCTCATTGATCGTCGTCAATGTGTTGATTCCAATATTCGAGGAGATGTTGTTTAGAGGGGTGCTGTTAAACTATTTTTCACGCAGATTCAACCTGATTGTTGGAATATCGATAAATTCGATAGTGTTCATGGTAATTCACCGATCACACCTGCCAGTAGTGCTTTCGTTCGGGGTGGTCGCATCGATTCTGGCCTTGAAATCTCGTGGACTGCTCGCCCCGATCATAATGCACGTGATCTACAACTCAGCGGTCACGATTGATGCCGCGCGGTAGCGGAGCTACCCCGTGAAGACAATCATCCAATCCGAATCCGCCGAATGTGGACTCGCGAGTATTGCCATGGTCGCGAGCCACCACGGCCATCGCGCGGGTTTGCGCGAACTGCGCCAGCGGTTTCCGCTTTCGCTCAAGGGCGCGAGTCTGGCGCGGCTGATCGATGTTGCTGGCAAGCTGGGATTCGCCAGCCGGCCGCTGCGGCTGGATCTCGACGACCTGCCCAAGCTCAAGGCGCCGTGCATCCTGCATTGGAACCTCAATCACTTCGTGGTGCTTGCGAAAGCGGACAAGTCGCGGGTGACGATTCTCGACCCGGCGTTTGGCAAGCGCACGATGCGTTACGGCGAGGTGTTGGAGCATTTCACCGGGGTGGCGCTGGAACTGACGCCGACGGCGGAGTTCCAGCCAGCCAAGGCGGCGCCCTCGGTGTCGGCGCGGCAACTGACTGGGCCGGTGACCGGCTTGTGGCGGGCGCTGGGGTTGATCGCGCTGCTGTCGCTGGGCTTGCAGGTGTTTACCGTGCTGGGGCCGTTCTACCTGCAATGGGTGGTGGATCAGGTGCTGGTGTCGGCGGATCGCGAGTTGCTGACGGTGATCGGCCTGGGCTTTGGCTTGCTGGTGCTGTTGCAGGTCGGCACCCACCTGTTGCGCGGTTGGGCGGTGGTGTATCTGTCTACCAAGCTGGGTTTGCAATGGATGGGTAATGTGTTCACCCATCTGCTGCGGCTGCCGCTGGATTTCTTCGAGAAGCGGCATCTGGGCGATGTGGTGGCTTGCCATCGGGCGAGTGGCGGCTTGGGTCAACGGCACGTGACGCGAAGACTACCAACCGCGCAGAACCCACCACGCCAAGCCATCCCAAGCGAGCGGATTGCACTTGGTGAACGATATGCAGCAAACTGGTGAATATCGTTCACACGCCGCGCCAACATATTGATTTTTCGGCACCACGTTTTGACCATGTGAACGATATTCACACGGCCTGCGGCCAAAACGACCCATCACGGCGTGGGGCCGGCTTGACAGACACAGTGGCGCCGTTGTGTGATGTGGACGCCAGCGATGAGCCCCACGAAACGGTTGTGCATAGTTGGCTGTACTCAAGCGCACTGGGCGTGACGTCTGTGAAGGCTGCAGATATCGCAACACCTTAACCGGTCGGGGTGTTGCACTTGATGGTTGAGTCTAAGAAGCCAATTCGGGAATTTTGTATATTTGTTCAATAATTTTAATAATTAGATTTATCGACCGGCCGTACGATCCGCAAGCTTAAACCGAAACGTCGTGAGGAATTTTGTGGTGAAATCACCAAATAAGATAAAAATTTCCTTGATAACAGCTCTTTTCGCAGCAATCATTGCGATAGCATTTTATTATGGCCAACGCGCAGAAAACTCGGGGCATGGTGAACTGATCGCAGACAAAACAGTTTCTAAAACAAACGCAGAGAAACGAGTTGAGGAATTGCGCAACGTTTTGTCGTCCGATGTGGCGGGTAACAAAAATAGTCTTGATGTAGAAAATGTTAACATGCATACATCAGAAACAGGAATGGTGAACCCATTTCAACATATTCCGATGACTAGAAGAGGGTTGAATTTAGAGGATGATCCGTTTCTACCACGATCACGGGCGGAGCAGGATTGGCTTGATAGACATGGATACCCCAACGCACTGCAGTATTCGGAATATCAGGCTGCAAGCGACCAGCAGTTACAACAGGCTGCTGACGCGGGCGACGAATTAGCGAAAACGTACCTTAATTCGCGAAAGTTGCTACAAGGCGACAAGGATGCAGAGATCACCATGCTACGCGAAGGGGCGCTGGGCAATAGCTTCGCACTGGAATTGGTTTCTAGTGCGATTGCACATGATGATCCAGTTGAGGGTTATGCTCTGTCGAGGGTTGTTGATATGAGCGGAAACTTTGCGATTGCACAAGCGCGAGATCTATTTTTTCCGGGAGCCAGCAGCCTAACGATCGCGCAACGCACAGAAGCGGAGAACAGGGCACGCGCCTACCTTCAACTTTTCAAGGAATATCGGCGTGAGACCGAAGGTCCCGGTGCAACATTTTTTGATCCACGACCTACAGACGATGGATAGAAGAAAACAGGCGGTTTTGATATTATCGACGCATTTATCAAAACGACAAGAAATAAAACAAATAGCTTAAGGAATAAAGAAATGAAAAAAATTTAAAGCAGGCGCTCGTTTGCACTTGGAGCGGTAATTTTTTCTGGGATAGCTCTTGCCTGTGAAATGTTACCAATGCCGCCAATGATCGTTGATGTCTCAGCTACCGACCTCGCAACGGCGGTATTGCAGGGCTTTTCCAATCCCGCTCGTGCCGCAGCGCTGACCAATTTGGATAGCATGGCATCCAGTATTGTTGGAGCAGCAAACTGGCGCAGCGGCAATTATATTGGTTCAGTAACGTATAGAGTCGGAAACTCGGTAACCACCGTAACAGAAGATAAAGCGTGTGACTCAAACGCTATAGATCAGTTGGCGCAGGCGGAGGTCGATACTGTAGGCGGCGGTGGCGGTGGATTTACACCAGGCCTGCGGCCTGTTTCAACAGTTGACGGTGGAATCAATACTGGAACCGTTACAGTCGGCGATATCATATCTGCGCCTTGACTTCGAACGGCACGGATATTCGCATACGCGTGTGCGTTGCCGGGCAGTAGCGGCCGATCAATCCGTACGATCGCGGCGAAAAAGCCATGGCTTTTGCCACTCCGTTCCACAGGTCTGAGATGACCAATGAGCCTGTTCTTGTAAGGCTTTGATCAGCGCGGCGCCTCCAGGCAACCCCGCTGATCGCGTCAGATGCCTTAGTACACCAGCGGGTGGACGGCGGGCGGAAGCGGGTTACTTCCTGCATCTTCAACGCGATGTAGCCGTTGATGCCGTCGTTCATCACGCGGCATGCGCTACCCCACCCGCCCGTGAATAAGCCACAGCCTGTATTCGAGTGCAACTGGCTCGGTGATGTCAATCCAAGCATCTACTGACGACGACCGCCCATCCGCCGGTTACACTATGCCACCGTGACTTGCCCGGCGGGTTTTGCGCCCCCACTATCAAAACCATGGCCAAACTAACGATTCTGGAATACCCCGATCCGCGCCTGCGCACCCGTGCCAAACCGGTGGCTGCGGTGGATGATGCCTTGCGCAAGGTGTTCGACGACATGTTGGAAACCATGTACGCCGCGCCCGGCGTCGGCCTGGCCGCGACCCAGGTCGATGTCCACCGGCGTTTCATGGTGATCGACATTTCCGAAGAAAAAGATCAACCGCTGGTGTTCGTCAACCCGGAAATCCTGGCCCGCGATGGTGAGCAGAACTGCGAGGAAGGCTGCCTCTCGGTGCCCACCGTTTTCGCCAAGGTGAGCCGCGCCGAGCGCATCCGCGTGCGCGCGCTGGACCGCGATGGCAAGGCATTCGAGCTCGATGCTGAAGGCCTGCTGGCGGTGTGCATCCAGCACGAGATGGATCACCTCGATGGCAAGTTGTTCGTCGATTATCTGTCGCCGCTGAAGCGCGAGATGGTGCGCAAGAAGCTGCAAAAACAACGCCGCTCCGAAACTGACGCCGCCTGAGCCGATGCGCCAAACCCTGCGCCTGGTGTTCGCGGGAACACCCGAGTTTGCCGTGCCGTCGCTGCACGCTGCCGCCGCCCATGGCGAGTTGGTGGGCGTATACACGCAGCCCGATCGCCCGGCCGGACGCGGACGTGTGCTTACCGCCTCACCAGTGAAGCAAGCAGCGCAGGCGTTTGCGGTACCGGTGCTGCAACCCGAAACCCTGCGTGATCCAGCCGCGCAAGCCGCCTTGCGGGCGCTGGCGCCGGATCTGCTGATCGTGGTTGCCTATGGCCTGATTCTGCCCAAGGCGGTGCTGGAAATCCCGCGCTTCGGCGGCTGGAATGTGCACGCCTCGCTGCTGCCACGCTGGCGCGGCGCCGCACCGATCCAGCGCGCCATCGAGGCCGGCGACGATGAAACCGGCGTGTGCCTGATGCAGATGGCGCGCGGCCTCGACACGGGGCCGGTGCTGCTGCAACTGCGCACACCAATCAGCGCATCCGACACGGCGGGTGGCCTGCACGACCGCCTCGCCGAACTGGGGGCCGAGGTGCTGCGCGACGGCCTGGCGCTATTGCGTGCCGGCCTGCACCCGCAGCCCACCGCGCAAGCCGAGGACGGCGCCACGTACGCGCACAAGCTGGACAAGGCCGAAGCCCGGCTCGACTGGAACCAGTCGGCCGCCGTGTTGGCGCGCAAGGTTCGCGCCTTCAACCCGTGGCCAATCGCCGAGGCCGAACTGGCGGGCGAACGCGTGCGCATCCACGCCGCCGTCGCGCTGAGCGAATCCAGCCCGGCAACACCCGGCAGCGTGGTTCGCGCCAGCCGCGACGGCATCGATGTCGCCTGCGGCGCGCATGTGCTGCGCCTGCTCACCGTGCAACGCGACGGTGGCAAGGCGCTGGCCGCGCGCGATTACCTCAATGCACGCCCGGCATTGCAAACGTCATGAACACGGCGAGCATGAACACCTCTGGCGCCGCGATTCGCGCCCTGGCGGCCAACACCGTGGTCGCGGTACTGGAACAGGGTCGCTCGTTGCGCCCGCTGCTGGCCGAACGCCTGCCCAGCGTTGCCGACCCGCGCGATCGCGCCCTGCTTGAAGCACTGGTGTTTGCGGTGCTGCGCCATCGTCGCCGCTACGAGTACGTGATCGACAGTTGGGTGCCGCGGCCGCTGCCGACCGCGCAGAACGCGGTGCGCGCGCTGCTGCTGGTCGGGTTGGCACAGCTCGACGCCCTGCACTTGCCAGTGCATGCGGCACTGTCGGCTACCGCGGAAGCCACGCGCACGCTGGGGCAACCCAAACTGGTCGGACTGGTGAATGGCCTGTTGCGTCGCGCCACCCGCGAGCCGTGGCCGCAGTCCAGCGACGACGCCATCCGCCACAGTCACCCGAACTGGTTGTTGCGCACCTTGCGCCGCGACTGGCCCGACCACTGGCCGCAGATCCTTGTCGCCAACAACGAACAAGCGCCGCTGTGGCTGCGCGTCAATGCGCGCCGCGCCAGCCGTGAAGTCGCCAAGGCGCGGCTCGCCGAAGCGGGCATCGACGCGCACGCGCCGGCTTATCCGACGATGGCGTTGCGCATTGATCATGCGTCATCACCGACCACCCTGCCCGGCTGGGATGACGGCTGGCTCAGCGTCCACGACGGTTCCGCGCAACTCGCCATCGAGGCGCTGGCGCCGCAAGCGGGCGAACGCATCCTTGATGCCTGCGCCGCCCCCGGCGGCAAATCGGCGCAACTGCTGGAAGCCGGCGACGGCATCGCGCTCACCGCCATCGATCTGGAAGCGGCACGGCTGGCGCGCGTGCAGCAAACCCTGGATCGCCTCGGTCACCGCGATGCGGTCACCCTGATCGCCGGTGACGCCGCGCAGCCTTCGCGCTGGTGGGACAACACCCCGTTCGATGCGATCCTGCTCGACGCACCGTGTTCGGCCACCGGCATCATCCGCCGCCAGCCCGATATCAAGTGGAATCGCCGCGCCAGCGACCTGCCGGCGCTGATCAAAACCCAAGCGCGCCTGCTCAAGGCCTTGTGGCCGCTGCTGCGCCCCGGTGGCCGGATGCTGTACGCCACCTGCTCGCTGCTCGCCGCCGAGAACCACGCGCAGATCGCTGCCTTTCTCGCCCGCACCGCCGATGCGCAGGCCGTGCCGCTGGATGCGCGTTACGGCTACGTCAGCGGCGCCGGCCGGCAACGCCTGCCCGGCGAAGACGGCATGGACGGGTTTTTCTACGCGCTGCTGGTGAAACAGCACCGGTAGGATGGGTAGAGCGTAGCGAAACCCATCAATATTCGTCATTGTCCGATGGGTTTCGCTACGCTCTACCCATCCTACGCCACGGAACTCATGAACACGCTCAGCACCATCGACCGCCGCGAACTCCTGTGGTTTTTCGCCATTGCCGTGCTGGTGCTGGCGGCGGGCTACGGCCTGCGCGAGCCGTGGCCGGCCGACGAGCCGCGTTTCGTGCTGGTTGCCAAGCAGATGCTGGAAAGCGGCGACTGGTGGTTTCCACGGCGCGGGCAGGAGTTGTATGCCGACAAGCCGCCGCTGTATTTCTGGTTGCTGGCGCTGGCTTACCAGGCGATCGGAAGCTGGCGCTGGAGTTTTCTGCTGCCCTCGTTGCTGGCGGCGCTCGGCACATTGGCGCTGACCT
>PFJA01000222.1:8680-16280 GCA_002782905.1 Lysobacterales bacterium CG_4_10_14_3_um_filter_64_11
CGGCCGACGGTTGTATACGCCGCGCATCGGCTTGTGGGCTGCGGGCGCGGTGCTGATCTGCGTGCAGTTCGTGTATCAGGGCAAGCGCGCACAAATCGATCCGACGCTGGTGTTGCTGACCACCCTGAGCCTGTGGGGCCTGCTGCGGCATCTGTTGCTCGGCCCAGACCGGCGCGCCTACCTGCTCGGCTGCTTCGCGGCGGGGCTGGGCGTGATTACCAAGGGCGTGGGCTTTTTGCCGCTGCTGCTGATCCCGGCATTTCTTGTGCTGCGGCGGCTGGGCTTTCGCGGCATGGCCGATACTGCGCGTGGCCAAGGGCGCTGGTGGCCGGGGATGGCGGTGTTCTTGTTTGCGATCGTACTGTGGCTGCTGCCGATGATCACAATGGCGCTGGCCGATGGCGACCCGGGGCACCGCCAGTATTTGCATGAGCTGCTGTTCCGGCAGACCGCCACCCGCTATGCCAATGCCTGGGGCCACCAGCAACCGTGGTGGTATTTCGCCGAGGTGATCGCCAGTGCCTGGCTGCCGTTTGCACTGGCCTTGCCGTGGTTGCTCGCGCCGTGGCGGCAAGCATGGCAGGCGCGCGCTGCGCGGGTCTGGCTGCCGCTGGCATGGGGCATCGCGGTCGTCGTGTTCTTCAGCCTCAGCGCCGGCAAGCGCGACATGTACATCCTGCCGGCGTTGCCGGCGTTTGCGCTGGCGGCGGCACCGTATCTGCCCGCATTGAGCGAGCGTGCCGGGTTGCGCCGGCTGCTGTTCGCCTTCGTGTTGGCGCTCGGCGGGTTGCTGGCCGTGGGTGGCGCTGCCGCGTTGTCGGGCGAGCCGCAGTTCGAGCTGAAGATTGAAGCCGAGCGCGGCCTGAATCCCGCCGCCGACGCGCTGTGGTGGCTGCTGCTGGCGCTGGGTGGTGGTGTGCTGGTAGCGGCGAGCGTGTTGCGCGTGCGCCGCGCGTTGGCCGCCGTCGTGGTCGGCATGGGCGTGCTGTGGCTAGGTTATGGCTTCGGCGTGCACCCGATTCTGGATGCGCAGAACTCGGCCCGCGCGCTGATGCGCAGCGCCCGCGATCTGGCCGGGCCGGAGACCGAAATCGGGCTGGTGCTGTGGAAAGAACAGAACCTGTTGCAAGCGGTTGGCCCGGTTGCCGAGTTTGGCTTCAAGCGCAGCCCCGAACAGCAATTTGCCGCCGGGCTGCACTGGTTGCGCCAACAACCGGCGCAGCGGCGCTTGCTGGTGGCGCAGGCCGCCCTGCCGGACTGCGCCGCAGCCACGCAAGCCGCTGCGGTGGGTGATGCCAACCGCCGCCGTTACTGGCTGCTGGACGCCGACGCAGTGCGTGATTGCCCGGCACCGCGATAAGACACGCTCAATCGCACTGCGCAGGGATGGCCCGAACACGCTGTCATTGCGAGGAGCACAGCGACGTGGCAATCCAGAGATTGTGTTTGAACCAATGCACTGCATAGCTTTGCTGCGCTCGCAATGACGAAAAATGGGGCTTGATCAGCGTTCCCTGGCCACCCAGCGCGCCAGCGCCTCACGACCGATCTTGGCGTTATGGCGAATATCCACCGGAAAGCCCGGATGAAACACGATCCGCTGCACGCGCGCGGTATGGACATGGCGGCCGCCGATGGTCAGCAATTGCGCGCGAATGCGCGCTTTCGCGTTGCGCGGTAACCGGTTGCGCAATTGCACGCACAGCACCGGCTGTTGCGCGCCAGCATCGCCAACGCCGACCAGCGCCGTGCGCAACACCTCGGGGTGGGTGTTGAACACCGGTTCCACCTGCTCGGTGAACAGCGCGCCATCGACACATTGCACACGCTGGCTCTTGCGGCCACAGAACCACAGTCGCCCGTCACGATCGAACCAGCCCAGATCGCCCATCCGGTGCACGATGCGTTCGCTGCCATCGGCGAGGCGTTCGCAAATCTTGGCCAGCGCACTCGCCGCGGGGCGGTTGAAATACGCATCGGTAACACTGGGGCCGGCGACGGTGATTTCACCGACTTCACCCGGCTGCACCAACTGCACCGCGGACCAGTCGGCGATGGCGTCGTCGCGAATGCGAATCAGGCGGACCGCGTTTGGCGGCACCGGCCGGCCCACACAGGTGCCGGCACCGGATTCGGTTGCAACGCGCGTCGCCTGCAACTCAGCGCCTTCGATCACCGCCACCGGCAGGCATTCGGTGGCGCCGTAGGGTGTCCACAGCTTGGCAGTGTCGGGCAGCAATTCACGCAGCCTGGCCACCACTGCGGCCGGTACCGGCGCACCGGCCGACAGCACGCGTTTGAGGCCGGGCAACGGCTGGCCATGGCGGGCCAGCACCGCCAGCAGCGCCGGTGAAGCAAACAGATCGGTGACCGCAAAGCGGGCGATGGCCGCGTGCAACTTGCGCGGATCGGCGCGCGCCGGCCGGGTCGGGTCCATGTCCGGGATCACGCTGGTGCTGCCCAGCGCCGGATCGAACAAGGCGAACGGCGGAAAGGTGGGCAGATTGACGGCGCCAGGTTCGATCGCGAATGCCGCGCCCAGCATCTGGATCTGCGCAAGAAAATGCCGATGCCGATAGACCACGCCCTTGGGCACGCCGGTGGAGCCGGAAGTGAACAGGATCGCCGCAATGTCGTCGGGCGCGGTAGCCGTCAGTTGCGGCCCGGCACCGGCACCGCAGCGTTCCAGCGTGGCAAGGCGCGGCCCGGCAAGCCCGAAGCGCCCAACGCTCACGCACTGCCGCACATGGCCGCGTCCCCAGCCCAGAATCCGCCGCGCCCACTGCGCCAGCGCGATGCCGATGAATGCCTGCGGTTGCGCCTCGCCCAGGCATTGCTTGAGCGCGCGGCGGTCGATGCCCGGATCGACCAGCACCGGCACCGCGCCGGCCTTGAACAAAGCGAACATCAGCGCGAAAAAATCTGCGCCCGGCCGCACCATTACCACCGCACGCGTGCCGCGCACGATGCCGACCCGCGCCAACCCTGCGGCGATGGCATCCGAGCGCGCATCGAGTTCGCGATAACTCACGGCAATGTCGTAGCGCGCCAGCCCGTCGCGCCCGCGCGCGCCCGGGCAACGCAGTGCGATGGCCTCGGGCTGCTGGCGCGCCATGCGCACCAGCGCGGCGGCAATGTTGGTTTCGGCGCTCATGGCGTCACGGCATCATGGTGAGCGTCCCGGATTACGGCCGGTGGCCTGATCCGGGCGACAGGGATTGCGATCCAGGAAGGCGCGCATCGCCGGCACCAGTGCCGCGGCTTCGTCTTCGAGAATGTAGTGCCCGCCTTCAGCAAAGCGCTGTACTTCGGCCTGCGGCAATGCCTGGATGAATTGATCGAGAAAATGGTGATCGAACACGAAGTCGCGCATGCCCCAACCGATGAAACACGGGCGATCGGCAAATGCATGCAGGTGCTTGCCGCTCGCTTCCACCAACGCCCAGGCCGGGTCGTCCGGCGACAGCGGGATGTCCTGCACAAAGCGCAAGGTAGCAATGCGGTTGGCCCACGAGTTGTATGGCGATACCAGCGCACGCCGCTCATCGGGCGCCATCCGCCGACGCACCGCAAAGCGCGCGGCACCTTGCGCAAACGCATTGCAGCCGCGGATCAGCAACGCGCCGATGGCGAGATCGCGGCCAAGCTTGAGCTGCCACGGCAAGCGTTTCTTGCTCGGCATCGGAAACGCAGCGGTATTGAGCAGCACCAGCCGACGCACCGCAGCGGCATGCTGCAACGCCCAGCCAAAGCCGATCATGCCGCCCCAGTCATGTACCACCAGGGTGATGGTGTCGCGCACATCCAGGTGTTGCAGCAATGCGCCAATATCCTCGACCCGCGATTGCAGGGTGTAACGGTAATGCGCATCATCGGGCTTGTCGGACAGCCCCATGCCGACATGGTCGGGAACGATGCAACGATAGCGATCGCGCAAACCGAGCACGGCGTGGCGCCAGTAATAACTCCACGACGGGTTGCCGTGCAGCATCAGCAGCACCTCGCCATCGCGCGGGCCTTCATCGAGGTAATGCATGGCGATGCCGGGGCGCACCTGGAAGCGGTGGCTGACGAATGGGTAATGGGGATAGCTCATCTGGCGGTCGGCTTGGCTGCGGATTGGCGATTATCGGGGATGCGTGCCGGCGGCACACTGCCGGGGCGATGCTTGCGGTTGTAGCAACTCAGGTACAGCTCCAGCGTCGCCAAATCCTGCATCGGATACGGCAACAACTCCGGGCTGTATTCGATGCGATCCTCGCTGCGGATGGCCACCCGCCACGGCTCGAAATCGAGTGCACGCAGTTCGCGTTCGAAACCGGCAACGGTGATCGGATTGAGCTCTTGATACCACTGCCAGTATTGCGCCGGGCTGGCGAACTCGCCGCTGCGATCGATGTACTCGGGCGACTTTGCGAACACCAGTTCACGCAAGGCAGCGGGCGATTTTTTCAGATGAAAATGCGGCTCTGCACTGAACTCGCCCAGGTGATGACCAAAGTTGCTGTAAAACAGCCCCGGATGCACGAACAACAGACCGTCGGCCCGCAAAACGCGGCGAATCTCACGCAGCGCCCGTGCATAGCCGCCGGCGATATGCTCCAGCGAGCCCCACGACACCACCACATCGAAACTGTCGTCGGCAAACGGCAAGTCGTTGGCATCGGCGGCCATGAATGTCAGCGCATCGGGTATCACCGCAGGCGACAGGCCGTTGTGTTGCAGAATCTCGGGCAAGCGCGCAAAGCCACCAAACGGATCAATGCCGATCAACTGTTCGGGCTGGCAGCGCAAGGCCACGCCGAGCGCGGTGATGCCATCACCGCAGCCGACATCGAGCACGCGGCCACGCAACAACGGCGAATTACCCAGCATGTAGTCCACCACCACACTGGCAGCGTGATCGAAATGGCGGAAAAACCAGTCACCATGGCCGCGGTGCCAGCTCAGGGTATCCAGTGCCGGGGTATCGTCGATGGCGGCAATTTGCCAATGACCGTGCACGGCATCGGATACCGCGGCAACGCCGGCATCGGCGAACTGCAACTCCGCTGCCGCGATGAACGCCTCGTGCATCGCCTGCCGACAATGCACGCTGACACGAACCCGCTGCGCCAGCAGGCCATCGGCGCACATCCAGCGTACCCGGTAGCGACCGCGCGGCAACCAGCCAACATGCACCTGTGCCAACAGATTGGTCTGGTATGCCGGCTGTTCGCAGCCGGCAGCGAACAGCTCCAGACCGACATCGGGCGCGAATACCAGCGCACCATCGATTGCCAGCACCAGCTCCAGCACGCAAGGCTGCCCCGCCAACGGCTTGGCAGGCAGGCAGGTAAATGATTCGATATGCATACGCGGATCGAGCGACGGCAGAGGGGCAGCAGTGTAACGCAGAGGTCGAACGCGCGTGGGTAAGTTGCACCAGGTAAGTTGCACCATCAATGCGTTCGGGTCGGTCGCTTGGCGACGCGCTTGCTCCGTCGCTGCGTACGTTCCAGGGGATTCGCAGTTGTGGGAGCCGGCCTGCCGGCGAACAACTTTCGAAACCTTCGCGCGCAGGCGCGCTCCCACAAAGACACAGCCTGGCGCCAGTGGGCAACACGGTTGCCCCTATCGGCACGGTTGCCCCTATCGGTGTGCGTCGGTGTATTTTTTTGGCGCTCATCCCCAGATCAAGTCTGGGGCAGGCTCTGTGAGCGACCGGTGGAGCCACATCGCGGCATGCCGATCGGCCACACGCAAAAACCCGCCTTGCGGCGGGCTCTGTGTGCATGGCTGGGGGACTAGGATTCGAACCTAGATAGGCAGAGTCAGAGTCTGCAGTCCTACCATTAGACGATCCCCCAATCGGGCTATCGCCAGCGTGGCGATACGCTGAATAAAATCAGCGCTTGGAGAACTGGGTAGCGCGACGGGCTTTGCGCAGGCCCACTTTCTTGCGTTCGACTTCGCGGGCATCGCGGGTCATGAACCCGGCGCGGCGCAACTCGGTCTTCAGGGTGTCGTCGTACTCGACCAGTGCGCGCGAAATACCCAAGCGGATGGCGCCGGCCTGGCCGGTGGTACCACCACCGCTAACCGTCACCTTGATGTCGAACTTCTCGGTCAACTTGGTCAGTTCCAGCGGCTGGCGCACGATCATGCTCGCGGTCTCGCGGCCAAAGAACGCGTCGATCACGCGATCATTGACCACAATGTTGCCGTTGCCCGGGCGCAGGAACACGCGCGCGGTGGAGGATTTGCGACGGCCAGTGCCGTAAAACTGCTGATTAACCATGGGATTGAACCTGGGTCTATTGGAAAGTCCGTACAACGATGTACGTGCTCGTGCGAGGGACTCGCGTGATCAGATGTCCAGCACCTGCGGCTGCTGTGCTTCGTGCGGATGGCTGGGGCCGGCGTAAACCTTGAGCTTGCGGTACATCGCACGGCCCAACGCATTCTTCGGCAGCATGCCCTTGACCGCGATTTCGATGACGCGCTCCGGGTGGCTGGCCAGCAGATTCGACAGCGTCTGCGTCTTGAGATTGCCAACATAGCCGGTGAAGCGATGGTACTTCTTGTCGGCGAGCTTGTTGCCGGTGACAGCGATCTTCTCGGCGTTGACCACGACCATGTAGTCGCCGGTGTCAACATGCGGGGTAAAAACCGGCTTGTGCTTGCCGCGCAGGCGCAGCGCCAGCTCAGAGGACAGGCGGCCCAGCGTTTTGCCGGCGGCATCAACGACATACCAATCGCGCTGTACGGTTTCGCCTTTGGCGCTGAAAGTCTTCATGGCGGTTCCCAGTATCGGGTCTGAAAAGAAAGGAGCGGAATGATAACGGGCTTGGGCAGTTATCGCAAGTGGCAGTCTTGTCCAACAAGGTATGAGCTTGAACTCCCCACCCAGATTCCAACGAGGTGTGAGCCTGGCGGGGGCAAATGAGGGCGCGCAGGATCGATCATTACCGACATGGTGATCGACATGAACGAAGCTCAGGTAGGTACGCTGGCACAGGTGCGCGCAGCTTGCGGGCACGGAGGCATCAGCGTTTCAGGGCGCGCAGGACGATGCGGCGCGCTACGGGTGGATCAGCGCCGTGCTCAAGCGCGTTTGACTATCGCCGACTCCCGCGAGCAGACCGGGGCGCGGTGCTGGCCTACCTGCAACGTCTGAGCGGCTACAGCCACCCCAGGCCACGCGCCTGGTGACGCGCTGGCGCGACGGGGAGACGCCGCGCAAGTGATAGCGCGCGCCAGCACACGCCTTCGCGCGGCGCTCGACCCGCCGATATCGCCCTGCTGGCTAGCGTGGATCGCGCCTATGGATACCCTGCCCGGCCCCGCTACCGCCTGCGTGCTGCGCCGCCAGCGAGAATACGAGCGAGAATACGAGCGAGAATACGCGAGCGAGAATACGGGGTCACGTCTTGTATTGCCACATGGCCTATTTCCGCGCCAGCCGGCTGACCGTCGCGCAAGAATACGGGGTCACGTCTTGAAGAATACGGGGTCACGTCTTGTATTGCCACACAAGAATACGGGGTCACGTCTTGAGAATACGGGGTCACGTCTTGTATTGCCACATGGCCTATTTGCGCGCCAGCCGGCTGACCGT
>PFJA01000057.1:0-1402 GCA_002782905.1 Lysobacterales bacterium CG_4_10_14_3_um_filter_64_11
TGCTGCCGCAACTGCCCCGCAGCGATCACTCTCGAATCAACAAGTGCCACCAGCGCGCAAAACCTCCCAGCACGGCGGTGGCCGGCGTTCAGGAACGGTTGCCTTCCGTCATCCCGTCAGTCGCCTACACCCACCCGCTGCAAATGCACCCAACCGGCCCAATGGAACGGGTGGCGGAAGGCGCGGCTGGCGCGCAGGGCACGGCGCGCCTGCGCGAGGGCGTCGCCCGGATCGGGGGCGTCGCCGCCGGCCGCCAAGGCACGATAAAACGCCGGTACCCAGACCGCGCTGGCGGTGTCGGAAACCGGCCATTGCGCGGCAATGGTGTGCTGCGCACCAGCGCGGCTGATGGCGCTGGCGAAGTCGAGCGCGGCGCTGGCGGCGCGATCGCCGTGCGCGAGTTCGCAGGCGTTGAGTACCACCAGATCGGCGGCAACGCCGTGTTCAAATAAATCGGCCCAGCTCAGGAATTGCGGATCGCCGCCAGCAGCGGTCGGGTTCAACCACAGGCCCGAGGCAACCAGACGATCGTTTTGGGTCTGCCCGTGCGCGGACACATGCAGGCGCGCGCCCGGCTCGGCCAAGTGCGCCAGCAACTGTTCACGGCTGGAGATCACGCCACTCTCGACGCGCTGGCCGGGAAAAGCCGCGGCGATCAGCGTCGGTTCGAGCGCGGCGCTGGCGAGGGTTTGCACCGCGCTGGGGCCGCTCTGGTCCGCGATCAGCACTTCGATGCGCGGCGCTGGCGCGCCACGCGCGGCGTCGGCAGCAACCAAGTGCAACAAGGAAACGCTGCTGTGCTCAAGCAACGGCTGCTCGTCGCCCGGCCAGTACAACAGCGGCCACGGGATCGCGCGCGCCAGCCGCTGGTCGAGCACCTGCAAGTACGCGGGCCGGGGGCCCCCAGCAAGGCCGCTGAACACCTGCGCGGACAGCGCGCGCGCATGCACGTCGATCTGCGCGAGGTCGCCATCCGGTCGCGCCAGTTGCGTACGCAGCAGCTCCAGATGCTGCTCGACCGTACCCAAATCCAGGCTGTCGATGCGCGGATCAACGCCGTCGTCGATCCACAACCGCAACAGTCGGGTACGGCCTCGCAGCAAGGCCAGCAGCGGGCGACCGGGCGTGGCCAGCGCACGCAGCGCGTCCGCGGACAGCACCGGCGCTGGCGGTGCTGCAACGCCGCCGCCGGTACCTGATCGCGACAGGCGTTCGAGCAGCGCGGTCGGCAACGCATTCGCATTGGCTTCGACAACAGCGCCGTGGGCCCGCTCGGCCAGCAACATCTCGGCGAGTGCCGCGTCCAAAGCCGGACTGGACGGACTGCGACTTGCCGCGTTGCCGGCACTGACCTGCGCTTCGAGCAGCCACGGCGCCAGCGCGGCAACGGCCCGCGCTGGAG
>PFJA01000057.1:1418-16174 GCA_002782905.1 Lysobacterales bacterium CG_4_10_14_3_um_filter_64_11
GAGTTCAGAGGCGACAGGTCGATGGCGGACTGGCGCAGTGTATCGATCGAGGCTAGCAATACGTGCGCCAGCAAGGGGTTGCCGGCCGCCTGCGCCAGCGCCGTGAGTTCGCCGGCACGCGCGCGCAATGCCGCGTGCGCGCGTTCGCCGTGGCCGCTGCGGTATTCGATCTGTGCCAGCAGGTGGTCGCGTTCAAGCTGTTCGCGCCAGCTCAGGTGTGCGGCGATAGCATGCAGCAGACCCCTGGCCTGCGCCGGCCGTCCAGCCTGTACTGCCAGCGCGGCGCGGATCAGACCACGCTGTGCGATATCCACCGACGGCTGCCGGGGCGGGTCGTCCGCTTCGGTGCCAACGGCGGCACGGGCTTCGTCGGTGCGCCCGGCGCGCAGCAACACAGCGGCTCGCAGCACACCGGCGCGGGTGATCTCCTCGGCCATGGCCAGTTCGCGGTACACGGCAAGTGCCGCATCGACTTCGCGCAAGCCGCTCTCGGGTTGACCCTCGCTCAGCGCGATCTGCGCGAGCAACAACCGTGCCGCGGCCACCCGTGCCGGGGCGTGACGCGCATCAAGCAAGGTCAACGCGCGCTCAACCGCAGCCTTGGCATCGCCGAACGCGCGCAGCTCGCTGAACAGCGCCGCCAGACGCAGCAAGGTATTGGCCTGCCAGCGTGGTTCGGCGGCGGCGGCAAAGCGTTCCTGTGCCTGTTGCAAGCGGTGCATGGCTTCGCCGATCGCGCCGCGATCACGCGCCAGCCCGGCCAGTTCAAAGTGCGCACGCCCCTGTATGGTCAGCGCCTGTGCGCCTTGCGCCAGCGCCAGGCTGTCGCGCAATAGCCGCTGGGCGGCATCCGCCTGTCCGCGCGCCTGTTCCACCGCAGCATAATCGATCCCGGTAGATGCCAGTTCCAGCGTTTCGTCCAGCGCATCCAGCCGCGACGTGGTCCACGCATAGCAGGCGGTGGCCTGATCGAGCCGGTTGAGGTAATGCAACGCCAGGCAACGAGCATTTTCCAGCCGCACGCCAAAATAATGATCGCCCTCTGGCGCGCTGGGCGGCGCGCGGGCGAGATCGAGTACGTCGCTATACCGGCCGCTGCGATTGTGGTCCTCCGCGGCCCCGACCCGCGCCGCACTGGCGCGCTGCGCATCGTCGATCGCCTGCCACGCCTGCGCAACGCGTGCAAACGCGACGCTGGCGTCGGCGGCGCGGCCAGCCAGCAGCAATGCCTGCGCATGCAGGTGTTCGGCCAGTGCGCGGGTGCGCTCGTCGAAGGCACTGCTCGAAACCGCTGCCAGCAGCGCGACGGGGAAAGCATCACGCAGGCTGCCAACGCCGCCACCCAGACGCGCGGCGAGTGCGCTGGCCTGCCCGAACCACTGCCATTGCATCTTGGCTGCGTGCGGATCGCAATACGCGATTAGTTCAACTGCACCGGCACCAAGGCCAGGTCGCAACCGTTTGATCGCCAGCCGCATCGGCTGCCGCACCTGAAACACCGTGCTGCCGTAACGCGGTGGTGTTTGTACCGCACGTTGCGGCGCGGCGCTGTCGATAACCAGATCCTGCCCCGCTTCGCGCACCTCCAGAATCGCGCTCGTCGGCAGGTCGGGCGGGATGTCCACGTCGAGTACCGTCGCTGCCGGCGGCAACGACAGGCGCAGCGTAGCGGGATTCGTGCAATCCAGCGCCAGGCCAGGTGCCGGTGTCGATGCGATCGCCGGCAATGCAGCAAAGCACGCCAACCACACAACGACGCGCAAAATACGCAGCGCGGTGCCGCGCAGGGGACGGGCGGAAACGCATCGCGCCGCGCGAAGGTCGTTGCCTGGGGCAGTAATGGTGGGCATGGCGGTCGTTGCGACGCGGCCAACGCGCGGCGCGCCTCAGTGGACAGGCGGACTACCGCTCGACCGGCTCGTGGCCACCACCGGTATCGGTTTGCAGCCCTGGACCTTCGCTTCCCGTTGTCGGAGCGGCACGCTGGGCTTGCTGACCAGCGCGCGCTGGCATCGCGCTTCGCGCCGCCGCTTCGGCGCGCGGCAGTACCTGTACCCGGCTGGGCCGGACACAACGCGCATCGCTATCGGCGTTGACGCACAACGTCGCCGGGCCCGGCAGGTGCGCGGCCAGACACTGTTTGTCGCTGTTGTCGAACACCTCAACCAGATACGATTTGTAGCCCTTGATGTTTTGCAGATAAACGTAAAACTCGTGGCTGTTTAGCGGATGGCCATTGGCGCTGACCGCGCTGCTCTTGAGCCACACCGATTCACGTACGCCGTGTGGGTTGTTGATAGCGTTGAACCGCCCCTTGAGCGTGCCCAAGCTGGTGTTTTCGATCTTGAACACCATGCCCCCGGCACTGCGGACAATCCGCAGCCGACTCCCGTTGCCGTTGGGATCGATGATCGCAACCGGCTTGCAGAGCGCGCCTTGGTTCACGACGTGCTGCGCGCTCAGGACGACCGGGCAGCGCGTGATCCAGAATTCGCTACCCAGCTTGAGCGCCTGGATGTGGGTGCTTGTCGCGCCACCGCTGGCGGTCGGCTCGCTGCGCAGCAGCTTGCGCGGCGCGCTGATCTGGGTGGAATCCATGCCGACGAATTGCGTGCCGGCATCGTAGAAGCAACGCGGGGTCGGTTGTTCCAGCGGGTCGGATAGCTGCGCGAGTTTTTGCGGCATCGCTTGCGCTTGCGGCCCGCGCACCTGGCCGGTTGCCGACTGCGCCGCAACGACAACCGCTGCGGCAAGGAGCACCCTGGAAACGCGTTTATTTTTGGTCATCATTCACTCCTCATTCGGTCATTCGGCAGTGCCAGCGTGCGCGACACGATCACGCCAGCACGGCTGTATTCGATGCGTGGGGCGGGCTTATCGCCGAGCTTCGCGCGCGGTAACAGGAAGCTGGCGAAGCCATCCGGCGAAACCACCAGCGCCAGCGCCGCCTGCCCGGCCAGATGCAGGGTGACGTGCTCGGCATCGGCCGGCAGGCCCACTTCGACCAGCACATGGCTGCTGCCCGCCGCGCCGGGATGCACCAGCGGCGGGCTATCGACGCCGCGCAGGGTGTCGAACACGATCCGCTGCGGGCTGGCGATGACCAGCGCGGATTTCCCACCAATCGAGAGCGGCCCGGCCAGCATCAGGCCCAAGCCCCAGGCCGCAACCATGCTGGCCGCCCATGCCATGGAACGCCAGCGCAGCCCGGCGTGCGCTTTTGACAGCGGCGCGACGCCACCGCGCGACGGCGACGCAGCCACCAGCGCCAGCCCATCGCGCAAATCGTTATCGGCTTCGATCTCGGCAATGAGATGGGGTTTATCCAACAGGTACGCCTCGAACCACTCCGTTTCCGGGGCGGACAGCCTGCGTTGCAGATAGCGTTGCAGCCATGCGCGCTCCAGCCACTCGGACAGGGGTTGGTTGTTTACAATACGAGTCACAGACGCCTCCTCAAGCGGTGCGCGGTGCCCCTGCCTACGGTCAAGTGTCACGGCAGGGCGATTTGTCTCACTGCATGTCCGCAATGCCACGCCGCAACAGCAATTCTTTCATTCGCGCACGGGCGCGATGCAGTACCCGGTGAAAATGGTCCGGCTCGATCGACAACGCGGCACAAACCGCATCGCGATCCTCTTCATTGAGGTAATAGCGACGCAGCACCTCACGATCGCGCTCCACGCCCAGTTCCGCGAGCATGCGCTGCACGCCATCGCGCAATTGCGCGCGGCGCGCATGATCGGCAGGTTGCTCGGGATCGGGCAAGGCCTCGGGCGACTCCGCATGACCATCATTCTCGCCGCGTCGGCCACGGCGCCGATATTCGGCAGTCACCGCAAACACCGCCGTACTGCGCACATAGCCCGGCAGCGCTGCAGCCTCGTTCAACGCGTTCTCGCGCAGCCGCTGGATGACGGTATGCAGCACATCCTGAACGATGTCATCGACGATCGGGTCGCCGGGGCGGGCATGGCGCCGCACCAATGCGCGCACACCGGCCTGAAAAGCCAACACGAACTCGGTTTCGGCGGCACCATCGCCCGCGCCGATGCGCCCGACCAAGGCAACGCAATCGAGTGTGCCTGAACGTTCCGCTTGCGCTTCCATCTGCGATGCCCCCCGCTACGTGCATCGATCGATTGCTACCGCACAAACCGGCATTCGAGCACGTAACTCGTTGGCATACCGTGCACCGTGCGCCCCACGCTTGGTACTCCCGCGACCGTAGCATAACCGTCGATCACCCCACTACGCGAACTGTCGCATCGCCACCGATGCACAACAGCGCGGGGAACCATCGCGCGAGCATGGAGCGCCACGCAACGCGCGTTGTCAGCCTCCGCTTGCTACCCCCGCCAGCCACTGCCGCAGCGGCGCGATGCGCCCAGCCAACCCCAGCAGCGGGCCACGCATCAGGGTCGGCACCAGCGCGTCGTTGGAAAACACGCGATTGATTGCGTCGAAGCTGTAGGCGGCCAGCGTGTTCTCGCTGCGGCGTTGCCGCTGGTATTGCGCCAATCGGTGTGCCGCGCCGAGATCGCGTGCGCCGGCGCGGGCCAGCACCGCGCGCAGCGCCGCGACATCGCGCAGCCCAAGATTGACGCCCTGCCCGGCCAACGGGTGTACCGCATGCGCAGCGTCGCCAGCCAGCAGCACCCGGCCGGCCACGTAATCGCGCGCCAGTTGCCGGCGCAGCGGAAAGGTAGCGCGCTGCGACACGTCCAGCACGTCACCCAGGCGCGCAGCGAAGCCGCGGCTGAGTTCACGGCAAAAATCAGCGGGATCCAGCGCAGCGAGCCGTTGCGCCTCGCTCTCGGGCAGGGTCCACACGATCGAGCTGACATGGCCCGGCGCCGAACCGGGCAACACATCATGCCGGCACGGCAGAAACGCGAGCGGGCCGCTCGGCAGAAAGCGCTGCCACGCAGTGTCCTGATGCGGCAACGCGGTGCGCACGTAAGCCACCAGCGCGCGCTGCTGGTAATCATGCACGGCACAGGCGATGCCGAGTTGCTCGCGCACCCGCGAGGCGGCACCATCGGCGGCCACCGCCAGCGCCGCCGACAAGCGCACGCCACTGCTCAGCGTCACCCGCACCCGGTCGTCGTGGTTATCCAGTTCGGCCAGCCGATCCGGGCAATAGCGGCGCACATTCGCTTCACGGCCAAGCGCCTGCCAGAGGCGATCCACCAGCAGCGCGTTTTCGACGATCCAGCCCAGGCATTCACGGCCCAGTTGATCGGCATTGAAGGCCAGTTCGCCACCGGCAGCGGCATCCCACACCCGCATCTGGCGATAGGCTTGCGTGCGTGCCGCCAGTACTGCCGGCCACACGTCCAGCGACTGCAACAAGGCGGCGTTGTCCGGCGCGAAGGCGAACACCCGCAGGTCTGCCGCGTCGGCATCCCACGGCGCCGGCTCGTGCGCTTCGATCAGCGCCACGCGGCGGCCATCGCGGGCCAGCGCCAAGGCGGCGCTGGCGCCGACCACGCCGGCACCGATCACGATCACATCGAACGCCTCGCTGCGAGTCATGGCGAACGCGCCAAGGCCGGCACCCAGCCGCGATAACCCATGGCACCACTGACCAGCGGTGCCTTCAGCCCGGGCAGGTGTTCGAGCGCAACAAAGCCGAGCGAGCGCAGCAGGTGCATCGAAAATCCGCGGTTGGCGGTGATCCGCGCCAAGCCATCGCTGAACGCGAGCGTGCGCTCGCGATCCTCGCGGCGTTGCTCGACATGGCGCGACAGGCGCTGTGGCTCGCCCGGATCGCCACCGTCAGCCAGCAGTTCGGCCAGGCACAGCGCATCGCGCAGCCCAAGGTTGAACCCTTGCGCACCGATCGGATGGATGGTCTGCGCGGCATTGCCGATCAACACCGCGCGCGGCGCAATCAATTGTTTCGCCAGTACCCGCCGGATCGGATAGGCAACGCGCTTGCCAACCCGCACGAAGCGCCCGGCACGGCTACCGAAGCGCTGTTGCAGCAGCGCGAGGTAATCGGCATCCGACAACACCGCCACCGCTTCGGCCTGATCGTGCGCCACACCCATTACGCTGCCGTACAACCCATCCGGGCGCGGCAGCAACGCCAGTGGCCCGCTGTCGGTGAAACGCTCGAACGCCTGGCCATCGGTTGCGCGACTGCTGGCCACGGCCGACACCATCAGCGTTTGCTGGTAATCGGTGACCTCGCTGCCAATGCCCAACGCCGAGCGCACGAAACTCTGGCTGCCATCGGCACCTACCAACAAACGCGCAGCGATCGTCTGCTCGCCGCCTTCGCGGTGCAGACGCACCCGCCAATGATCCGTGCCGGATTGCAGCGCCAGCACCTTGGCCGGGCAATAACGGGTCAGCGCCGGCAAGGCGTTCACCGCAGCCTCCAGCCCCTGACCGAGATCACGCGCCACCACCACACCGCCGAATCGCTCGCGACCGTAATCGTTTGCGTGCAACCGTACCGCGCCAAAATCACCGGCACGACTGACGTGGATGCGTTGCACCGGTGCCGGTGGCTGCTTGAGGTGCCTGAGCACCGCCAATCGTTTCAGCGCGTTGAGGCTGGCATCGGCCAGCACCAGATTGCGCTCGTCGAAGCTCGGCCGTGCCTGCGTGCCATTATCGGCCGCGATCGCTTCGATCAGCGCTACATCCAAGCCGCTGCCATTCAGGGCACAGGCCAGGCCCGCGCCAACCAGACCGCCGCCGATGATTACGATGTCGTGTTGCATGTGAGTGTTCCTCAAAGACGCCACCCGACGTGCATGCTGCACCTCATGCTGGGCAGCGTTGCTGCGGGTTACGGCTTTTGCCGCCACCCTGCGGTATGCTAATCGGCGATAGCAGACATTCGCCATGGATCGCCGCACCGATGATAGAACATATGCCAACACGCCCAAACACCCACCTGTTGCATCTGCGCACGATGCTGCTCGCTGGCATGATTTTGCTTGCCGCGCTGAGCCGGCTGCTGCCGCATCCGCCGAACTTTTCGCCGGTGCAGGCGATGGCGCTGTTCGCTGGCGCGTGGTTTGCCAGGCGGCAATTGGCGCTGTTGGTGCCGCTGCTGGCGATGCTGCTCTCGGACGTGCTGCTTGGCCTGCTCCACGGCGGCATCTATTTCGATTATTTCGTCAGCGCCGGTTTCTGGCTGGTGTATCTGGCCATGGCCGCCTGCGCGGCGCTCGGCTTTGCCCTGCGTGGCCGTGCCAGCGCACCACGGGTGCTCGGGTATGCGCTTGGCAGCTCGTTGCTGTTCTTTGTGATTACCAACTTCGGTGCATGGCTGGCCGACATCGCCAGCGCCGCGCCGATCTATGCACCAACGTTGAGCGGGCTGGCCGCAGCTTACATCGCCGGCATCCCGTTCCTGCAAAACACCATCGCCGGCGCGCTGCTGTTCAGCGCCATGCTGTTTGGCGGCTTTGCCTTGCTGCGTCGGCGCATCCCGGCGCTGCGCGCGCAAACTGCCTGACTTCATGGGCAATCGCCTGTCGAAAATCTACACCCGCACCGGTGACGATGGCAGCACCGGGCTGGGCGACGGCTCGCGTGTCGACAAGGATTGCGCGCGGGTTGCTGCCTACGGCACGGTCGATGAACTCAACGCGTTGCTCGGCGTGGTACTGGCGTGCACGCTGCCTGACGCGGTGCGTGAGCTGCTGGTGGGTGTGCAGCATCAATTGTTCGATCTGGGCGGCGAGTTGTGCATCCCGGGTCACGCCGCCATCGCCGATGCCGATGTCGCTGATCTTGAACAGCGCCTGGATGCGTTCAATGCCGATTTGCCGCCGCTCAAGGATTTCATCCTGCCCGGTGGCGGCATGGCCGCAGCGCAATGCCACGTGGCGCGTACCGTGTGCCGCCGTGCCGAGCGCCTGCTGGTGACTCTGGCGCGGCTCGAAGCGGTGCGGCCGCAAGCGATCCGTTTTCTCAACCGGCTGTCCGATCTGTTGTTTGTGATCGCGCGGGTGCTGGCACGCGACAGCGGCGAAGGCGAGGTGCTGTGGCAGCATGATCGGCGGCTGGGCCGATGAGCCGGGGCACCTGGAAAAAATGCGGTAAAAAATGGGGTCAGAGTCAATTTTCGTCGGTGCGGAACGATTGTCGCTCCGGATTCCCATCGAAAATTGACTCTGACCCCATTTTCTCCATTTTCTCCATTTTTCCCCCCATTTTTTCGTGAACCCGTGCTGCGCATTTTCAGCCACCCGTCCTGCCTTGCCCACGACCCCGGCGCCGGCCACCCGGAGTGCCCGGAGCGGTTGATCGCGGTCGCCGAAGCGCTGCGCGCCGGGTTGCCACACCTGCTCTGGCAGGAGGCGCCACAAGCGCTGCGCAGCCAACTCGCGCGGGTTCACGATGCGCAGTTCATCGCGCTGATTCTGGATCATCCTGGCCCCGCGCCACGCCGATTGGACCCGGACACGGTGATGAGCGCGCATTCGGCCGACGCCGCACTGCGCGCCTGTGGCGCCTGCGTGAGCGCGGTGGATTCGATTCTGGCGGGCAACATCGAGCGCGCATTTTGCGCGGTACGGCCGCCCGGCCACCACGCCAGTGCCAACATCGCGATGGGTTTTTGCCTGTTCAATTCGGTTGCGGTAGCCGCCGCTCACGCGCTCGAAGCGCATGGCCTGAGCCGGGTGGCGATCGTCGATTTCGACGTGCATCACGGCAATGGCACACAGGCGATTTTCGAGAACGAGGAACGGGTGATGTACCTGTCCTCGCATCAGGCCAACGTCTACCCCGGCACCGGCCATATCTCCGAACGCGGGGTCGGCAATCTGGTCAACGCGCCGTTGCCAACGGGCTGCGATGGCGCGCGGTTCCGCGCCACCTGGCGCGAACGCCTGCTCCCGGCGCTGGCGCAGTTTCGGCCGCAACTGCTGCTGATTTCGGCCGGGTTCGATGCGCATCGGCTGGACCCGTTGGCCGACCTGAATCTGGAGGCCGACGATTTCGCCTGGCTCAGCAGCGAACTGGTTGCCATCGCGCGGCGCAGTGGCAAAGGCCGCATCGTGTCGTCGCTGGAAGGTGGCTACAGCCTGGCCGCCCTGCGTGAGTGCGTGGTGGCGCATGTCGGCGCGCTGGCAGCCAGCCCAGCATGACGCTGGCTACGCCTTGAAATCCAGCGCCGCCGAGTTGATGCAGTAGCGCAGTCCGTTCGGCGCCGGGCCGTCCGGGAAGACATGCCCGAGGTGAGCATCGCAGTGCGCGCAGCGCACCTCGATCCGTTGCATCCCGAGCGCCGTATCGCGGTGCTGGCTGACCGCCTGCGCGGCACATGGCGCGGTGAAACTGGGCCAACCGCTGCCCGAATCGTATTTGCTGACCGATGCAAACAAGGGCTGGCCACAGCACACACAGTGGTAGGTGCCGTGGCCGTGATGATTCCAGTAGCGCCCAGTGAACGCAGGCTCGGTGGCCGAACAGCGGCATACCGCGTATTGCTCCGGGGTCAGCGCGGCGCGTTCGCGGTCATCGTCGAAATCCGGATCGTTCATCGTTTTTGCTTCCTGATTCGCCGGGCAAGCGCGCAATCGCCAGCCCGCTTAGGGCACAATTGGGTCTGTTGGGGAAACTGCAAGCGCCAGAGTATCCGCAAACCGTGCCGTTGTTTCGAGGCTGATCGCGTCGCCCCGGCGAGCCGGCCGCGCAAACCTCCGCCGTGCTGCGTGCCGCCCGGTGTCGTGTACCACCCTGCTTTCTGCCGATCACCTCATTCGGAGTCGTGCGTGCGTATCGCCCCATTCACCATCAGCCTGACCCTTGCCCTCGCCGCGCCTGGCGTTGCCAGCGCCCTGACCGCCACCGACTGGGTGCAATGCGTGCCGGCTGAGGTGATCCCGCCGTTCGCAGACGCTTCGCCGCCACTGCCCGAAGGCGATGACAGCACCCTCGTGGGCGCCGAGCGCGCGCAGTACCTCGATCGCAACCTGACCGTATTCGAGGGCGATGTCACCCTCAACCGCGGCAAGCAATGGCTCGCCACCCCGCGGCTGGTCTACGATCAGGCGAAGGATACCTATGTCGCCGACGGTGAAGTCCGCTTTCAGGACCCCTCGATCCGCTTTCGTGCTGCGCACATGGAAGGCGAGCCGGGCCAGGACCTGACCCGTCTGGACGATGTCACCTTTCAGATCATCGATCTGGAAGGCAATGGCCACGCCAGCAAGGTGGTGATGCGCGGCCAGAAAGGCACCATGCGCGATGCCCTGTATTCGTCGTGCCCGCCCGATCATCGGCAATGGTCGTTCCGCGGCAACACCATCCGCATCAATCGCGACACCGGCGTCGGCACCGTCACCAACGGTGCGCTGTACCTGGGGCGGGTGCCGGTGTTCTACCTGCCGTGGGCAACCTTTCCGATCGATGAGCGACGCCGCTCCGGCTTTCTCGCGCCAACGTTGGCGGTGTCCGGCGCCAACGGTGCCGATGTGTGGGTGCCGTATTACCTGAATCTGGCACCCAATTACGATGCCACGCTGTCGCTGCGTTACCTCGGCAGCCGCGGCGTAATGTACGGCAGCGAGTTTCGTTATCTGACGGAAAACAGCAACGGCATTTTCGAAGGAAACTGGCTGCCCAACGATGATCGCCTGGGCCGTGATCGTGGCTTCGCCTCGCTGGAACACATCACCCGCTTCAGCCCCTATTGGCAAGCGCGGGCCGATCTGAACAACGTCAGCGACGACCGCTATTTCGAGGATTTCGGCAGCTCGCTGACCGCGGCATCCACTCGCCTGCTGGCCAGCAGTGCCGGTTTTTACGGCCGTGGCAAATACTGGAATGCCTCGCTCAGTGCGCAAATCTGGGATTTGACCGACCCGCTGCTGGACAGCAGTTTCGAGCCGTTTCGCCGGCTGCCGCGCGTGCAGTTCAGTTGGGAACAACCGGTGCTGGGCGACTGGCTGGTGGCCGGGCTCAAATCCGAGGCCGTCGCCTTTGATCATCAGGTCAAGGCCGATGCCCGGCGCGTCGATCTGCGGCCCTATATCCAATTACCGTTTGAAGGCGCCTCGTGGTACGTAAGGCCCGAACTGGCCTACCGTTTCACCGCCTATTCGCTCGACAACAGCCTGAAAGTGAACGGCGACAAGACGCCGATTCGCTCGCTGCCGATTGCCAGCATCGATGCCGGCATGTTTTTCGAGCGCCCGGTGCACTGGGGCGGTGAGGATCTGATCCACACCCTGGAGCCGCGCCTGTTTTATCTGCGCGTGCCCGGCAACAACCAGACCGACTTGCCGATCCTGGACACCCAGGAACTGACCTTTGGTTACGGCCAGTTGTTTCGCAGCAACCGCTTCACCGGCGCCGATCGGCAATCCGAAGCGAACCAGTTGACCTTCGCGGTGACCTCGCGCCTGATGCAAACCCATTCCGGCCGCGAGTTGGTCAGCGCCACCGTGGCGCAAGCGCTTCTGTTTTCACCCTCGCGCACGGCGTTGCCGGGCCAGGTTGTCGGCGAGCGCGACCTATCACCATTGGTGGTTGAGCTGGCGGTGAACCTGAACGATCGCTGGACCCTCACCTCGGCGCAGCACATCGACGTCGATCAGGGCTTCACCGAGTTGTCGGCGTTCCGCCTGCAGTACCGGTTTCTGGAGAAGGGTCTGGCGAACCTCAGCTATCGCTTCCGCGCCAACGAGCTGGAACAGCTCGACGGCTCGGTGCTGTATCCGGTGTCGCCCTCGTGGCGGCTGGTGGGGCGCTGGAACTACTCGCTGCGCGACAACTCCACACTCGAGGCGCTCGGCGGTTTTGAGTGGCAAAGTTGCTGCATGGCGGTACGCCTGATGGGCCGCCATTTCGTGCGCACCATCGAGGGCGGCGCCAGCAACGAGATCCTGCTGGAGCTTGAATTGCGCGGCCTTGGCGCGTTCGGCCGACGCACCGGATCGCTGTTGGAGCGCGCCATTCTCGGCTATGATCGTTGACCCTCAGGGGATGCGGGAGTGGCGGCTTACGCACGCCGTCGCGACTCGCCACCCACACCCTGCACCCACCTGCGCCACCGCCGTTGCGCGCCATGGAGTTTGACCGATGCGTACCGCACTTGCCTGCATCCTGCTAGCCGCGCTCACCGCCCCCGGGTTTGGCCTGCGCGCGCAAGCCCTGCCGTTGGAACCAGTGGAGGGCATCATCGCCGTCGTCGATGAAGAAGTCATCCTGAGCAGCGAGCTGCAACGCGCGACCAGCAATTTTCTGGCGCAGTTTGGCGGCAGCCAGCAGCAGTTGCCGCCACGCAAGGTGCTGGAGCGGCAGATCCTTGATCGCCTGGTGCTGTCGCGCCTGCAGATCGAACGCGCCAATGCCATGGGCATCCGCATCAGCGATGCCGAGCTGGATCAGGCGGTGCAATCGGTGGCCACCAACAATCGCATCACGATCGATCAGTTGCGGCAGCAGTTGGCCTCCGAAGGACTCAATTTCGACCAGTTCCGCCGCGATCTACGCAACGAGATCCTGATCCAGCGCCTGCGCCAGCGCATCGTGCAGGGCCGTGTCGCGGTCAGTGACACCGAGATCGATCTGGCACTGGCCGCGCAAGGCAACAGCCGTGAACTGCACTTGGCGCATATTTTGGTGGCGCTGCCCGATGGCGCCACGCCCGAGCAGGTGGAAACCGCCAAGGGCAAGATCGAAGGCGTCAAGGTGCTGCTCGGCAAAGGCGAGATGGACTTCACTGCTGCCGCGATCCGTTATTCCGACGCCCCCAACGCCTTGCAGGGCGGCGATCTGGGCTGGCGCAACCAGAACGAAATACCCAACCTGTTCACCAGCGTGGTTACCGCCATGCAGCCGGGCGATATCAGTGATCCGATCCGCGGCCCAACCGGTTTTCAACTGCTCAAGCTGATCGAGAGCCGTGATGCCGGCCGCCAGAAGGTCACCGAGTACCAGTCGCGCCACCTGATGCTCCGGCAATCGGAAGTGGTGTCTTTCGCGCAGGCCAAGGCCAAGCTGGAAACCCTGCGCGCGCGGGCGCTCAAGGGCGAGTCGTTCGAAAACCTGGCGCGCGAATACTCCGAGGACACCGCCACCCGCGATGCCGGCGGCATGATGGATTGGTACGAGAAGGATGCCTGGGGTGCTGGTGTCGCTGCGCAAATCGTCACGCTCAAGGACGGCGAGATTTCGCAACCGTTCCAGAGCGACGTTGGCTGGCACATGATCCAGCGTGTCGGCGAACGCGAGACCGATGTCACCGACGCCTTGCGCCGCAATCAGGTGCGCGAGCTGATCGCACGGCGCAAGGGCGAGGAAGAATACGAACGCTTCTTGCGGCAAATGCGCTCCGAAGCGTTTGTCGACATGCGCCTCAGCAGTTCCTGACGGTGAAGCCGGCTCTGGCGCTGGTCCCCGGCGAACCGGCCGGTATCGGGCCGGAACTTTGCGTGCGGCTGGTCCAGCAGCCGCTCGCTGCCAACGTGGTTGCCTTCGCCGACCCGGACACCCTGCTGGCAGCGGCCCGTGCGCTGCATTTGCCGTTGCGTATCGCCGCTGCCGAGCAAGCCTCTGCGCCCGGGGTGCTGCCGGTGCAGGTGGTCGAACAGGCGCAGCCGACCCGATTCGGATTCCCGGACTGTGCCAATGCGGCATCGGTAGTCAACGCGCTCAAAGCGGCCGCCGACGCCTGCGGGCGCGGCGAACTCGCTGGCCTGGTTACCGGCCCGGTGCACAAGGCGACGCTGAACGATGCCGGCATCGCCTACACCGGCACCACCGAGTTGCTGGCGCAGTGGGCCGGCTGTGACGTGGTGATGATGTTGGCCCGCTCCGACCTGCCCCGCTCTGACCTGCCCCGCTCTGACCTGCCCCGCTCTGACCTGCGTGTTGCGCTGGTCACCACCCATTTGCCGTTGCGCGCGGTCGCCGACGCCATCACGGCGGCGCGTTTGACACGGGTTATCGAGGTGTTGCACCGCGACCTGGTGCGCCGCTTCGCCATCGCCACACCGCGCATCGCGGTGCTCGGTTTGAACCCGCATGCCGGCGAGGCAGGGCACCTGGGCCGCGAGGAAATCGACATCATCATTCCGGTGCTGACGCGCCTGCGCGAGCGCGGCATCAACCTGATCGGGCCGCTGCCGGCAGACACCGCCTTTTTGCCGCAGCATCTGGCGCACTGCGATGTGGTGCTGGCGATGTACCACGATCAAGGCCTGCCAGTGCTCAAACACGCCGGTATCGAGCAGGGCATCAACATCACCCTCGGCCTGCCCTACCCGCGCGTGGCGGTCGATCATGGCACCGCTCTGGAACTGGCCGGGCACGGTGTCGCCGACGCATCCAGCCTTTTCGCGGCATTCGCGCAATGCCGCGCACTGGCGCGCGGTGCTGGCCAATGAGCGGATTGAGCATGCCCGCCAAGAAGCGCCTGGGCCAGCATTTTCTGGTCGATCACAGCGTCATCGAACGCATCCTCATGGCGCTGGCGCCGGTGGCCGGCGACCGGCTGGTCGAGATCGGCCCCGGCCGTGGGGCGTTGACCCTGCCGTTGCTTGCTCGCCACGGCAGCCTGTGCGCCATCGAGTTCGATCGCGACCTGATCGAGCCACTGCGCGCTGCTGCGCAGCCGTTGGGCGCACTGGACATCATCAGCGCCGACGTGTTGCGGGTGGACTTCACCGCACTGGCCGGCACTGGCACGATCCGCCTGGTCGGCAACCTGCCCTACAACATTTCCTCGCCGATCCTGTTTCATGCGCTCGATCACGCGGCCGCGATTCAGGACATGC
>PFJA01000126.1 GCA_002782905.1 Lysobacterales bacterium CG_4_10_14_3_um_filter_64_11
AAGGGCGCAAAGGAAAGTCCAATACGTAGCACGTAGAATGGGACTGGAAAGCCAAAGCCGCATACACGGGCATGCAGGTTGCGCACCAACCCCTCAGCGTCTTTTCAACGAAAGCTGGAATAACGAAAACCGACTTGTTCAGCGTATCCAAAGGAAAGTCCAAGCCCTGATTTGCTTTCTTTGCGCCCTTCGCGTCCTTTGCGGACACCCGCTCTTGCTGCTGCGTTGTTGCTTACCTTTCCCGAGTCCCGGCGGTATGCAACCGCTTCATCGCTTCGTTCATGTCGCCAGCCACGGCCAATGGCATCACCGCCAGCGCTGCGTCAATCGCGATCGACATGTCGGCTGCGTCGTCGCGACTCGGCCGACCCAGCACCCAGGAAGTCACCCGGTCCTTGTGGCCGGGATGACCGATGCCGATGCGCAAGCGATGAAAGCTGCCGTGACCGAGATGCGCGATGATGTCGCGCAAGCCATTCTGGCCGCCATGGCCACCATCAAACTTGAGGCGCGCGACACCGGCTGGCAGATCAAGATCATCGTGAGCAATCAGGCATTGCCCGGGCTCGATCTTCCAGTACTGCAATGCCGCTGCGACGCTCTGGCCGCTGTGATTCATGAATGTAGCCGGGCGCAGCAGGCGCACATCGTGCTCGCCGATCCGCAGTCGTGCGGTTTCACCGAGCAGCCGCGACTGCATGCCGAAACGCTCGCCCGACTGTGTCGCCAAGGCATCGACCAGCGCAAACCCGACGTTATGCCGGGTTCCGGCGTATTCGGCGCCCGGGTTGCCGAGGCCAACAATGAGACGCAGCGCGGACATCGTGAAGGCGGACGTGCAGCGCCGGCCGCTAGCAGCCGGCGCCACAGAAGGCGCTTACTTCTTTTCGGGCTTCTCGGGCGCAGCCTGCTTGGCGGCTGGCACGGCCGCATCGGCTGCCGGTTCGACGCTCTCCTCTTCTTCGACTTCGGTGCGCGCATGACGGGCCGAAACCACCGCCACATCGTGCTCCTTGCCGAGCTTGAGCGCCGCCACCTCAACACCAGCCGGCAGCACCAGTTCGGACAAGTGGATGATGTCGCCCAGTGCGAGGTTGGCCAGATCCACGGCAATGAACTCCGGCAGATCCTTCGGCAGGCAGCTCACTTCCAGTTCGGTCATATCATGGTGGATCACCACGGCGGCGCTCTTGCCAGCCGGCGAGACTTCCTGGTTCAGGAAGTGCAGCGGCACCCGCGCGTGCAGGGCCTCGTTCTCGGAAACACGCAGAAAATCCAGATGCATGATCAGTGGTTTGAACGGATGGCGCTGCATGTCACGCAACAACACGCGCTCCACTTTGCCGTCGATATCGAGCTCAATCAACGCGGAGTAGAACCACTCATTGGCCGACGCCAGAAACACGTCGTTGTGGTGCATCTGGATGTTGCACGGTTCCTGATGGCCACCGTATACGATCGCCGGCAACCGGCCGAGACGACGCAGGCGGCGGCTCGCACCCTTGCCCTGGTCGCCACGTGCGGTGGCAGAAAGCTTGTGTGTCTGGGACATGATTCACCTATGGTGTGATAAAAAACGCCCACCTCGCGGCGGGCAACACACTCCCCCGCGACCAGGGGAGTCATCGCGACAACCGAAGCGATCAGTCGACGTACAGCGAACTGACCGACTCACCGAACGAGATGCGCCGGATGGTCTCGGCCAACAACTCGGCGACACTGAGCTGACGGATACGCGGGCAGGCCCGCGCCTCATCAGTCAGCGGAATCGTGTCGGTTACCACCAGCTCATCGAGCTGGGAACCGGATATGTTAGCAATTGCCGGGCCAGAAAGCACGGGGTGGGTACAGTAGGCGACCACCTTGAGCGCACCGTTGGCCTTCAGCGCGGTTGCCGCAGCGCACAGCGTGCCGGCGGTATCGACGATATCGTCAACCAACACGCAGGTCTTGCCCTCGACATCACCGATGATGTTCATCACCGTCGCCACATTGGCGCGCGGCCGGCGTTTGTCGATGATCGCCAGATCGGCGTCATCGAGCCGCTTGGCGACCGCGCGTGCGCGCACCACGCCGCCCACGTCGGGCGACACCACGATGAGGTTGCTCAAGCCCTGACTACGCCAGATGTCCGCGAGCAGGATCGGCGAGGCGTACACGTTGTCGACCGGCATGTCGAAAAAACCCTGAATCTGATCGGCATGCAGGTCGATGGTCAGCACCCGGTCGGCACCAACCGCGCCGAACATGCGCGCTGCCACCTTGGCAGTAATCGGTACCCGCGCCGAACGTGGCCGGCGGTCTTGGCGGGCGTAGCCGAAATACGGCACCACCGCGGTCACACTGGCGGCCGAGGCGCGCTTGAGCGCATCGATCAGCACCAGCAGTTCCATGAAGTTTTCTGCGGTTGGCGCACAGGTGGGCTGCACCACAAAAGCGGCACGGCCACGCACGTTTTCCTCGATTTCGACCTGAACCTCGCCATCGGAGAAGCGCCCGACCAGCGCCTTGCCCGGCCGCATGCCCAACTCTCGGCACACCGAACTGGCCAATACGCGGTTGGCATTGCCCGAAAATACGACCATGCTATCGGTAGTCACTGCGGCCACGTTCACCACCCATTGTCAGATCGTGCTGCAACCCACTGCGATGCGGCCGCGCAGTGCCGCCGATGAGGGTCATCGCGCCGCACTGCATAACCGCCGTGTACCCACCGATCCGTCGGCAGATTGGCTGGGGCGGTAGGATTCGAACCTACGCATGCCAGGATCAAAACCTGGTGCCTTAACCGCTTGGCGACGCCCCAAAAGCTTTGTTACCGTGACGCTGGCGGCGCCGGTGCATCATTGCCGCGCATTGCGTGCAAGCGCTCGTGCAGCGGAGAGCGTGGCAAGCCGCGAATTACCCGTGCCTGCAATGCCTCGGGCAAGGCGCAACAGGCGGTGTGTGCCACTTCGCGGCCCGGATAGGCCGCAAAACAACCCGCTCCGGTGCCGGTAACCTGCGCCAAACCCACCTGCGACAACGCCGCGAGCGCCTGCGCGATAGCCGGATGACGGCGACGCAGCAGCGGCTCGAACGCATTATCGCGGATTTCGCCAGCAACGAACTGCGCCATTGTCGCCGGCTCGGCGGTGCGGGTCAATTCGGGATCGTTGAACAATGCGCCGGTCGCAATGTGAACACCGGGATCGATGACCACGTACCAGGCGGGCGCCAGGGCGATCGGCCTGAGCAATTCGCCAATGCCTTCGGCCCAGGCGTTGTCGCCGCGCACGAACAACGGCACGTCGGCGCCCAATTGCAGGCCAATTTCGGCCAGCGCATCCAGTGACAGCCCGGTGTGCCACAGATGATTGAGCGCCACCAGCACGGTGGCGGCATCCGACGAGCCGCCGCCGAAGCCGCCACCCATCGGGATGCGCTTGCTCAATGCGATATCCACACCCTGCGTGCAACCGCTCGCCGCGGCGAGCGCATGCGCGGCACGCACACACAGATCCGCTTCGGCAGACACCTGCGCCGGCCCGGCCACGCGCACGATCCGGCCATCATCGCGCGGCCGCAAATGCACGTCATCGAGCCAATCGATGATCTGAAACACGCTCTGCAACACGTGATAGTCGTCCGCACGGCGGCCCAGAATGCGCAAAAACAGGTTCAGCTTGGCGGGTGCCGGCCACAGCGTCCAGTCTGCGCCGGTGATTGCGCTCATGGCGGCGGCGCGGCATCGGCGCCTGCGGCCTGCCAGCTATCGATGACCAGACGCACGCTGGCATCGCCGCGGCTGGCAAACAGCCGCCGCGGCAGCGGCGTTGCCGCATCGGTTGACCATGCGCGAAATTGCACCAGCCAACCGCGTTGTTCGATCTGCGCCGGCAGCCCCTGCGCATCGAATTGCAGCTGTGCCGGCCCGCGCGCACGCATCCCGCGCAACCAAGCCGACAGCGCCACCAGCGGCACGTCCCAGCCCAGGCTATCGCGCAACAACGCCTGCGCATCGGGGCCTTCACGCACGCCATCGTGCAAACCGTCGAGGCGTGCCCAGCCGTTGGCGACACTCAGCCGCCAGCTTTGCCGCGACACCGGCGCGCTGACCTGAATCGAATAATCCGCGCCGTCCTGACGCCAGAGCAGACGGCCACTGCCGCCGTCCTTGCCCAGTGCCAACGCAATGCGCCCGCGCATCTGCCAGTGCGACTGCGCGGCAAGAATGGCCTCGCGCTGCGCTTGTGCTGCCAGCGTCAGGGCATCGCCCGGGCGGGCAGGCGGCGCGCCGACGCAGGCCGCCAGCAGCAGGCTCAACAGGCCAATGGCGAGCCCGCGCTCGCATCGAGCAGCCGCTGCCCCGCCGCGCCAAGATGCCATCACGGGTTGATCCAGCCGTCGGCACCCAGCACGGCGCGGTGCTGCGGGTCAATCGCGCGGGCGCGTTCCAGCGCCGTGCGCGCCGCGTCGCGCTGTTCATCGCGCCACAGCGCTTGCGCCAGATGCGCAAGCACCTCGGCATCGGGGCTGAGCTCTGCGGCACGCTGCAAATGCGGCAACGCCTCGGCCACGCGCCCCAGCCGATACAAGGCCCAGCCCAAACTATCCACCACCGCCGCGTTGTCCGGCGCCTTGTCGTAAGCCCGTTCGATCAGCGCCAAGCCCTCTTGCAAGCGCTCGGTGCGATCGACCAGGGTGTAACCGAGAGCGTTGAGCGCCGCGACGCTGTCCGGATCGAGTTCCAGAATGCGGCGGAAGTCCGCCTCCGAATCGGCAATCCGGTCGGCTCGCTCATACGCCAGGGCACGCGCGTACAGCAACTCGGGATCGTCCTCGAAGATCGCCAGCCCGCGCCCGAGTGCGGCGATTTCCTGCGCTACGCCAGCGTGCCCACGGCGCAAGTCCGCTTCCAGCAGAAAACTGTCGCGGCGCACTTCGCCATCGACCTGTGCATCGGCCTGCACAGTGCCGAGCTGCACCATCGCAGCGGTGAAATCGCCAGCCGCATTGAGCACCACCGCGACCCGCACCTGCGCCTGATCGCGCGAAGCACCGCTGGCTACCGCGCGGTACCAGTCGAGTGCCTCGTCATGGCGTTCCAGCGCCTCTGCCAACTGGCCAAGCAGCAACAACCATTCGCCGTCACTGTCGCCTCGCGCCATGGCTTTGGCTTCACGGTACAGCTGCGCCAGTGCGTCGTTGGCGTCCGCCGCACTGAGAAACCCCGCGCGCGCCCGCACGCTGCGCAGGTCCTGCTCGCCGTGCGCCAGCGCATCTGCCGCCGCCGCTGGGTCGCCCAAGCGCGACAACTCGCCCGCAACCGCCATGCGCAAGCCGGCATCAGCGCCGGCAGCGGCGAGCACACGATTTGCGGCGCGCCGCGCGCCATCGGCATCGCCTTGCTCACGCAATCTGCCGGCCTTGAGCAACCAGGCGCGCGGCGCATCGGGAAAGCGATCAATCAGGCCATCGACCACGCGATTGCTCAGTGCCGTGCGGCCCAATCGCTCGGACAAGCCGGCAAATGCCAGCCAGGCGGTGAGATCATCCGGCAACGCGTTGGCATCCAGCAACCGATCGATGAGTTGCGTCACCCGATCCGGCGAAACCGACCCCGAGAGGATCTGCACCGCGCGTCGCCAGCCGTCCTCGCCAGCGGCCAAACGATCGCGCAATACCGCAAACACCGCGGCATCGTCACCGGCCCGCAACGCGACACTGGCGCGTGCATCCAGCATTTCCGGCGCATTCGGCGCCAGCTGCTGCCAGCGTGCAAGCGCCGCCTGAATAGGCTCGATCTGGTTGCTGGCCAGCGCTGCGCCGGTGGCCCGCTGCGCCACAGCCGGGTCCGACGACTGCTGGGCCGCGGCAAGGTAAAGCGCCGCCGCTCGCCGATAATCGCCTTGCTGCAAGTAGAACTCGCCAGCCAGCAGCGGCTCCAGCACTGGCTCCAGCACCGGTTTTTGCGGCGCATCGTGGCTCTCGACGGCCACCGTGCAAAGCGGGTAGCCCGACACCATCAGCAATGCAGTCAACGAGAATTTGCGCCAGATCATGGGTTATCGGTCCATCAACAGATAGAATCGCGCATCAACGCCTGGAGATACCCGGGAAGCTTACCGCATCCCCGACCACCGACCATGACCCTGCTTGCCCTCGGCCTCAACCACGAAACCGCGCCACTCGCCTTGCGCGAGCGGGTGGCGTTTGCGCCGGAAACGCTGGCGTTGGCGCTGCGCGAC
Organism: Lysobacterales bacterium CG_4_10_14_3_um_filter_64_11; assembly: GCA_002782905.1. Taxonomy (GTDB): domain Bacteria; phylum Pseudomonadota; class Gammaproteobacteria; order Xanthomonadales; family Xanthomonadaceae. The sequence goes on from PFJA01000126.1 coordinate 6,231, forward strand.
CTGTTGACGGTCGAAGGCGTGCTTGAAGCGGTGCTGCTGTCCACCTGCAATCGCACCGAAATCTACGCCCACACCGAGGACGGTCGGGAACACGTGGTAGGGCATTGGCTCGGTGAGCACCATCAGTTGGGCACGAGCCTCGATGGCTACTTGTACCAGCACACCGGCGCCGATGCCGCCAAACACCTGTTCCGGGTGGCCACCGGGCTGGATTCGCTGATTCTGGGCGAGCCGCAAATCCTGGGCCAGGTCAAGCAGGCATGGCAGATCGCACGCACCGCCGGGGTGATGAAGACCGCGCTCGACCGCCTGTTTCAGCATACGTTCTCGGTGGCCAAGCGGGTGCGCACCGACACCCGCATTGGCACCCACCCGGTGTCGGTGGCGTTTGCCGGCGTGCGCCTGGCGCAGCATGTGTTCACCGACCTGCGCGAGGCGACGGTATTGCTGATCGGAGCCGGCGACACCATTGAACTGGCCGCCCGCCACCTCTCGGATGCCAAGGCCAAACGCCTGCTGGTCGCCAACCGCACGCTCGCCCATGCGCAAGACCTCGCCAGCCGCCATGGCGGCTATGCACTCGCCCTGACCGATCTCGACCGCCACCTGGCTGAAGCCGACATCGTGATTTCCGCGACCGCCAGCCGGGAACCGATCCTGTTGCGTAGCAGTGTCGAAAAAGCCCTGCGCGTGCGTCGGCGGCGGCCGATGTTCATGCTCGATCTGGCGGTGCCGCGCGATATCGAAGCCAGCGTGCGCGAGCTCGATGACGTGTACCTCTACACCGTCGATGACCTCGACCAGGTGATCGCGGAAAACCGCCAGTCGCGGCGCGAGGCCGCCGATCAGGCCGAAGCGATCATCGAACTGCAAGTGGCGCATTTCATGGGTTGGTGGCAGGGCGCCGGGCGGCAGACCACCATCACCCGTGTGCGCAGCCAAAGCGAGCAGATCCGCGATGAAACCCTGCACCGCGCACGCGCCTTGCTGGCCAACGGCAAGGACCCGAACGCGGCGCTGGAATACCTCGCCCACAACCTGACCAACAAACTGCTGCACGCGCCCTCGGCCAGCCTGCGGCAAGCGGCGCTGAGTGGCGATACCGATCTGCTGCGCGCGGCAGAACGCCTGTTTGACCTCGCCACCCCCGAAAACCCCGATGACTCCGAGCCTGCGTCGCAAGCTTGAAGCCCTGAGCGAACGGCGCGAAGAAGTCGGCCGACTGCTGGCCGAACCCGGCACTGCTGCCGATCCCAAACGCCTGCGTGAACTGGGCCGCGAGTACGCCCAGCTCGAACCGATGACACTGGCATTGGCCAACTACGACGCCGCACTCGCCGACATCAGCGCCGCCCAGGCGATGCGCAACGACCCCGAGCTGCGCGAACTGGCCGAAGCCGAATTGCCGGCGCTGCAAGCGCACGCCGAGGCACTGGAACATCAACTCGGCCTGCTGCTGATCCCGCCCGATCCGCGCGATGACGCCAGCCTGTTTCTGGAAGTGCGTGCCGGCACCGGCGGCGATGAAGCGGCGATTTTCGCCGGCGACCTGTTCCGCATGTATGCCAAGTACGCGGAAAATCGGCACTGGCCGGTGGAAGTGCTGTCCAACAGCCCCGGCGAGCATGGCGGCTACAAGGAAATCATCGCGCGCATTGAAGGCCGTGGCGCGTTTTCGCGGTTCAAGTTCGAATCCGGTACGCATCGGGTGCAACGGGTGCCGGCTACCGAAACCCAGGGCCGCACCCACACCTCGGCGGCAACGGTGGCGATCCTGCCCGAGTTGGAGGCTATCGGCGAGGTGGAATTGCGCGATGCCGACCTGCGCATCGACACCTTCCGCGCCTCCGGTGCCGGCGGCCAGCACGTCAACAAGACCGACTCGGCGATCCGCATCACCCACCTGCCCACCGGCACCGTGGTGGAATGTCAGGATGAGCGCTCACAACACAAAAACCGCGCCCGCGCCATGTCGCTGCTGTCGGCACGGTTGCTGGACGCGCAGCGCAGCCAGCAAACCGCGGCGCAGGCGCAGGCGCGCCGGCTGCAGGTCGGCAGCGGCGATCGCAGCCAGCGCATCCGCACCTACAATTACGCCCAGGGCCGGATCACCGACCACCGCGTCGAAGGCCTTACCCTGTATCGTCTGCCGGAAATTCTGGAAGGCGATCTGGACGAATTGATCGACCGCCTCACCCAGGAAAACCAGGCCGACGAACTCAAGCTGCTGGTCGATGCCAGTTGAACCCGAACCGGAAACCGCTCATGACCGCCACCACCGATTTCATTCCGCTCGCCCTGTGCGTGCTCACCGTCTCCGACAGCCGTGGCCCGGACAACGACGGTTCTGGCGACTACCTCGTCGCCGCGCTGCGCGAAGCCGGCCATCACCTCGCCGATCGTGCGCTACTGCCCGATGATCGCTATCGTCTGCGCGCACAGGTTTCGGCGTGGATCGCCGACCCCGCCATCGACGGCATCATCGTCACCGGTGGCACCGGTTTCACCGGCCGCGATTCCACCCCGGAAGCACTGCTGCCGCTGCTCGACAAGACCATGCCCGGCTTCGGCGAAATGTTCCGCCAGCTCAGCTACCAAGAAATCGGCACCAGCACCCTGCAATCGCGCGCCTTCGCCGGCCTTGCCAACGCCACCTTCGTGTTCGCCCTGCCCGGTTCCACCGGCGCCTGCCGCACCGCCTGGGAAAAACTGATCCACGCCCAGCTCGACGCCCGCACCAAACCGTGCAATCTGGTCAACCTGCGGCCGCGGCTGCGCGATCGCTAGCGCCATCGGAGCCCGCCATGAAACGCAAGGCCTATGAAGCCGAACTGGAACCGCTGCAACTCGAACTGAACAACCTCGCGCGCTGGCTGGCGCACACCGGCAAGCGGATGCTGGTGCTGTTCGAAGGCCGCGATACCGCCGGCAAGGGTGGCGCCATCGCCACCATCGCGCAAACCCTCAACCCGCGCCAATGCCGTATCGTCGCACTGCCCAAGCCCAGTGAACGCGAAGCGAGCCAGTGGTATTTCCAGCGCTACATCGCCCACCTGCCGGCGGCTGGCGAACTGGTGCTGTTCGACCGCAGTTGGTACAACCGCGCCGGCGTCGAGCAGGTGATGGGCTACTGCACGCCCGCGCAATACCGGCAATTCCTCAAGCAAGTTCCGCGCTTCGAAAAAATGCTGATCGACGATGGCATCATGGTGTTCAAGTATTGGTTGGCGGTGGACCAGAACGAACAGGAAAAGCGCTTCGCCGAACGCGCCAACGACCCCCTCAAGCGCTGGAAACTCTCGCCAATCGACCTCAAGGCACGCGAGAAATACGCCGAATACGGCGACGCGCGCGAGCGCATGTTCGCTGCCACCCACAGCCAGCACGCACCGTGGGTGGCGGTGAACTTCAACGACCAGAAAACCGGCCGCCTCACCGTGATCCGCCACCTGCTCGCACACACCCCGGATCGGCGATTGCCCGACGACGTGATCGCATTGCCGCCATTGGCCGGGCGTGCGCACAAGGAGCGGTTCAAGGGACTGGTGAAGTTGCTGGGGTGAGTCGCGTTGACCACGCAATGCACAGCCGCCGCGAGCGCGTGATTGCATGCGAGCGCACACCGCATCGCGTTAAGCAACCCCAAGCGCAACGCACCGCGATCGGCGCGGCATACGCACCCCCCGTTGCGCAGGCACAGCGCGTATCGCAACAATTGCCCGACACCGCCGTATGGAGTGACGACAATGCGCTACCAGGGACGGCTGACGGATTGGGACGACGCCAAGGGATTCGGCTTTGTGATGCCGCACGGCGGCGGACCACGAGCCTTCGTACACATTAGCGCATTCGAGCGCCGCGGTCGTCGGCCGGTGTCGGGCGACATCCTGAACTACGAGGTAGTGAGCGACGCTCGCGGTCGATCGCAGGCCGCACGCATCCGGTTTTCTCAGCAACCGCAGATCATCGCAAAGCCTCCTGGCACGACGCGAGTCGGCGTCGTCGTTGCAGTCGTGTTTGCATTGGTGTTGCTGATCCTGACCACTCTGCGCCTGATCCCCGTCGCTACGGTGCTCTTCTACCTCGTGGTGAGTTGCGTAACCTTCATGGTCTACGCATTTGACAAGGCCGCTGCGATCAAGGGCCGTTGGCGTACGCCCGAACAAACGCTGCACCTGCTCGAACTGCTCGGCGGTTGGCCCGGCGCGCTGATCGCGCAAACCCTGTTTCGGCACAAATCCCGCAAGCCCTCGTTTCAAAACACCTTCTGGGCAATCGTGCTGCTCAACTGCGCCACCTTGTCCTGGTGGGTATTGCAACACCAACCCGGTGCGTGGCTCGCATTCTGGCCAAGTTAGCCAGGTGCGTAATACTTGCCCCGCCGCACGTACTGCGAGGTAGCGCACCATGAAAGTCAACATGCTGGAAGCCAAGAACCGCTTGTCCGAGTTGGTCAAATCCGCACAGGCGGGCGAGGACGTGGTCATCGCCAATCGCGGGGAGCCGGTAGCGCGCCTGATCGCCGTGGGCAAGCACCGTGGCGTGCGCACCAGGCCCGCCGAGGGCGGCATCGTGGCATGGCTCGATGCGCACCCGCTGCACACACGCATCGCGCGCTCGGCGCAAGCCATCGCCGCTGCGTTGGCCGCGGAACGTGCGGCGTGGGATTGATCTATCTCGATACCTGCCTGCTGATTTATGCGTTTGAACGCCACCCGGATCATGGCGAGCGCGTACGACGCGCGCTGGCCGGCGAGTCTGCCGATCGGTTCGCGATCTCGCCCGTGGTGCAGTTTGAATGTCTGGTGGCACCGCTGCGCGATGGCAATCTGGAGCTGCAGCGATATTACGAAGAGGGACTGGCGCAATTCGTCCAGCTGCCGATGTCGGCTGAGGTGTTCACGCACGGCGCACAACTGGGTGCGCGATTCGGGCTGAAAACACCCGATGCGCTGCACCTTGCTGCCGCCCAGCATCATGGCTGCGATGCGCTTTGGACCAACGACAATCGACTGGCTCAGGCCGCACACGGGCTGGCCGTCAACGTGCTGACCCATGCAACCCGGTGACCTTTCACGAATCCGGGAGCAGCCGAGCGGGGATCTTGCTGGCTCAGAACGTGCCCATGTAATCGAGCTTGCCGATCGCGATGCCGTTGTGACGCAACAAGGCGTAGCTGCTGGTGTGGTGGAAGAAGAACTGCGGCAGGCCGTAGTGCAGCAGGTAATCCTGGCCGCTGAAGCGACGCTCCTTCGGCGTGCCGGGGCGCAGCACGATTTCGCGCGACTCGGCACCTGCAAACGCGGCCTGCGGCAGCGCGCCGATGAACGCGAGCACCGTATCGATGCGCGCCAGCAGTTCGGCAAAGCTCTGTTCGTTGTCCGCATGCACCGGTAGCTCAACTTGCGCCAAGCGGCCGCACACGCCCTTGGCGAAATCGCAGGCGATCTGCACCTGCCGGGTCAGCGGGAACATGTCCGGCGCCAGCCGCGCGCCGAGCAGTGCCTGCGGCTCGATTTTCTTTGCAGCCGCGTGCGCATCGGCCTTGGCGAGGATGTCCCTGAGGCTGCCGAGCATTTGCTGAAACACGGGGACCGATGCGGCGTAGATCGAAAAGCTCATGCGGTGTAGCTCCATTGCAGGCGGAGGTAGGGGGCACATGGTACGCCACCGACCATCGCAAGCCATCGCCCGGTGTCGCGACGGGCCGAAGTCGGTGCCTTGTGCGCCAGCGACGAGGGGTTTGGCTACCTGCTACCCATCAACCCCGCAACGCCGTTGCGCGTAAACTTCGCGCTCCAACCCTCGCCCATCGTCGCCATGCCAAGCACCCGCAAAGCCCTGTGGCAAATCCATTTTTGCGTGCTGCTGTGGGGCTTTACCGCGATCCTCGGCAAGCTCATCACGCTGCCGGCGCTGGCGCTGGTGTGGTGGCGGATGGGTCTGGTGACGCTGGCGTTGCTGCTGCTGCCACGGGTATGGCGTGGCCTGCGCACATTGCCGCCACGGCTGTTGCTTGCGTATGCCGGCATCGGCGTGCTGGTGTCGTTGCACTGGCTCACGTTTTACGGCGCGATCAAACTGGCAAATGCGTCGGTGGCGGTGAGTTGCATCGCGTTGGCGCCGGTATTCGTGGCGATACTGGAGCCGCGCATCACCGGCCGCGCTTTTGTGCCGCGTGAACTATGGTTGGGTGCGGCGGTGGTGCCAGGCGTGGCACTGGTGGTGGGTGGCGTACCCAGCGGCATGCTGGCCGGCTTTGCCGTGGGCACGCTGTCGGCACTGCTGGTGGCGGTGTTCGGCGCGTTCAACAAACGTCTGGTCGATCGCGCCGATCCGCTCACCGTGACCTGCCTCGAACTCGGTGCCGGCATGCTGTTTCTGTCGCTGCTGGCGCCGGTGCTGGGCGGTGTCGGCATCACCTCCCTCCCCTCGCAGCACGATGCACTGTTGCTGCTGGTGCTGGCGCTGGTCTGCACCTTGCTGCCTTTCGCGCTGTCGCTGGTGGCACTGCGCCATCTGAGCGCTTACAGCGCGCAACTGGCGGTCAATCTGGAGCCGGTGTACGCCATCGTGTTGGCCGTCGTGTTACTCGGCGAACAACGCGATCTGGCACCGGCGTTTTACCTCGGCGTCGCCATCATCCTGCTCGCGGTGTTCGTGCAGCCGTGGCTGTCCGGTCGCCACAACGCACCGGTGGCGGAACTGCTGGCAACTGCCGAGCCCAAGAGCGCGGCGGAGTGACGCAGTGGCTCGTGCGGGTATGCAGTGTCGCCGTCAATCCTCCAACCATCGCCGCAGCTGCGCGTACACCGCCGGTTGGTGAAGCAGTTGCAAGTGATTGATGCCGTAACCAATCCACTGTCGGGATTCGGGAATCGCCAACGCTCTGGCCGGATCGCAATGACGACCGAGTGCACTGTCAACTGAAACCAGACCATCGCCCAGCACGCGGTCGCTGAGATCGCCCGACTGCTTGCCGGTGCTGGCAGCGACGGCGAAACACCGCACGTGCGGCGGCAATGCCAGCGGTTGCCGTCGGTCGCCAGTGCGCGCGAAGCGATTCTGGCCGAGCCAGTCTTCGTCGCGCACATTGCCGTAGCGCAAGTCGGTGATGCCGGCGCTGCGCAACTTGCCCAGACGCGCAAGCGGGGCGGTGTAGGGGCTGGCGCCGAGCACCACGTCGAGCCCGTTGCCACCGCGTTCCAGCGCGGCGCCGTGGTGCGGGCTGCCGAGAAACACCATCGCGCGCAATTTCGCCAGCCACTCGTGGCCCGCGACGGCAGCGTAATGGCAGGCGCTGCGCGCCACCAGCCCACCCATGCTGTGGCCAATCAGCACGATCTCGTGCACTGGCTGCGGCCATTGCGCCAGCAGCATTTGCAAGGTGTCGGCGAACTCGCGGCCATTGTGCGAGATGTGGCAGCCACTGTTGTAATGCAGATGCAGCACGCGGTAACCCAACTCGCTCAGTAGGGCCGCTGCGGCATCGGATGATCGCTCGCACCCTGCTGCGCGAACCGATTGTGATGGTTGCAAGCGCTTGCCATCGACAGCGCGTACCGCATCTGACGCGCCGCGCAATCGCCCCCATTGCCGATCATTCATGCACAGTCCGTGCACCAGCACCGCGATTTTGCTGCCCGCGTCGGCCACCGCCGCGGGTTGCAGCACCAGCCCGTCGCAACGCAGGCGCATGGTAATCGCCAACGGATTGCCGCTGGCCGCCAGGTGGTCACCCAGCACGCCGTTCAGTGCTGCCAACACCGCCTCGCGCTCGGCCGACGGCAGCGCCGGAGCGTCCGCACGCAACAGCGGTTGCAGGCGCGCCAGCGCCATCTCCAGCGTGCCGCCGACCAGCGCGGTGACGCCGCGGATGCTGCGATAGACCAACCCGGTGATGCCAGCGGTGGCACCGGGCCGCGCAGCACCCAGCGGCGCTGGCGTTTGCGTGATGGTGTGGTGCAGCGATTCAACCAGGTGCGTCACCTGGGTAACCGCTTCGATCGACAGGCGACCAAGGCCCTGCAAGTCGGAAGGGTGCAAATGCGTGCGTTTGCTCATGGTGGTGCTTTCTGGCCTTTCCCCGAGGGTACCGCGAACCGCGGCGGCGAGCGTTGCTCCACGTCAGTCGAGCAACGGCGTCGTCAAGGTCTTGGCTGGCGCGGCGAGCAAAGCGGTGCTGATTCCGCGCAGATCCAGCAGCGACACCTCGCGCCGTTCGCGCAGCGCTGTCACCACGTCGTCCAGGCTGCGTTTGCCGCGCGTACGTGCGCGCAATTCGCCGTCGAGGTCGGCCAGCAACGCCACCGCGCGAGCCGTACGCGGACCGCTCGAGCGGTCCGTGTGCAGCCGTTTGACGCCCTTGCCATGCCTCCGCATCCAGGCGATGCCGCGCGCCAGCCGCGCGTCGCTGAGCAAGCCGGCACGATTGAGCAGGACCATCGAGTAGTACTCGGCAATGCCCTCGACGATCCAGTCATCACCAGATACCGCACGCAGGCGAGTGGCGACATGCACCATCTCGTGAATCAGTGTGCTGCTGCCATTCTCGCTGATCAGTGGCCGATCCGAATGCAGGAATAGTGAACGCGGCCCGGACAGGCCCCCGCGCCACATCGGGTCACCGGCACTGACGATCAGTATTTTCTGCGGCAATGGCCCAAATGCGTCGTACATCATTGGCACCACGGCGTGTGCAATGCCGAGGATATCGTTGCGCCGCACCGCATCGCCCTTGGGTGCCGCCACCGACAAGGCGACACAGCCTTTGCCGCAGGTGCGGTGGCCGCAATCGATGCAACCGCCGGCCTCCACCTCGATCAGATCGCGGCGCACACCCAGATCGCCGGCCATGACCCAGCCGGTAGGGCGATCAAAATCGCGATCCGGGTTATCGACCGCGAAAGCGGTCACTTCCGGCAATGGATGCCATGCCGTCTCGAACCCACTCCAGCCAGCGGGCAGCACGGCGCGCAGCCGTGCTTGCGATAGCGCGCCGCGCGTCGCCCGCACCGTGACCGGCGGCACCAGATCATCGCCACGCACGATCGCGAAGGTCGGTGTGATCCGCGCATCATAGCCACCGCCGCCGCGCCGGTGATCGATGGCGTAACGGTAATGCAGGCGGCCACCCGCGCGCGGCGGCGTCCAGGTCAGCATGTCGCCCTCGCGCACGATCTTGCCATCGCCTTCGATCGCGCTGTAGCGTTTCTCGCTCATGCGAAAGCGTAGCGAGCTCACCCGCGCCGTGCCCGGCTTGTATGCGATGCTGACCCGCGCTGCCTTCTGCGCGGGCTCGAATGCCACCTGATAATCGATGCGATAGGTGGACGGCGCGGCAACACCGGAAACCGCCACAAGGCAGAACAACACGAACACGATGACACGCATCGGCGATACTCCGTAGGGCGCGTGAGAAGCGATTGGCCAGGGAAACTCCGAACATATCGTCATTGCGAGCCGCCTGTTCCGGTGTCTGGAACTGCACACGAACCATGAACCCAACGGGCGAAGCGTAAAGCTTTTGATCCGCAAAGGACGCAAAAAACGCAAAGGTGAGCGCCAAGAACATTCAGCTGTGGATGTCGGTTCCACCGCTACGCGGTGCCCCGGGTTGCGGCCCGCTGGGCTGCTACCCGGGCTACCACGGCACATTGCGACATGTCGGTGGGATGAAACGGAAAAGCGGAGCTGTAGCGCCGGGATGCGCGGGCCGAGTGCGACAACGCGCCGTAGAGCACGCCGAGCAGCGCAGCCGAATGCGGGAGCAAGGCACCCTTGTTTGACCGAGCGAGCCGCGTAGCGGCGAAGTGAAGGCGAAGCGAGCGAAGCGAGCGGCGGCGCGCAGCAACCGAACACAAGGATGAGCGAGTTGGTGCCGGCCCGCATTCGGCGAGAA
>PFJA01000088.1 GCA_002782905.1 Lysobacterales bacterium CG_4_10_14_3_um_filter_64_11
AGCAAAGCACCACAGCCAACCGTGTAGCCCGGGTTGAGGCGACGCCGAAACCCGGGGCGCATCGCGCCCGAAACCCGGGGCGCATCGCGACCGAAACCCACCGATCCCGGGTATTCGCGCGGGGCGCAAGTGCCCGCCGTTACTGATGTCGGCTCCGCCGCTATGCGGCTTGAGCCGACCTACGACTTCCTGCTTTCCTTTGCGTCTTTTGCGTTCATTGCGGACCGCAAGCGCTACGCTCTTCCCGAGTCCCAAACCCCGGGTCCCGGGTCCCGGCTTTATCGAAACTCACCGCCGCAACACCTCGCGCGGATCGGTACCAACCCGGCATGGGATCGGCTCGACGGTGATGCGATGCGCGCCGAGCAATGCCTCGAACTGGCGTTGCCGCATGCAAAACGCAGCGTAGTTACCGGCCAACTGCTCCGGTGTAGTGTGCTCCGGGGCCAACCCGGCATCGGCCCAGGCATCAATATCCAGCATCGCCATCCTTACCTGCCCGTCGGCCATCCGCAGCAAGGGTTCCGGTGCGGCATCGATCACCCGCTCGGCATCGGGCTCGAACAGCGCGGCCTCGATCAACGGCCACAGTTCGGCCAGATTCGCGTGTTCGTATTGCAAGGCCATCATCGCTACCAGGTCATGCAGGGTGAGATAGCGCGCATGCTCGACCTTGGCAGCGAAGCGTTGCTGCGCGTAAAGCGCCGTCGCGGCACCGGCCATGCCGGTTTCCAGCAACTGCGCTTCCAGATGCTCTGCCACCGGCGCGATCACTTCGCGTGGCCCACTGAGCACCCAGGGCAGCAGCCGCAATGGCCCGCCCACCAGATCGGCATCCGGGGTCAATGGCTCGGGCAGCTTGCGATCATGGCAACCAAACGCAATCACCCGCGCGCCGTCGCGCGCGCCGGGCGCCCGCACCGCCAGCTCCGCCAGCGTGCTGTGCAGCGGCCAGCCCGGGCGCAGCAATTCCACCGGATCCACGTGCGCTCCAAGCAGCGCCAATTGCAATGGCGCATCCGCCGGCACGAAACGGCCCAGGTCGGCAGCCACCAGCACCGCCAGTTCCGCGGCATGCACCTGATCCATAGCCATGTTGCTGGCCAGCGTATTCGGAGCCAGTTCCAGCGCCAGCGCGCCAAAGCAACGTTCGATATCGGTGTGTTTGGCAGAGCCCAAGATGTAATCCCCCAAAGAGGTGGCGCACGGCCACATGGTCGCAATTCCCAGGCCACCGCGCAGCAAGGTCGCGGTATGATGCGCGTTCCATCACTCGCTGTTTCGAGATTTCGTCAAGAACATGCCATCAATCGACTATAAAAGCTGCTGGAATGCCCGCGCCACCACCACCGCGCAGGCGCTGATGGCGGTCGATGGCAGCCGCGACGAACGCACCGCGCAATTGACCGGTGCCTATTCTGCCAGCCAGTTGCGCGCTGCGCTGCAATTGCAGCACAGCGATCAGGTGTTCGAGCTGGGCTGCGGCGCGGCCCGGATCGGTCGTGAATTGGCACCCGATGTGGCGCTCTGGCACGGCCTGGACATCGCCGAGAACATGCTCGCCGCAGCGCGCGAGCGGCTGCGCGAGCACGCCAATACCGCGCTCGATGCGCTGACCCGCTCACGCCTGGATCCACTGGCCGATGCCAGCATGGACAAGGGCTATTGCATCGCCGTGTTCATCCACATGGACAAGGAAGACATGGTGCTGTATCTGCGCGACGTGGCGCGCGTGTTGCGCCCGGGCGGGCTGTTTTATTTCGACACCTGGAATCTGGCCCACCCAGTGGGCTGGCGTCGCTTCGACTTTGAGGTCAATCAGGCCGCGCACCAGCCACAGAGCCAGCGCAAGGATGTCGCCCGCAACCAGTTTTGCACACCACAGGAAGTGGACCTGTATGTGCGCGCCGCCGGGCTGGAACCGGTGTTGACGCTCACCGATTCGCCGTGGTTGCAAGTGGTGGCACGCAAGCCTGATGGCAATGACGATGTCGCGTTGCGCGGCGCGCTGGACACCGCCGCTGCGCAGATTCAATACCCGCCGCTATGGACCAGCCTGTTCAACTGCATCCTGGATGCCGAATTCCGTGGCGAGCCGCCGCATGCAGCGCTCGACACCTTGCGCGACTGCGCGCTCGATGATCCACTGGCACGCATGTTTCGCGCCTGGATTTATGGCGCATGGCTGCAACGCGCCGCCGTTTGGGGTGCACCACCTGATGAACTCGAACAAGGAGTGAACGCATGAGGGCCAGTCGTCCAGTCGCGATACTCGGGGGGATTCGCATCCCGTTCTGCCGCAACAACACCGCCTATGCCGATGTCGGCAACCTTGGCATGTCGATCCGCACCCTTGGCGCACTGGTGGAAAAGTTCGGCCTGCACGGTGAGCAGTTGGGTGAGGTGGCCATGGGGGCGGTGCTCAAGCACAGCTCGGACTGGAACATTGGCCGCGAAGCCACGCTGTCATCGGGCTTGTCGCCGCTGACACCAGGCATCACCCTGCAACGCGCCTGCGGCACCAGCCTCGATGCCGTCATCACCATTGCCAACAAGATCGCCTTGGGCCAGATCGAGGCCGGCATCGGTGGCGGCTCGGACACCACCTCGGACGTACCGATCATGGTCAGTCGCGCGCTGCGCCAGCGCCTGCTGGATGCCGCACGGGCACGCCGCTTTGGCGCCCGCCTGGCGGCGTTCAAGGGTTTCTCGCTGCGCGAGATCAAACCCGAGTTCCCCGGCGTGGCCGAGCCGCGCACCGGCAAGAGCATGGGCGAGCATTGCGAGTTGATGGCGCGCGAATGGCAGATCAGCCGTGCCGCCCAGGATGAGCTGGCCGTGCAATCGCACCACAAGGCAGCAGCGGCCTACGAGCGCGGCTTTTTCGGCGATCTGGTGGTGCCGTTTCGCGGCGTCGAGCGCGACAACAACCTGCGCCCGGACACCAGCATCGAAAAGCTCGCCGCACTCAAGCCGGCATTCGATCGGGTATCGGGTAACGGCACCCTCACCGCCGGCAATTCCACGCCACTCACCGACGGCGCCGCCGCGGCGTTGCTGGCCAGCGATGACTGGGCGCGCGCGCACGGACACGCGCCACTGGCGTACCTGCGCGATGCGCAGGTGGCAGCGGTGGATTTTGTCCATGGCGAAGGCTTGCTGATGGCGCCGGCCTGGGCGGTTGCGCAATTGCTTGCGCGCAACAACCTCGGCTTGCAGGACTTCGATTTCTACGAAATCCACGAAGCCTTTGCGGCACAGGTGCTGTGTACGCTGGCGGCGTGGGAATCGGACAGCTTCTGCCGCGACCGACTCGGCCTTGAGCACGCATTGGGCCGCATCGATCGCGCCAAACTCAACGTCGTGGGTTCATCGCTGGCGGCGGGCCACCCATTCGCCGCGACCGGCGCACGCCTGATCGCCACTGCCGCAAAGTTGCTGCAAGAAAAAGGCCAAGGCCGCGCGCTGATCTCGATCTGTACCGCCGGCGGCATGGGCGTGGTCGCGATTGTGGAGCGTTAGCCGACGCGGCGTGGCGGCAACTGCGCACTCGGATCAAGTACTCACCTTGAGAGCCACTTGATCCGAAACCTTAACCCGACATCGCGGTATCTCCGCGATCGTACGGATTGATCGGCCGCTACTGCCCGGCAACGCACACGCGTATGCGAATATCCGTACCGTTCGAAGTCAAGGCGCAGATATGATATCGCCGACTGTAACGGTTCCAGTATTGATTTCACCGTCAACTGTTGAAACCGGCCGCAGGCCTGGTGTAAATCCACCGCCTCCGCCACCGCTCTGCGTAGTCTCTTCATCTGTAGTCTCTTTATCGATTGCATCGGAATTGCATGGCTTGTCTTCTGTTACTATCGTCGTCCCTGT
>PFJA01000153.1 GCA_002782905.1 Lysobacterales bacterium CG_4_10_14_3_um_filter_64_11
GGCCATGCTCAACGCGCTGATCATTGGCGGTTATGTCGGTGGGCGGGTGATCGAAGGCGTGTTTGTTGGAGTGCTCGGTTGCGAAGTGTTTTCCTGGCGCCCATTCGATTCCTGGTTCCGCTTGATTACTGCACGCCGCAATCCCTCCCTTATTCTGCTTTCCGTTGCCGTGCTCGTCGGGCGCCCGGATCTGGGGCTGGTCGCGGTTGCGCTGTGGACGGCACTGAGCGTAGTGATTCTGGGCGTGCGCATGGTGCAGGGCATCGTGCAACGTTTGCGTCACGGCCCGTTGCAAAGCTGGCTCAGCGACGAAGATCGGGCGCGACGGCAATACCCGCGTTCGTTGTTGACGTTTGCCAATACCCGTGCCGCATATGCCGGTAGTGTGCCGGAATCGACAGATACCGGCGCACGCGCAAGCGAGGCTGTTGCGTTGCGGAGCTGGCTCGCGCAGCACAGCGATGGCAGCGACATCGCAGCCGACCCGGCGGTGGCCGCGTTGCTGCAAGTCATCAAGAGCCGATTCGGTGAATCCTTGTCGGCGGTGTTGATTTACGGGTCGTACCTGCGCGGCAAACGCGATACCGTGCTCGATTTCTACGTGCTGCTGGATGACTGCCGAGCATTGCCGTGGTGGCAGGCGATATTGTGCTGCATGGTAGCGCCGAACGTGTATCAGATCACGGCGTGCAGTGAGGGCAAGGAAGTGCGTGCCAAGTGTGCAACGCTCAGCCTTCGCCGTTTCGAACGTGCGGTTAGACACGACTTTCACTCCTATTTTTGGGCGCGCTTTGCGCAGCCCAGTCGCATCGTGCATTGCAAGGACGGTGCCGTTCGTGGCCGGGTAGTCGATGCGTTGGCCGATGCGGCTCGCACGTTCATAGCGCGGGCGCTGCCGGTATTGCCTGTGTCGCTGACGACCCGTGAGCTGTGGATCACTGCGTTGCAACGTACCTATCGCAGCGAATTGCGGGCCGAGAAACCAGGGCAGCTCTGTACGCTGGTCGATGCCGAGCCGATTTACTACCAGGCAATCACGCCGTTGCTGGAAATACCGGCGTTGCAGCCAGACAGCAGCGGCGAAGCGGGGCAGTGGTGCACAAATCTGAGCGTTGCGGCGCGCCGGCAAGGCAAGCGCGAGTGGTGGTTGCGACGGCATGTCGGCAAGCTATTGACGGTGCTGCGGGTTGCCAGCGCAGCGACCATGTTCGAGGCATCGCTCGACTATGTTCTGTGGAAAATCGAACGCCACTCCGGGGTGCAGGCAAGGCCCAACGATATCCAGCGCCGCTGGCCGTTGCTGTTCGCCTGGCCACTGCTGTGGGGTCTGTACCGGCGTGGTGCGTTCCGCTGACGCGCAATCAGGTTTCCTTGCCGCTCGCATCGAGCGCGTGCTCGGGTGGCCCGAACAATTGCAGCAGGCGCGCACGCGCCGATGTGGCGCGGGCGGCATCGCGGAACATGGCGAGCCATTCGTGGAAGGTCAGCAGCAACGGATTGTGCGAGTGGATCTGGCGCACGATGCCGTATTCGCACGGCTGTGCCGGGTCTTCATCGACATACGTGCCAAACAGCTTGTCCCAGATAATCAGCACCCCGGCGTAATTGCGGTCGATGTATTCGGGGTTGCGGGCGTGATGCACGCGGTGATGCGAGGGCGTGTTGAACACGTATTCCAGCCAACCCAGCTTGCCAATTGCCTGGGTGTGCACAAAGAACTGGAAGCCCAGGTTGATTGCCACCACCGCCACGATATGGGTGGGTTCAAATCCGATCCACGCCAGCGGCAGCCAGAACAGCCACATCCCGGAAATCGGGTAAGTGATGCTCTGCCGGAAGGCGGTGGACAGGTTCAAGCGCTCGGATGAATGATGGGTGACGTGCGAGGCCCACAGCCAGCGGATGCGATGGCTGGCGCGATGGAACCCGTAGTAGAAAAAATCCTGCGCAATCACCAGCCCGGCAATGCCCCACACGTTGCTGGGCAGATCGAACCAGCGGTACTGGTATACCCAGTAATACAACCCGATCACCGCCAGCCAGGCCAGCGCATCGGCGCCCTGGTGCATCAGCGCCAGTGCGGCGTTCGACACGGTATCGCGCAGGCTGTAAACGCCTTTTCCGCGCCAGTACCACGCTTCCCACAGCACGCACAACACGAACACCGGCGCCAGCGCCAGCAAGATCCACGCTTCCATCAGGCATCCTCAGGGCTGAGCGCCCGCGCCATATTATCCAGACAACGGCGCATCGCGCCGGCCATGCAGATCGCCAGCACCGGTTTGGCCAGCGGCCATGCCAGCGCGGAAGTCACAGTGAACGTGTAGCGCCAGCGAACCCGCGTGCCGCGCTCGCTGTCGGCGAATTCCCATGTTGCTGCTCCCTGCCGCACCAGCCACGAAAACGGCGGGCGAAAGCCACTGAGCGTGTAGGCGTGATGATGCGGCGGATCGAGCGCGGTGATGCACTCGTGCAGCACCGAGCCATCGGCGTTGTATACCGTGCGGCGGCCGCCCACGCGCGGTACGCCGTCGGCTTCGACCCGTGTGATTGCGGCGATCGGGCCATAACCGCCAAACCATTGTGGGAAACGCGCGCTGTCGATGCATAGCGCAAATGCCTGCGCGGCGGTGCCGGGGAACTGACGTTGAGCGTGGCAGGTGATGTGCATGGGGTAGTTTGGCATAGGGGACTGATGCGATTCACTCCGCTGACGCTCCAAGCAATAGGGATGCGGGTTGGTTTGGGCGATGGCTAACGCTGAGTGCCGAGGGACAAAACGGAATAGCGTAGACGTAGCGCATGGATGCGCGGTCGAGATCGACACAGCGCCGTTAAGCGCGGCGAGCATCGCAGGTAGACGCAGGGGAAAGGCGCCGGTGTTTGAGCACAGGGATGTGCGAGTTCGGCGCCGGCCTGTGTCTGCCGAGAAGCGCAGCGAACCGGCGAGGCAGGAGCCGAGGCGGCGCGCGCCCGGCGCGAGGCGTTTTGGGTACTTTCCCGCCGTGAAAAGTGCCTCGCCGGCCGCAGGCCGGTGAAAGCAGTCGGGAGAAAGTGGTTCTTATGCGTTTGCGGCCAAGGCATGCCTTCTTAACCTGAATTGCATCAAGACCGGCCATTGATGCACATCCACGAGACTCGCCGTCAGAAGCATGTGCATTGCCGATACAGATCAGGTGGAGTGCAAATCGCGAATGACCTGCGCGAGGATGCTCACCGCAATCTCGTGCGGAGTTTGCGCGCCGATGTCCAGTCCGACCGGCGCAGTCAGATGCGACAACACGTCGGCCAGATCGGGCAAGGCGGCGCGCACCTGGTTGATCCGCCGCTGGCTGCCCATCATGCTGATGAACGTCGGTGGATGTTTGGCGAGCACGCGCAGGGTTTCGATGTCGGCATGGTAATCACGGTTCAGCAACACCGCGTGCAGCACTCGTTCGCCATGCAGTGCCATGTCAAGCTGCCGGTAATCGCCATGCAGGCGGGTGGCATTGGCAAGCGGTGTGGACGCGGCGCATTCGGCACGATCATCAAATAACCACAGGTCGAAATCCAGGTGTTGCGCCAGTTGGTACAGTGCAATACCGCAATGACCGCCGCCGACGATCAGCAGGCGCGGGTCAGGCTGGCCGAGGTCGCAGACGGCGTCGTTGCCGAGGTCGTCGGCAGTCAGGGCGATGCAACGGCCATCCGCGAGCGTGTCGGCAATGTGGCGTGCCCGCAGAGCATCGGCTTCGCCCTGCCAGTGGCGCAAGCCGAGCGTCATTTCACCACCGCACACGCCAGCGGCGTCGATGCCACCACTGAGGTCGATCACCACCGTGGATTGTTGCTGCCCGCTCAGC
>PFJA01000241.1 GCA_002782905.1 Lysobacterales bacterium CG_4_10_14_3_um_filter_64_11
CGAAACCCGGGGCACGCAGTGCCGGCGAAACCCGGGGCACGCGCCCGTTCACCATCGCGCGGCGGGCGTTACCAGCGAACGATCTTGCCAGCGTCTTGCGCGCAAGAGGCGCGCTCAGCACGGCTTGGCATTGCGCATTTTTGCGCGGGTGGCAATCAGTGCAGCAGCAACATTAGATATTGCTAATTTCCTTAATTATGATATGATTCGCCCTGAATCTGGTCGGTTCTCCGGCCAGCGTGGGAGGTTCGTCGCATGCGCACCAAGCTGCCTGTGCCGCCACCGGATGCTGCGCGTTGGTTCGCGCGCCTGCGTCGTCACATTGGCTGGATGCTGCTGGTCAAGCTCGCCTTGCTGGCGGGGCTGTTTACCCTCTTCTTTTCTGCCGCGCATCGCCCCGACATCGATGCGGCCGCCATCTCCGAACGACTCCAACTGCAAGGCAACACCCCATGATCGACCCGCCCCTGATCGACCTGCATGTCGTGGATCTGTCGCGACTGCAGTTTGCCGTCACCGCGCTCTACCACTTTTTGTTCGTGCCATTGACGCTTGGTCTGGCGTTGATCATGGCGATCATGGAAAGCGTGTACGTGATGACCGGTCGTGTGATCTGGCGCCAGATGACGCGCTTCTGGGGTGTGCTGTTCGGCATCAACTTCGCGATGGGGGTGGCCACCGGCATCACCATGGAGTTCCAGTTCGGCACCAACTGGGCCTACTACTCACACTACGTCGGCGATATCTTCGGCGCGCCGCTGGCGATCGAGGGCTTGATGGCATTCTTCCTCGAAAGCACCCTGGTGGGGCTGTTCTTCTTCGGCTGGGATCGCTTGAGCACGTTGCAGCACCTTGCCGTCACCTGGTTGACCGCGTTGGGCGCCAACCTTTCGGCCTTGTGGATATTGATTGCCAACGGCTGGATGCAGAATCCGGTCGGTGCTCGCTTCAATTTCGAGACCATGCGCATGGAAGTCACCGACTTCGCGGCGGTGGTGTTCAACCCGGTGGCGCAATCGAAGTTCGTGCACACGGTCAGCGCCGGCTACGTCACCGGCTCGGTGTTCGTTTTGGCAATCAGTGCGTACTACCTGTTGCGTGGTCGCAATCAGGCATTCGCGCGTCGCTCGATGGCGGTGGCAGCCAGTTTCGGCCTTGCTTCGGCGCTGTCGGTGGTGGTGCTGGGCGATGAAAGTGGTTACACCGCGTCGGCCGACCAGAAGATGAAGGTGGCGGCGATCGAGGCAGAATGGGAAACCCAGCCGGCGCCGGCCAGCTTCACTTTGTTTGGCTTCCCCGATCGCGATACGCAGCAGACCACGGCGGCGCTGCGCATTCCCTGGGCCTTGGGCCTGATTGCCACGCGTTCGCTCGATGGTGAGGTCGCTGGTATCCGCGAGTTGGTGGCGCGCAATCGGCAACGCATCGAAAACGGCATTGCAGCCCATGCCGCCTTGCAGGCAGTGCGTGCCGACCGCACCAATCTCGTCAAGCAGCAGGCATTCCAGGCGCTCGCCGACGACCTCGGCTACGGTTTGCTGACCCTGCGCTACGTCGACGATCCGGCCAAGGCCGATGCCGCGATCATCGATCGTGCGGCGTGGGACACGGTGCCCAACGTACCGGTGCTGTTCTGGTCGTTTCGGGTCATGGTCGGGCTCGGATTTTTCTTTATCGCGCTGTTCGCGACCGCGTTCTACCTGTCGGCGACGCGCCGGCTCGACAGCCCGCGTTTTCTGCGCATCGCGATGTGGAGCCTGCCGCTGCCGTGGGTGGCCGCTGAACTGGGTTGGGTGGTGGCCGAATACGGTCGCCAGCCGTGGGCGATCGATGGTGTGCTGCCGACCTTCCTCGGCGTGTCCAGCCGCAGTGCGGGCGAAGTCACCCTGAGCCTGCTGGGGTTTGTCGTGCTCTACACCACGCTGGCGGTGGTCGACGTGTTTTTGCTCCGACGCACCATCAAGGCTGGCCCGGATGGGCTCGGCTACTGGCCGCGCAAGGGGCAAGATCCCGCCACCAGCCATTCCGCGTTGACCGACTGACGGGAGTTGATCATGTTCGACTATGGAACGTTGCGCGAAATCTGGTGGCTGCTGCTGGGGGTACTGCTGATCGGCTTCGCACTGACCGATGGCTACGATCTTGGCGTTGGTGCGATCCTGCGCCTGCTCGGCAGGGACGATGTCGAGCGGCGCATGGTGATCGAGGCGATCGAGCCCAACTGGGAAGGCAACCAGGTCTGGTTCATCCTCGGTGGCGGCGCGATCTTTGCCGCCTGGCCAGCGCTGTATGCGGCGTCGTTTTCGGGTTTTTACTTCGCCCTGTTGCTGGTATTGCTGGCGTTGATCTTGCGTCCGGTGGGTTTCGTGTTCCGCAACAAGCTGCCGAATCCGGCCTGGCGCAATACTTGGGACTGGGCCTTGACCATCGCCGGTGCGGTACCGGCGCTGGTGTTCGGCGTGGCCTTCGGCAACCTGTTTCTGGGCGCGCCGTTTCAGTTCAGCGACGACATGCGGGTGAGCTACGACGGCGGGCTGTTCGACTTGTTTCATCCGTTCGCTGTGCTGGCTGGTGTCGTCAGCCTGGCGATGCTGGTGATGCATGGCGCCAGCTTTGCAGCGATGCGTGTCGAA
This sequence comes from Lysobacterales bacterium CG_4_10_14_3_um_filter_64_11, assembly GCA_002782905.1. GTDB lineage: Bacteria > Pseudomonadota > Gammaproteobacteria > Xanthomonadales > Xanthomonadaceae. The sequence continues at coordinate 2,634 of PFJA01000241.1, forward strand.
GACCCGGTGGGTGCGCGTGCGCGGCGCATCGCCCGCGTTGCGGCGATGGTTACCGCGACGGCTTTCGCGGCCGCTGGCGTCTGGTTGGTCAGCCTCGACGGGCAGGTTGTTACGAGTGTGATCGATCCGCTCGCTGCTTCCAATCCGTTGTACAAGCACGTCAGCGTGCAGGCGGGGGCTTGGCTCAACAACTACAGCACGCATCCGTGGATCCTTGTCGCGCCAGTGCTGGCGGCCGTTGGCTTGCTTGGGGTGCTGACCTTGCCTTCCCGCGGCTTTGCCCTGGTGGCGAGCGGCGTGAGTGTTGCCAGCATCATTCTCACTGCCGGCTTCAGCCTGTTTCCGTTCCTGCTGCCGTCATCGAGCCATCCTGCACATGGGCTGACCGTTTGGGATGCGTCGTCAAGCGCGTTGACCTTGCAGATCATGCTGCTTGCCACTGCCGTGCTGCTGCCTATCGTGCTGGCTTACACCACGTGGGCATTCCGCGTGATGCGCGGTCAGGTCACCCGCCAACACGTCGTCGAATCGGAGGATCTGTACTGATGTGGTATTTCACCTGGATATTGGGTCTCGCGCTGGCGTGCAGTGTCGGCATCCTCAACGCCATCTGGTACGAGGTGCAGTCGGATCGGGCGCGCGGCCGCACCGGGCCGTTCAAACGGCCGTGAGGCTGCGGCGTTTGCCGAGCGTTGTGTGCTGGCGGCGCCGAAAACCGCCTGCGCACCGTCGCCGCGCGCTCAACAATCCGCGCAATAGATGCCGTGCAGGGTGTGGATGATCGCGCTGACCGGGCCCGGCGCCAAGGTGTAGTAGACCGTCTGCGCGTCGCGCCGGGTTTGCACCAAAGTCTTTTCGCGCAGCACGGCCAGGTGCTGCGACAGTGCCGACTGGCTCAGATCGACGTGTTGGTTGAGTTCGCCGACCGACATCTCGCTGTCATGCAGCAGACACAGGATGCGCAGCCGCTGCGGGTTGGCCAGCGCCTTGAGCAGGTCGGCGGCGGCATCGGCCCGGCCAGCCATCTCATGCGCCGCACTGCGCGTGGCCGCGGGCGCCGGCTTTTGCCGGATACGGGTCGCCATGGTT